>QCQY01000004.1 GCA_003209475.1 Prochlorococcus sp. AG-459-B06
TTTGTTTTGATCCTACTGATGCCCCAAATGGTCTAAAAAACTTTTGGGGTTATAGTCCAATTAATTGGTTTACTCCGCATTTTGAATATCTTTCGAATGAATCCGCCGAAAAGAATAGAGAGGAATTTAGAAGATTTGTAGAGGAATGTCATAAAGCAGACATTGAAGTCATCTTAGATGTTGTATATAACCACACTTCCGAAGGTGATTCAAAAGGGCCAGCGATATCTTGGAAAGGTATAGATGAAAATCTTTATTACTTTATTGGAAAAGATAAAAATTATCAGGACGTCTCCGGATGTGGTAATACTATTGCAGCAAACAGAGGATTAGTTAGAAAACTAATAATTGAATCATTAAAATGTTGGGCGAGTGAATTAGGAGTTGATGGTTTTAGATTTGATTTGGGAATTGCCCTATCAAGAGGAGAAAATCTTTCACCGCTTGATAATCCTCCAATTTTTGAAGATATAGAATGTGAACCAGAACTTATTGATATCAAGTTCATAAGTGAGCCATGGGATTGTGGCGGTTTATATAAATTAGGTGATTTCCCATCTAAGAATACTTTCACTTGGAATGGTCATTTTAGAGATGACTTGCGGAGATTTTGGAAGGGGGATAAAGATACAGCTTGGAATATGAGCGATAAAATAAAAGGGACACCATCTATTTACAAAGAAGATAATATTTTCCCAAAATCAATAAATTTTATTACTTCACATGATGGATTCACTCTAAAAGATTTAGTAACTTTCAATAGAAAACATAATTTTGCTAATAGAGAACAGAATAGAGATGGTGATAACCATAACAATTCTTGGAATCATGGTACAGAGGGGCCAACTACAAACTTATTAATTAATGATTTAAGAAAAAGACAACAAAAAAATCTTATTCTTAGTTTACTTATATCTAAAGGTGTTCCAATGATACTTATGGGTGATGAGATAGGAAGGTCACAAGGCGGTAACAATAATTCTTGGTGCCAAAATAATTTATTGGGCTGTATGAATTGGGAACATGGTCAACAAGATTTGGAATTATTAGAATATTTTAGATACGTTATAAAAATCCGAAAAAAACTAATAAACATTTTTAATCCATCATTCTTCGCTAATAATCAATCTAATGAAAATATTCCAAGATACCATTGGCATGGAACAAGGTTAGATAGACCCGATTGGAGCAGTTGGTCTCACACAGTTGCCTTTAGCATTAACAAAGACAATAATAATCCTCTGGTTTGGATAGGTTTAAATGCATATTCAAAAAGTATCGATTTCTCCTTACCAAAATGTAAATATAATTGGTTAAAAGTTATTGACACAAGCATGCATAAGATTTTTAAACCCTTAACTATTAATAAAAAATCTGTTTCAATAAAGAGTAGAAGCTCTTTATTGATCATTTCAGAAGAAGTATTTGGGACAAAAAACAATATACTCTAGAAGCGGGCGGCGGGAATCGAACCCGCATCTTCAGCTTGGAAGGCTGAGGTTTTACCACTAAACCACGCCCGCATTAAGTAATAGAATTACCATTGCAATAATACATTATCAAACAATCAACAAAGTAAAAAGATTGGAAAATTCACACTCGAAAAAAAATATTAATGGATCAACAACAAGATTAATGTTCTCTTATGGGCTAGGAGATGCAGGCACAGGTTTAGTCGCGACTCAATTTGGTTTTTTTCTGTTCAGATTCTTTATTTCTGCTGGTTTACCAGTAATAATTGCAGGTTCATTATTAATGTTAATAAAGATATGGGATGCAGTAAATGATCCGTTAATTGGATGGTTAAGTGATCGAACCAAATCAAGATGGGGGCCTAGAATCCCTTGGATGTTAGCAGCATCTGTTCCTCTTGGTTTCTCTTTAGCTGCGATATGGTGGACTCCTACTGGTTCCGTGCTTACCAAGACTATTTACTATGCCATAATTTCTATAGTCGTAATGACTGCTTATACAAGTATTAATCTTCCTTTCGCAGCTCTATCTACTGAAATTTCTGAAAAAACAGCAATAAGAACACGACTAAACGCATCTAGATTTACTGGCTCAATAATTGCAGGACTAACTGGTTTAATAATTGCTGGAGTTGTATTAAGTTCTGAAGGATCAGCAAATAATGAATATTTTTTAATGGGTAAAATAAGTGGATTTATTGCAGTTGCTGCAACATTAATTTCTTGTTGGGGATTGGCTCCATTTGCAAAAAAAGCACGAAGGCCTTCAGGAAAAGTGGAAGCTATAACACTTCAATTCAAAAGAATCTTCAGAAATAAAAAATTTCTAAAAGTTATTACTCTTTATATTCTTCTCTGGTGCGCCTTACAATTGATGCAAACTGTAGCTTTAATTTATGTAGAAGATGTACTGAATGTGCCAACATATATTGCGAAGTGGATCCCGATACCTTTCCAAATAAGCGCTTTAGTGGGTTTACAAATATGGACAAGAGTATCAAATAAATTGAATAGGATTTCAGCTTTAAACTATGGAGCGATGATTTGGATTCTTTCATGTACGGCAACTTTGTTTTTACCCTCTCTATCAAGGGTTTCAGGAGTTGGGGATAATTTATTTCTAAATTCAGGAAATATAATTTTGTTCATTCTTTTAATTTTCATAATCTGTCTTATTGGCATTGGAGCTTCAACAGCTTTTCTTATCCCTTGGTCGCTACTTCCTGATGCAATAGATGAAGATCCAGAGAAACCGGCAGGATTATATACTGCTTGGATGGTACTTATTCAGAAGATTGGTATCGCGTTGAGTGTTCAATTATTAGGATTTTTATTATATTTATCAGGTTATCAATCATGCTTTGTTGATAAAGATGGTCTTAATGTTATTGAGCAATGCTATTCAGCACAATTAACTATTAGATTATGTATTGGTTTTATACCCTCAATATTAGTAATAATTGGTCTTTTAATCATGAGAAAATGGGATCGAAAATTAATTACAAACTAATATAAAGATATGTATTACCTTAATTTTTTCAAAAGACTTCTAAGCAGCTTAATCATTGGCGGGCAAGCAATTAATTTTATCTTCAAGGGTAAAATTTCCAAAAATGATCTCTTTGACCAACTTATGGAGTCAGGTCCTGGCAGTTTATTAATTGTATTAATTACAGGGATTGCCGCAGGTACAGTTTTTAATATTCAAGTTGCATCACAACTTACAAGTATGGGGGTTTCAAGTGAAATTGGAGGTTTATTAGCAGTAGGCATGGCGAGAGAAATGGCTCCTCTTCTAACTGCTACTTTAATGACTGGAAAGGTTGCCACTGCCTATGCTGCTCAACTGGGCACTATGAAAGTCACAGAACAAATTGAGGCAATAACCATGTTAAGGACCGAACCAGTCCAATATTTGGTAGTACCAAGGTTGCTATCGATGGTAATAATGTCTCCAATACAGTGTCTTTTGTTTTTATCTGTAGCTTTATGGAGTGGACAAATTTGGAGCACAATTTTTTATAAAGTTCCTCCAATAGTTTTTTGGACATCTGTAAGATCAGGTAATGTGAGTTTAACCAGTACAGACTTAACTTCAATGTTGATAAAATCTGTAGTATTCGGATTACTTATTTCAATCATTGCTTGTGGATATGGACTCACAACTAAAGGTGGTCCAAAAGAAGTTGGAACAAGTACAACAGGTGCAGTTGTAATGACTCTCGTTACTGTATCTTTAATGGATGTATTACTAACGCAAATTTTATTTGGATGAATCTATGTTTAACACTAAATCAAAAAAAGAGGAGCCAGTAATAATATCTCCATCATTTCAGTTGCCAATCATTCTAATAATTTTAAGTTTTATGCTTTTGTTTTTGAATATTGGTTCTTTGCCAACAATAGTTTTTGCTTCTTTTAGCTTTTTTTTATTACTTCAGTCATTCACCTTAAGAATAAAAATAACAAATGATGATTTTATCGTTTTACAATTAGGGAAAGAGATTAGAACATTTCCATTCAAGAACTGGATATCATGGAAATTCTTTTTCCCTATAATCCCAGGTATTTTTTATTTTAGAGAAAAGTCCAGTCCTCATTTATTACCAATTTTATTTAATCCAAAGCAATTAAAAGATGAGCTCATAAAAAAAGTTGACTCCCTGGAAATTAAAAATTCTTAAAATTCAGACTTTGCCTAATCTTCAAAATTATTTAAATGACCAATACAGAAATTTCCGACAATAATCCTGAAAAGGAATTAATAATAGATAAGTCAATTTCAGATGATAAAGCCAAACAAATTAGTAAGAAAAATACAACGCAAAATAAAAGGAATACACCAAAAAATGATAAATCAGCCAAATCTTTTGATGAAATTTCTAATGAAATTTTTAGAGATCTCGTTTCAAAAAAAGATTCTTTAGTTAAAGAAGTAAAACAGTTAGAAACAAAAAAAAATGAAATAGAAAAAGATATTGAGTCAAATTTTAAAGGACAGTCAGATAATATTGCTAAAAGAGTTAAAGGCTTTCAAGAGTACTTAACTGGAGCTTTGCAGAATCTTTCGCAAAACGTAGAGAAACTTGAATTAGTTTCTCAACCAATAGTCGTAAAGCCTTCTCCCCTTGATGAGAAAAAGCAAAACAAAAGCACAAATAATGTAGTTAATATTCCTGCTCTTTCTGAAACATTTAAGCCAGATGAAGAGATTATAAAAAGTTGCTTTACAAGTTTCACAGAACAACCTGACTTTTATGCAGAACCTTGGAAATTAAGACGGAGTCTTGATTCATCAGATATAGAAATTATGGATGATTGGTTCTTTAACATGGGCGGAAGAGGTTCTCTTGAAAGTAGAGGATCTCGACAAAAAAATGCCTTGTTATCAGCAGGTTTAATATCTATTCTTGGCGAATTATATGGAGATCAGTTTCAAACTCTTATTTTAGCTTCGCAGCCTGAACGATTAGGTGAATGGAGAAGAATTCTTCAAGATTCACTTGGTCTCACAAGGGATGACTTTGGACCTAATAGTGGGATTGTTCTTTTTGAAAGGCCTGAAGGTGTTATTGAAAGAGCTGATAGATTAGAAGCCAATGAAGAATTGCCATTTATTATCATTGATGCAGCAGAAACCTCTGTTGAAATTCCAATACTTCAATTTCCATTATGGGTCGCATTCGCTGGTTCAGATAATGAAATTTACGATGATCTTGAACTAAACTAAGCTTTATGAATATCTTAATAATTTTTACAAGTTATCTTTTAGGCTCACTTCCGACAGGTTTTTTAATTGGAAAATATCTCAAAAATATAGATCTAAGAACTATAGGTTCTAGATCTACAGGTGCCACAAATGTCTTAAGAAATGTTGGGAAATGGCCAGCACTCTTTGTATTTATCATTGACGTTGGTAAAGGCCTTGTTGCAGTAAAAATTGCTCAATATTACACAGATCTAGGATTAATAGAGGTAATAGCAGGGATATCCGCTATCTCAGGACATATTTGGCCAATATGGCTAAGAGGTAAAGGTGGGAAAGCTGTTGCGACTGGATTAGGTTTGTTTTTAGCTCTTTCTTGGAAAGTTGGACTCGCATCTCTTGGCATTTTTTTAATAGTCCTAACTAAAACTAAATTTGTTTCTTTATCCAGTATTTCAGCTGCAATCTTACTTCCTATTTTTATGTTTTTTTACCTAGGTAAATTTATGCACTCATACTTTTTTATAAGCTTAATTGTTGCATTATTAGTAATCTGGAAACATAGAACAAACATAACAAGATTATTTAAGGGAGAAGAATCCAAAATTAATCAGAATCAATAGATTTAAATATTTCTACTAGAGCTTTATTAGGATCTATAGCTTTTGATATTGATCTACCAATGACTAACTTAGAAGCGCCATTATCTATAGCTTCATGAGGAGTCATAATTCTATTTTGATCATCTTTATTGTCAATATTTAATCTGATGCCTGGTGTAATAAGTTCAAAATTATCCTTATAAATAGATCTCAACATTTTTACCTCCCAAGGAGAACAAACACATCCATCTAATCCAGCATCAAATGACAACTTTGCAAGTCTCAATACATTTTCTGCAATTGAATTAGTTCTATCAAGATCAGTTTGAAAATCTTTAAGAGAAAAGCTTGTTAAAACAGTTATTCCTACAACAAATGGAGGTTTTACACTGACTGAGGTAGCTCCTTCTAAAGATGCTTTTTTCGAATCCTTAAGAGCTTTTAGACCTGCTGAAGCATGGATAGAAATTATATCAACCCCTAACTTTGAAACTTGGAAACATGATGCGCGCATGGTATTTGGAATATCATGAAATTTCAAGTCTAAAAAAATTTTTTTATTTAAACCTTTTAATATTTCAATAATTCTTGGACCTTCCCTAACAAAAAGCTCTAAACCAACTTTCACCCACTTAATATTGGGACATTTTTCCAAAAGTAATTTTGCTTGACTTAAATCTAATCCATCAATTGCCAATATTATTTTATCTTCTGATTTAAATATGTTATTCATCAATTTTCAGTTTTCAAACCTCTTAATTATTTTTTTCCCAATTTGCAAAATTTTTCCTTCCAAATCATTTTTCGAATTAAAAACTAAATCAGGATTTAATACTTTCTTACTATCAATTTTTACACCCCCACCTTTAATAGATCTTTTGGATTCGCTGCTAGATTTGAAAAATTCTAGAGCACTTAATAAGTAAAAAAACTTTACTGGAAAAACTACTTCTTTTAAAGAAATCTCTGGAATTTCTCCAACTTTTTCTTTATGTCCAAGGAATAATTTTTCGCAGTTTGATTGCGCCTTTAATGCTTCTTCAGCCCCATGAAATAAAGTAGTAACTTCTAAAGCCATTCTTCTCTGTAATTCACGAGGATTTGAGTTTTCAAGAAAACTTAAATCTAATTCAGTAAGTAATTCAAAATAGGTGGGTATTATATTATCGGGTACTTTTTCTAATTTTGAATACATTGAAAGAGGATCTTCAGTTAAACCGACGGTGTTAAATTCAGATTTACTCATCTTCTTAATTCCATCTAAACCTGTCAATATTGGAAGCAGAATGCCAAATTGAGGGTCTTGTTTAAAATGCCTTTGAAGATCTCTTCCTATTGCAATATTAAATTTCTGATCTGTGCCTCCAAGCTCAATATCTGATTGAACAACTACCGAATCGTAACCTTGTAATAGTGGATATAAGAATTCATGCAAAGCAATTGGAACTTGCGAAGTGTGCCTTTTATTAAATTCTTCCTTAGCTAGCATTTGACTAACTGTTGCACTGCCCATTAATTCAATTATCGAATTAAGATTTAGTCCTTTTAACCATTCACTGTTATATCTAATTTCTATCCTATCTTTTGAATCAAAATCTAAAATAGATTCATTGGCTGGCTTTCCCATTCCTAGTTGGGTTAAGTATGTTTTTGAATTATCCTTAACTTGTTTTTCCGATAACTGAACTCTTGTTTTGTTTTTTCCGGTTGGGTCACCAATTTGAGCAGTAAAATCCCCAATAATTAAAATTGCAGTATGTCCATTATCTTGGAATGCCCTAAGTTTTTTAAACAATATGCTGTGCCCAAGATGAATATCTATTCCAGTTGGATCGATCCCTAGTTTAACCCTTAATTTTTTATTATTTTTTTTCGCATGATCTATTATCTCCGAAAAGGTTTGATCTGTTCCCTTAATTGGGAAATATTCTTCTATCCCTCTTGATAGCCATGATGGCAATATTAAATTATCTGACATGAAGCTTTAATTGTTAAATTTAAGAAGTTTTATCAAGTTCATCCTTCATTCTTATTAAGGTTTTATTCATTTGATCGAACATTTGATCAGGAGTAATTCCAAATTGACTTAACTGTGTCTTTAGTTGTTCAACTGTCATTTTTGCTTGAAAATCTTCAGACAATTCAAATCTCTTCATAAAAACCTTATAACGATCCATAAGAGATTCCATTTTTTTTATAAACATTTTTTTCCCTTCTCTGTCAAATTTTCCATAATCAGAACCAAGTTTCATAAGTTCTTGGTAATCTGTAAAAAGCTTTTTAGCTTCTTCTTGAACGATGTCTGACTCAAAAAATCCCATTTCTATTTTTTTACTTCGCAAGATTAAGGCTCAACTACAAGATAACAAGAATCTTTTAAATTGATTAGAACATTAATAAATTTTAGTTTATAAATAATTCTTGATTTATATTTTTTCAGAATTAAATTTAGTAGACATGTTTACTAAATATTGGAAAAATTTAACGTAAATAATATTTCAAACCAAAATAAACAATTTGAATTATTTGGTTCAAATGTAAATACATCAATTAATTTTCAACACTCAAATAATCTAAAAATCAAGGGCAAAATCCTAACTGAATGGAGAAATAGAATATATAATCACCAATTCAAAATTTCAAAAGATACTCACAATAAAACTTTGCACCAAACAAGTCTTCCTATAAATAAAATTTCCAATGAAAAAAAAATTGATCCGTTTTCCCTTCAGCCACTATCATTGAACTTTTGGAGAACCAATCAATATATACATAATGGGCCAGCAATGTATTTTGTAATCGACTCGATGGAGAGTTCTAAAATAATCTTATATATAGGAGAAACAAATTCAGCAAATAAAAGATGGAAGGGAGAACATGACTGTAAAAATTACCTCATGAACTATAGAGAAGCCCTAGCTCATAATAAACTCTCAAGTCACCAAGATATTCGTTTCTTCTTAGATGTGCCTAAAGAAGTAAAATTAAGACGTAAATTAGAGCAGCAACTGATATATTTATGGTTACCACCTTTTAATAAAGAAACTCGAGATAGGTGGACAACTACTTTCACAAACAACTAAAAGTTAATTAAATCCTTTTTACAAATGCAATTTTCCACATTCCAAAAAAATCTAGATAACTGGCAAGGTGCTTCATTAATTTTTGGAGTTTTAGAGGAAGAAATTGCAAGCCAACTTGAAAACATAAAATTTGTTGTTGACCCAAAATTATTACTAAAAAAAGTTACTCAAAAAAAATTCAAAGGAGAGAAAGGAAAAACTTTAAGCTTTGAATTTTTAGATCAAAAATTAGAAACTTTAATCATAGTTGGTCTTGGCAAATCAAAAGACCTAAATAAAAGTGACATAGAAAACTCTATAGGAAATCTAATTAGGAAAACTGTTGATAAAAATGAAAAAATCAGCATCTTGCTACCTTGGGAATTAATAAATTCACAACTAGAAATAAAACAATTAGCCGAGTCTGCCAGATTATCTGCCTATAAGGACAATAGATTCAATAAGAAAAAAGATGAAAAGAAAGTTCTTAAAGAAATAGAATTTTTGAATTTAAAAAAATTTGAGAAAATTAGCTTTGAAGAGACAGCACAAATATGTGAGGGTGTAGAACTAGCTAGAAGACTTGTAGCCGCCCCTCCAAATAGTCTTACACCTCAAGAAATGTCTTTGAAAGCTTCTCAAATAGCTAAAGATCATGGTTTGGAAGTAAAAATTTTAGAGTCAAAAGATTGTGAAGATTTAGGTATGGGTGCATATTTAGCTGTAGCAAAAGGTTCTGATCTAGACCCTAAATTTATTCATCTTACTTTAAAGCCAGAGGGGCCTATAAAAGAAAAGATTGCGCTTGTTGGGAAGGGTTTAACCTTTGATTCTGGAGGATATAATCTGAAAGTTGGAGCCTCTCAAATTGAAATGATGAAATATGATATGGGCGGGAGCGCTGCAGTTTTAGGAGCGGCAAAAGCACTTGGAGCAATAAAACCAAAGGGATTAGAAATTCATTTTATTGTGGCAGCTTGCGAAAACATGATAAATGGATCTGCAGTACATCCTGGAGATGTTGTTAAAGCATCTAATGGTAAGACAATTGAAATAAATAACACTGATGCAGAGGGTAGACTCACATTAGCTGATGCTTTAACTTACGCATCCAATTTAAACCCTGATTCAATAATAGATCTAGCCACTTTAACAGGAGCTATTGTTGTTGCATTAGGGAATGATGTAGCTGGATTCTGGAGCAATAATGATGATCTAGCAAATGACCTAAAAACTGCATCAGCCCAGTCTGGAGAAGAATTATGGCAAATGCCTTTACAAAAATCTTATAAAGAAGGGTTAAAGTCTCATATAGCTGACATGAAAAATACAGGTCCTAGAGCAGGTGGGTCAATAACTGCTGCTTTGTTTTTAGAGGAATTCTTTGATAAAGAGATTAAATGGGCTCATATTGATATTGCTGGGACTTGTTGGACTGATAAGAATAAGGGAATTAATCCATCAGGTGCAACCGGTTTTGGAGTTAAAACTCTTGTTCAATGGATTAAAAATAAATAACTATATTTAAATCATTCATTCCAAAGATTTGTTGATCTGGCGTTATCACCCCATAATTTATCCAACCTCTGATCTCTCCCACATGAGAATCTATAGAACTTATATTTTAATTCATTTCTCTCAGCAAAATCCTGATGATATTCTTCAGCCAACCAAAATTGACCTTTTGATTTTAGTTCCACAGATATTTTTTCTAATGGCACACTCAATTCATTCGAGGCAGAAACAATTGCATTTATTGCATCACTTTCCTCAGTTGCATCTTTGAAAAAGATCACTGGTCTATAAGAATCTCCACGATCACAAAATTGACCCTTGCCGTCCAGAGGATCAATATTTCTGAAATAGAGCCTAAGTATCTCGGATAAGTTTACCAATTTGGAATCATAGTCTACCAAAACCACTTCCTGATGTCCTTCGTGATTTTCGTAAGTAGGATTTTTCAAATCTCCACCTGAATAGCCACTTTGTACAAAATTTATCCCTTTCAATGACTCTAAATCATGTTCTAAACACCAAAAACAACCTCCTGCAAGAATCAATTCCTCTGCAAAAGCGTTTACAGGGTTAAAAAATATTGAAAGAGCAACTATTAGAGATAAAAGGTATTTCATTTTTTTATTATAAAGTTCAAATAATAGAATTAATAATCTCTTTAGCAGCCCTCTGGACTACGCCCTCTTCTCCTAATTCTTTTTTTAAAAAAGCATAACCTTTTTTCATTTTTATTTTTTCTGACTTTCCCTCAAGAATCCTACAAGATTTGTAAAAAATTTTTTTTTCGTCAAACTCTCTCTGTACAAACTCAGGGATTATTAATTTATTAACTAACAAATTTACAGGAGAAATAAATTTAACTTTGAAATTGAGAATTTTTTTAGCAATAAAAGCAGTTACCCTACTTACTCTATAACCAACAATCTGTGGGATCCCATATAAAGCTAATTCCATATTAACTGTCCCAGATTTACAAAGAGCAATTTTAGTTAGTGAATAAATATAAGGCTTTAATTTTGCACTATCTATTTGAGAAATCACAAATCCTTTAACTTGATATTTTCTAAAGGATTTTTTGAATATTTCATCAAAAGCTCTCCTACAGGAGGGGATATAGACAACTAAACTTGGATATTTTTGTTGCAGTTTTTTAGCCGCTCTCATAAAAGTAGGTAATATATATCTCAATTCTTGAGGTCTTGATGCGGGCATTAAAAGTATGATGTTTTGATTTGGGCGAAGGTTTAAAATAGTTCTGGCATCTTGCTTTAGAGGAAGTTTTTTTGTCAAATCAATCATTGGATGTCCAACCCAAAAAACATTTCCGCCCCTCTTTTTGTAGAAAACTGCTTCTTTCTTGAAAATTGCAAAAATCTTATCAGAAAACTTTATTAGATTTGTTGTAGTATTATTTCCAACCCTCCAAGCCCACTCTTGAGGAGCAATATAGTAAAAAATTGGAATTTTAGTCTTCGATCTTTTTAATTTAGTACCAATTTTTATATTGGGGCCCATATAGTCAATCAAAATTAAGCAATCAGGAGGATATTTTTTTAGTAATTTGTAGAACCTTTTTTGAATTCTTATTGTTGGAATAATTAGAGGTAAAGCCTCCCAAATTCCTATTGCACTAATTGATGTAGTATCTTGAAAAATTTTTACACCTTCATTCTTCATCCTTTCCCCGCCTAATCCGCAAATTTCTAAATCTATAGATTTTTTTTTTGCTTCATCTAATAATGCTTTTGATAACAAACTTCCATGCAAATCTCCAGAGACTTCTCCAGTACTTATAAATATCTTTTTATTCATACATTCACTACAGGCATTGGTCCTCGTCTTTCTTTAGATATTGACTCTTTTAAAAAACTACATAATCTTGAAGATGAAATATCTAATTCTCCTTTCATTACTTTTTCTAATGAATTTGAAATCGCATCATTAGATTTAAAAAGTATATTCCAAGTACTTTGAAGTATTTTTAAGTCAAAATTTTTATTTTCCATTAAACCACTTCTCTTAATTCCAATCCTATTTAAACCTCTCAATCTTCCTGGATGCCCTTCGGCTAAACAAAAGGGAGGTACATCTCTATCTACTCTCGTCATCCCTCCAATCATCGCTAAATATCCGATATGTACAAACTGATGAATACCTAAACAACCGCCAATAATTGCTTTATCTTCAATCTTTACATGGCCTGCGACTTGAACACTATTTGATAAAACTATACCATTACCTAGTTCACAATTATGGCCGATATGAGTGTAAGCCATCAACAAATTATTATTTCCAATAATTGTTTTTTCTCCTTCATTAGTTGCCTTATTAATAGTTACACATTCTCTGAAAGTATTATTATCTCCAATAATTACTTCAGTATGGCCCCCTTTATATTTAAGGTCCTGGGGATCAAGACCTATAAAAACACTTGGGAAAACTTTATTGTTAATACCAATTTGAGTTCTTCCTGAAATAACCGCATTCGGTCCAATTTCGGTTCCTTTCCCGATAGTCACATCAGGACCTATAGTAGCTCCTTGAGAAACAATAACCCCATCATGTAATACGGCACTTGGATCAACAAAAGCATTTGGATGGATTTTTACGCCACTAAAGCTTGTGTTTAATTCAGTATTTTTATGATCCATATCTCTAATCAACCAATGAAAACATTAACTCTCCAGCACAAACCAACTTTCCATCAACGTGCGCCTCACCTTTAACCTTCCCAAATCTTTGTCTTTTAATAGACAATAACTCACAAGAAATTATCAATTGATCTCCTGGTACAACTGGTTTTCTAAATTTAACATTATTGATTCCAGCAAAGACGAAAAGTCCTTTAGGAATATCAGGCATTTGCGTTACAATTATTCCACCAACTTGAGCCATTGATTCAACAATAAGAACCCCAGGCATCAAGGGTCTCTCAGGAAAATGTCCCTGAAATTGAGGCTCATTTATAGTTACATTTTTTATTGCAACCGCTCTCTCCCCAGGAATATGCTCTATGACTTTGTCCACAAGAGCGAAAGGATATCTGTGAGGTAACAAACCAAGTATGTGCTCGGAGGAAAGTTGATTATTTTCACTGGATAATTTCTTTTCCAAAACTATTAAAGATAAAGTTAATTTTTTAGCGATGAGGCCAATAAAGCATTTAAGGAATGTGATCCTTTATAAACTAATATTTGAGCCTTAGGTAACCCTACCAAAGCCAAGTCCCCAATTAGGTCTAAAATTTTATGTCTTATTGGTTCATTATCAAATCTTAATGGTGGATTAACCCATTTATCACCGTCACAAACAAGGGCATTTTCCAAACTTCCGCCTTTTATTAATCCAAGTTCACTTAACTCTTGAAATTGATCTTTAAAACCAAATGTTCTAGCAGGAGCAATCATTTCAACAAAACTTTTTGGATTTAAGTCAATCACAAAAGTTTGATTTCCAATTGCTTTATAGGCAAAATTTATTGTGGATATAATTGTAGTTTTTTTAGAAGGGGTAGCTGCTATTACTGAGCCTTCTTTATTTAAAATTATTGATTTATTAATCTCTTGAAAGAAATTATCTGGTCTAGGTGCCTTTTTTATCCCTACTTTTTCAAAATCTTTAACCCATTGGATTGCTGATCCATCTAAAAGAGGAATCTCTTTCCCATCAACCTCAATATGAATATAACTTAACCCACAACCAGCCATTGATGATAGTAAATGCTCAATAGTATATAAATTTCTACCTCCCAATTTAACTGCCGTGCAAAGCATGGTACTTCCTATTAAATCCTGAGTTAACTTAAAAATCTCGCCAGGTTTATCCCTGAAAGAGACATAATATCCTTCTTTTTCATAAGGAGAAATTGTAACTCTTGTTTTTTCTCCACTATGAAGGCCTATACCTTCTCTGGAGATAACACCAGCCAAGGTATAGCAGAAATCATAATTAGCAGGCCAAGAAAACACTTAAAACTTCCATCCAACTCCAAGTGTATATCTCCAATCTCCACTTAGGTCCTTACTAGCAACATCTAATCTTAATGGCCCAATTGGCGTTTTTACTCCAACCCCTCCTCCAAGAGAATAACCAGAACCTGATTTTTGTAATAATTTTCCGGGTTTTCCTGGAACATCATTTTGAGACCCTAAATCACTTCCTGCATCAACAAATAAAGCTCCTGATATCATTCTCCAAACAGGGAATCTATATTCTGCAGTACCTTCAACAAAACTTTTACTTACAGCCAAATCACAAGATCCCCACCCTCTAACAGATGATGTCCCTCCCATACAAAATGCTTCGTAAGGAGGCAATTCCCCAAGAATAGTTCCCGCCTTAAATTGAAATCCAATAGCTTGAGGACAATCTTCACTAGTAGCATCACTAGACCTACATGATTTAGTTAAATTTATTAATTTTGTTGGTATAAAAAATGAATATGAGGCTCTCATTCTATTAAAAGTTGGAGAGTTTTCCCCTATCGGAACAAACTGTTCGGTACCAAAACTAAATTTATTACCTGCAGTTGGGTTGATGGAATTGTTCAAATTATTTCTAGATGCACTGGCAATAACACTTACCAATGTATTTTCATCAGGGCATGACCCATCATTAGGAGTAAATCCAATACAAATAATGTCGCTTATGTTATTTCTGGTTGTGGTTGGCGTCCTATCACCATAAGGTTTTTTATTACCATCACCATCAATCATCTTTACTTTCTTAAAATTCATCCCTGCAAGAATTCTCCATTTAGAGGCCTTAAAAGGATCTCCGCCATTAAGAGGCCTTGAAAAAGAAAATCCACCACCAGTTTTTTCTAAAACTATTGATGAAAAAGTATCAGAGCTAGATGGTGTTTGATCATCTACTGCATATAATTTCCCATTCTTTTCACTTTTAAATTCTTGTGGATAATCTCTACTAAGAAAAACATTTGTCCTAAAGGATGTTTTGTGTTTATCTCCTTTAATCCATGGATCAGATAAAGAAAAATTATAGGTAGTTGAATATTCTCCAAAATTTAGATTTAAATTTGTAGACCATGCTCTTCCAAATGCATTTGTTTCCTGCAAACCAATTGATGCGAAGATACCTGCACCATTGCTATAACCAAGTCCACCTGTTAACGATCCTGTTCTTTGCTCACTCAAGTCTAAAAAAATTATGACTTGACCGGGATTTAAATTATCCGGGCCAAGAGAAACCTTTACATCATCAAATAATGATGTGGCATAGAGTCTACCGATATCAGCTTCTAAAATTTTTCTATTAAAAATTGTGCCAGGTTGTGTTTTTAATTCTCTTTTGATAACCCAGTCTTTTGTTTTCCCTTTTCTAGGTTTTCCATCAATAATAAATTTACCATCAGAATTTGGGAATCTTATTTTTACGTCAGATATAATACCCTCAGAAACTTTTAATATTATTACTCCGTTCTCAGAGATTCTATCTGGACTACTAATTCTAGCTAAAGAATAACCCGCTTTTTCATAACGTTCTTTTATTATTTCTATCTTATTTTGAAATTCCTTTAGGTTAAGAGTTGTTCCATAATAATTTTTAAAAATAAAATCTATGTATTCATTGGAGACTATAGAGTTTAATGGTTTAAGTTCAACTTTCTTTAAGATTGGATTAGGCACTACATTTACTATTAGCCTCACCCCTAATGGCCCATCTTGAGACTTTATTTTAACTCCTGAAAACCAACCACTAGCATATATTGCATTAAGGTCTTGATTTAAAATTCGATTGTCAACAATACTTCCAGGCTTTATGCTCATGGAATCATATGCAGCCAATTCAAGTTTTCTACCCTCAGGATGATTTTCCCAACCTTCGATAATTATTTCTGAGATAAGAACTCTTTCTTCACTAATATCATTATTATTTTCTGCAAGAAGAAATTTTTTCTCTTTTTTAATATCAACCCCTTGAAATAAAACATTATTAATATTTGGTATTTCTAAGGTTTTTAATGATTTATCAATGTTATTTGGCAAATACTTTGCAGCCAGTTCTGAATTATTTGATATCAAAATCAAGGGAGAGCAGGCAACATTTATGAAAACCTTTCCAAATTTTAAAAAATGTTTTTGCATTGTATTTGTGATTAAGATAAAAAAGTCATTATTAATTCAATTAGGTTTAAGGAAATCGTTTATTCTTCGATGGATTTCACTATAAGCTTCAATTAGACCACCTAAATCATTTCTAAATCTATCTTTATCAAGACTTACAATTATATCATTTTTTTGATTTAGATCCCACAGTCTACAATTATCAGGACTTATTTCATCCCCGAGAATAATATTATTTCTAGAATCATAACCAAATTCCAATTTAAAATCTACAAGTTGAAGTTGAATATTTTTAAAAAAACTTTTCAAGATTATATTAATTTTTAAGGTTAAATTTATTATTAACTCTAAATCATGAGAGCTTAATATGTTCATTAATTCAATTCTATCTTTTGTAATAAGGGGATCATTAAGTTCATCATTTTTAAGATAGATATCAATTAATGGTTTAGATAACAAAGTTCCAGGTTTGATACTGGTTTGTTTGCACAAAGAACCATATGCAGTATTTCTTAGAACAATTTC
The DNA here is from genome assembly GCA_003209475.1 of Prochlorococcus sp. AG-459-B06. Classification (GTDB taxonomy): domain Bacteria; phylum Cyanobacteriota; class Cyanobacteriia; order PCC-6307; family Cyanobiaceae; genus Prochlorococcus_A. The sequence continues at coordinate 16,969 of QCQY01000004.1, forward strand.
TAATGGAATCACTTTAATTTTTTTTGCAATCATTGTATTTTCATTTTCAAGTTCGATGAAATGAGTTGGAATATTTTTCTTAATAAGAATCTCAAAAATTCTTGCACTTATTAAGCAATTAAGTTTGCCTTTACCTTCAAATTTTTCTTTTTTCAAAGCATTAAATGCTGTAGCTTCATCTTTAAATTCAATTTTTACTTTATTTTTATCATCATGAGTAAATACTTTTTTTGCTTTGCCTTCATAAATCAACTTATATTTATTTTTCATTAACTTAAAACCTCATTATTATTACTAAAGTAATTTTTGTAATTAACATTATTATTAGAGATCAACTTCAAATGATTTTATTTTCATTTTAACTGATTATTCATCGAATCCTCATAACCTTAAAAAAACAAATATATGGGAATTTATTCACCTAGTTCTAGGAACTTTATTAGATTAGAAAATATTTTAATAATTGGAAATGGCGGGAGAGAAAACTCTTTGGCTTGGGCTATTCAAAAAAATGAATTAGTTAAAAAAGTTTATTTAATACCTGGTAACGCTGGTTCAGAAAGAATAAATAAATGTGAAAGAATAAAAATTGATATAAATAATAGAATTGAACTAGTTGAAAAGCTTGATTTTTTTAAGATAGATTTAGTCGTTATTGGACCAGAAATACCTCTGGCAAATGGATTAGCTGATTTTCTTCGAAAAAAAGATTTTAAAGTGTTTGGTCCTAATAAAGATGGAGCAAAACTAGAATTTAGCAAATCGTGGGCGAAGGAATTTATGCAAGACGCAAATATTCCAACAGCAAACTTTTGGAAAGTCAATTCTCTAGAAGAAGCCAAAAAAATTATTAATTCATCATCAATTCCACTTGTAGTAAAAGCTGATGGCCTAGCTTCAGGCAAAGGTGTTTTTATTCCTAATTCAAAAGATGAATGCTTCAAAGCAGCAGAGATAATTTTTAATGGAAGATTTGGTAACTCTGGGGATGTAGTTGTTCTAGAAGAAAAAATTCAAGGGCCAGAAGTTTCAGTTTTTGCTTTGTGCGATGGAAAGAGATATACATTACTTCCAACAGCCCAAGATCACAAACGACTTAATGAAAAAGATAGAGGTCCAAACACAGGAGGTATGGGGGCTTATTCTCCTGCCCCATTATTAACAGGAGATTACCTTGATAGAATCGTCAAAGAGATAATTGAACCTACAATAAATGAGCTAAATACAAGAAATATTGACTATAGAGGCGTAATTTATTTTGGGTTAATGATCACAAAATCTGGGCCCAAGGTTATAGAATATAATTGCAGGTTTGGTGATCCAGAATGTCAAACAATAATGCCCATGATGGATCAAAATTTTGTATTTCTTTTAGAAAAATGCTCAATGGGAAGTTTAACTGGTGATGAAAAAATTAATATTTCTGATAAAGTTAGTGGTTGTGTAATAGCGACTTCCAAAGGTTATCCGCATGAATATAAAAATGGCTATCAAATTAAAATAGGTAAGATTGATTCAAATGATTGTCAAATTTTTGACTCAGGTACTTCTTTTAGTGAAAGTGGGAAATTATTAACTGCTGGAGGAAGAGTCTTAAGTATTGTCTGTCAAGATAAAGACTTCGATACGGTTTTTGAAAAAGCATACAAAAATTTAAAAGAAATTCATTTTGAGGGTATTTATTATAGAAATGACATAGGTCATCAAGTGAGAAAAAACTTTTCAAAGGAGAATTGAGTTTATGGTGGATACCAATAATCGAGAAATTAGAAAATATAACATCACTGATAATGAAGATATGAATATTAACTATTGGATCAATGGAATTCTCGCTTGGTGGAGTAGGTTCAGTTTAAGAACGAAGTTATTAGCCATAGCAACTCTTGTCGTTAGCCTCCTAATGACAGGAATAACTTTTTTTGCATTGAATAGTATTCAAAGAGATGCGGGTATGAATGATACTAGATATGCTAGAGATCTTGGCTTATTGTTATCTGGGAATGTTACAGAATTAGTCGCTAATAACCAAAAAAAAGAGATTTCAAATGTAGCTGAAAAGTTTTGGAGATCAAGTCGAAACCTGCGTTATATATTCTTTACTGATGCTGAAGATATTGTTCAACTTGGGATACCGATCAGTGCGACACCAACAAGCTCAGACAGTCAGTTTCAGCTCACTCGAAAATTAAAACTACCTTCAGAATTGAAGAAGAGACCTCAATTCCCTCTGGTTAGGCAGCATGCGACACCTCAAGGTCAAGTAACCGATGTTTTTGTTCCAATGTTGTGGAAAGGTAAATATCTTGGAACTTTAGCTTTGGGAGTCACCCCTAATAAAAAAGCACTGGCCAGTGCTGCCTTAACTAGAGAAGTAACCATTGCAGTTTTTATCTCAATTTGGGTTTTGGTAATACTTGGAGCTGTATTTAATGCACTGACAATTACAAGACCAGTTAGAGAATTAGTAAGAGGGGTTAGAGAAATTTCAAAAGGAAATTTTAAATCCAGAATTTCTTTACCCATGACAGGTGATCTAGGAGAACTCTTAAATGGATTTAACCGAATGGCAACACAGTTAGAAAATTATGATGAAGCTAATATAGAAGAACTAAAAGCGGCACAAATCAAGCAGCAATCATTAATAGCTACAATGGCTGATGGGGCAATATTATTGGACTCACAAGGCAAGATTGTACTTACTAATCCAACAGCAAAGAGATTATTTCGTTGGGAAGGAAGATTTCTAGAAGGTAAACATTTTTTAAATGAAATCCCCGAAATTTTATCCAACGACTTACATACGAATATAGAATCTATTTTAAATAGGAAAAAGGAGAAAGACGATTTAAGATTCAGTTTAGGAGAACCATCAAGAACCCTAAGAATTGTCTTACAATCAGTCTTAGATACAAATAAAGTTGAATTAAAAGGAATTGCTGTGACAATCCAAGATTTAACTAGAGAAGTTGAACTGAACGCGGCACAAAATAGATTCATAAGCAATGTATCGCATGAATTAAGGACACCACTTTTTAATATCAAAAGTTATGTAGAGACCTTACATGATTTAAAAGATCAGCTTTCTGATGAAGAACAAATAGAATTTTTGGGAATTGCAAATTCAGAAACTGATAGGTTAACAAGACTTGTAAATGATGTATTAGATCTATCTAGATTGGAGTCTGGGAAAATTGTTCAGCTAGAGCAAATGGACATTAAACCAGCAATAGAACAGACTCTTAGAAACTATAGACTGAATGCTTTAGAAAAAAATGTTTCATTAGCTCATGATATAGAGGAAACTATTCCCCCAATTCTTGGAAATTTTGATTTACTTTTGCAGGTTTTTGATAATTTACTAGGAAATGGATTGAAATTTAGTCCCAAAAACAGTGCCCTAACTATAAGAGCTTATACTTGGCCAGATTCCTGTCCTGCTTTACCTCCAAGTATTAAAAATTATGCAGCCCCTCAATGTGAATTAGTTTCACCACTTCCAAAGGTAAGAATTGAGATTGCTGATACTGGCTCAGGGATATCTCAGGCTGATCAAGAAAAGATATTTGACCGTTTTTATAGAGTAGAGAATTCTGTTCATACTGAGCAAGGAACCGGTTTAGGTTTATCTATAGTGCGTGGAATTATTGAAAAACACGGTGGGGAGATTCGTATGGCTAGTGAATTAGGAGTAGGAACAACGTTTTGGTTTGATTTAGCCTTGGCACAATCTGATAAAGATGAATTATTGACAAAAGCTATTAATAATTCAGATTCTTTTCTAGATTCTGAAATTAAAGAAATTATCTAATTATTATCTATTCCTCTAAAAACATTTTGAACATTTTGATCAGGAGTAACTCTGTGAGGGGCACCACTAAATATTTGTTCAAAATTAGAAAAAGAATCCCTTATTTCTGGGCCACTATTTGTAATGATAAATTCTCTTATTCGTTTATCATGCCATGATCCCCGCATTTTAAAAACATTTAAAGCTCGTGCCATCTCACCTTTTATTTCTACATATTGAAGCAACAATATGGTGTCTGTAATAGTTGAGATATGAGAATCAGTTATAGAATGACTCCCCATAAATTCTTCCGCAGTATTAGTAAAAAAGCCTGCTATTTCCTCTTGTTTTGTATAACCGGTAACAGCAATTACAAACTGTCTAAATGCATTCAAACTTACACCTCTAGCTAATGCAGAGAGAGAATCAATTGCCATTCTTTTTGGTTTGAATTGATTAATTTGCGTTTTTATAATTTGTAAGTGATCCTCTAAACCAGTTGATTCAGGATATGCACAAATAATTTTTAATAATCCATCACTTTCCATTTTTTCAAAATCTATACCCCAGCTAGTAGCATTCCTAAGCAATTGAGCCCTAGATTCTTCATATGCAAAAAGTATTGCTCTTTCATTATTGTTATAAGCATCTTCAACAAATTTCGATACAAGCATTGTTTTGCCCGTACCAGTTGCTCCAGTAGCGAGAATAATGGAATCTTGAAAATATCCTCCACCACACATATCATCAAGATCTTTAACTCCAGAGCTAATCCTAATATTTGAGGATCTCTGCGTTAATCTCATTGCTCCTAAGGCAAACACACTGATTCCATCCATTCCCATAGTGAATGGATATTCACCTTTCATATGTACAGTACCTCTTAACTTCAGAACTTCTAGAGTTCTTCTTCTCTTCTCTGACTCAAGAACATTTCTTAATAAGACAACATTATCAGATACAAATTCTTCTACACCATATCTAGCAATTGGTCCGTAATCATCCACCCTTTCTGTTGTCATAACTGTTGTCACACCTATTTCTTTTAATCTTGCTATCAATCTAAATATTTCCCTTCTAACAACGTAAATAGCATCATATTGTTGAAAGACAGCAGTTATTGAATCTATTGCAACTCTTTTAGCTTTATATTTTCTAATTGCATAACTAATTCTTTCTATAAGACCAGACAAGTCAAAGTTACCAGCCACATCCTGACCATCAGGATCAGGAGATGCATCCAAAATAAAAAGTTTATTTTGATCAATTAATTCTTGTAAATCCCAACCAAAACTTGCGGCATTTCTAATAATATCTAAAGGTGATTCCTCAAATGTTACAAAGATTCCAGGCTCATCAAAATTACAAATTCCATGGTGTAAATATTGCAGAGAAAAAACAGTTTTACCAGTTCCTGAGGTACCACTAACGAGTGTACTTCGAGAAACAGGCAACCCACCTCTACAAACATCATCAAAACCTTCTATACCAGTTGGTAATTTTTGTACTTGCATTTTATTTGATTTGCCAAATTTCTTATCATTCATAGTTTTGTGCTAATTAAACAAAATAAAATAAATTTATTTTTAATTTTAAAAGTTTTATATATGTTATTTATCTCCACTATATTCAGTTTCAGTTAATTCATCAAAAAGTAGATCTAAACCAATTAAAACTTTCTCTCTATCTGAAAGATCACCTATTATTTTTCTAACTGGTGGCGGTAAAATTTTAGCTAACGTTGGAGTGGCTAAAATTTTATCTTCTTCTGCAAGTTGTGGTTGCTTAAGTACATCTATAACCTTCAAAGCATAAACTCCTTTGAATTCATTATCTAAAATTTCTCTTAAGGTATTTAAAGCTCTCATCGAATTAGGAGTATTTCCAGCAACATAGAGTTTTAAAATATATGTTTTCCTTGCTGCCATCGTTGTAGTTCCTGAATTGATATAAAAGATTTAAAACAACCCTTGACTTATTACACTACAAAATAAGAAAATAGACAAACTAATATGGTTGCTTATTGGGCTTAATCAAATTATTAATTTGAGCCTAGTAGCGTCTTTAAGATATGACAAATTCTAAAAACTCTTCAAACAACTCTGCCGAAAGTAATGAATTGTATGCAATAGCAGAAACTTCAGGTCAACAATTTTGGTTCGAAGTTGATAGATACTATGACATAGACAGGTTAAATGCAAAAGAGAAAGATAAGATAACACTTGAAAAAGTTCTACTCTTAAAAGACAAAGATTCAATTAATATTGGAAAACCTTACGTTAAGGATGCAAAAATTGAATTAGAAGTAGTCTCCCATAAAAGAGATAAGAAGATTCTTGTATACAAAATGCGTCCAAAAAAAAAGACAAGAAGAAAAATGGGACATAGACAAGAACTTACAAGAGTTATGGTAAGATCTATATCAATGGGTAAAGACGCTCCTAAGGCTGCTTCTAAAAAGGAAACCGTTAAAAAGGAAACTAAACCAAAATCCGAAAAATCAACAAACTAAACACTTCTAATGGCACATAAAAAAGGAACTGGTTCTACTAGAAACGGAAGAGATTCAAATTCCAAAAGATTAGGTGTGAAAGCTTATGGAGGAGAAAAAGTAACTGCTGGATCAATTTTAATTCGCCAAAGAGGTACATCTTTCTTACCAGGCATCAATGTAGGGAAAGGTAAAGATGATACCCTTTTTGCACTGAAAGAAGGAACCGTAAGTTTCGAAAGCATTAAAAGAAATTTAAGAAATAGAAAAAGGGTTAATATAGTTATCTGATTTTCTTATAAGCTCTTGTAGTTATAAGAATAGGATGAAATACTTCTAAAAATTTATATTGAAGAGTATCAAAAAATTTTTCAATAATTTGACTATCGTCAATATGAAAGGGATATTCATTATTATCTCCTTTGTAGAAATACCAATTTAATAGAGCAATAGAATTACTATCCATAATCTCACTGAAATTGTTAATTTGAGAAGCTGGATCTGCAAGATGTTCCAAAACATCAAGACAAACTATCGTATCAAATTTCAATATTTGTGTATCTTGAATAGTCTTACAAAAAGTAAGTTTTTTTTCGACTCCTAATTTCTTAGCCCTGTATTCAACAAAATTTCTATTTGTTTGGTTAATATCTACAAAAAAAACATGCTTAACTTTTGAAGACATAGCGTTAGCTAAGGCATGCGTACCAATTCCTCCTCCAAAATCCAAAACCAAATCTTTAGAAAATCTCTGCTGAAGTTTTAAAGTATCGGCGATGTAGTCCTTACTTGTGATATGCCAAGCAGCCAAATCAGCTACATGCCTATCTCCTACAATCTGAGTATAAAAATCTGAAACATCATTCAAAGCATCTCCAGGATGTGAATTTGCTAAATTCATCTTTGCATTTGAAAGGAATCCATCTAAATCACATTCTCTAATAGATAAGTATTCCATTAAATGTGATTTCAAATTAAAAGCATTTTCTAAAAACTCTTTTAAGATTAAATTATTGTTTTTCAATTTCTTTCTCTAAATTTCCAATATCAAAATCATAGGATGGTTATAAATCTTTCTCAAAGTATTCTTAATATTAAAAATGGAAACTAAAGATGGATTCTTATTAATTAATAAAGATAAAGGATGTACTTCACATGATTGTGTTAAACAAATAAGGAAGTTACTTAATACGAAAAAGGTCGGTCACACAGGAACTCTTGACCCAGAAGTTATAGGAATATTACCAATCGCGATAGGCAGTGCAACAAGATTTATTCAATATCTCCCTCAGGGTAAAACTTACATAGGACAAATTAAATTAGGGATAAGAACTAACACTGATGATATTCACGGAGAAATAATTAATCAAAAAAGTTGGCCTAAAATCAGTGATGAAAAATTAGATCAATACTTAAATAGATTTAGAGGAATTATTAAACAAATTCCGCCGAAAGTATCTAGTGTGCACGTTAATGGTGAGAGAGCTTATAAGAAATCTTTTAGGAATGAAGTTTTTGAATTAGCACCAAGAGAAGTAAAAATAGACGAACTTACTTTAATGAAATGGGACCAAATAAACGGAATCATAGAAATAAAAATCAAATGTTCAGCTGGCACATACATAAGAGCAATTGCAAGAGATTTAGGAGAAATTCTTAATACCGAGGGTTGCCTTCTACAACTAAAAAGAATTTCAGCTTGTGGCTTTGATGAACAAAACTCGATAAAAATATCTGATATCGAAAAAGATAAAAAAAACTCGAAAAATTTCATTATTCCAACAATTTCTGCTCTTAATCACATTTCATCATTTGTCTTAAGTACCGAAGAACAAATCTATTTTTGGCAAACAGGAAGAGCAATTAGAGTTGATAATAATTACTTCCAGGAAAACAAATCTTTTGACTACAAAAAACCCATAAAAGTAATAAATAAAAAACAAATACTACTTGGGATAGGTTTCTTAAATGAAGAGCAATCTAATATAAATCCAAAATTAGTCCTTAATGCTAAATAACTTCTATAGGAAATCTTTTCTAAAAGGTTTAATCTGCACACCCTTATAAAAATGCTTTAATATTCTTTCAGCTTTTTGGCCTCTAGACGCCAGATATTTAGCCCCCCACTGACTCATTCCGACTCCATGACCTGATCCTTGTCCAAAAACTATCAACCCTTTCTTTTCAGGAGTATTGTTGTTTAATTCTTCCTCAAAAAATTTAAATCTGATAAAATTACTATTCAGGTCTAGTCTTTTTCTAAAATCTACCCCAGATATTTTATCAGAACCATAAGCCCCAATAAGTTTTAAATTTTTTACCCTCCCTGTACTAGTAATATCTAGAATCTCTATATTTTTTAAACCTCCAATCTTTGGAAATAAATTTATTAATTCATTACTCGAAATTTTTTTTTGCCATCTAAATTTTGGATTATTTTTATCAAAATCTTTCACACTTGATAAATATGGATATTTATTCTTCCATACATCTTGACTATTTTCTGTCATTCCACCTGAGCTGCTATGAAACAAAGCATTAATTAATTTATTTTTATACGTTAAAACCAAAGATCTTGTACTTTTAACGGCTCTGATAGTTTTATAAGTTCTTGATTCCAAGCCATTATAGACTTGATTTTTCTGGGTTGAATCTATATCAAATAAATTATTTCCCTTTTGCTTTAAAGCATAAGTTCTTGAGGCAATTGCTTGTGCCTTTAATGCTTCAATAGGCCATTTTGTTGGCATTTCTGAACCCACTACGCTATTAAGGTATTTTTCTATTCCTAAAACATTTACTACCAATATTTCGGAGTCGAGTACAAAGAGATTAAGCTTACCAGCAAATCTCTTCTGACCTACCCAAATACCTCTTCCATCGGAAGAACTCACTTGAAATTTTTGATTACTTTTTAAGTCATATTTTTTTTGTTTATTCTTATCAAAATATAAAAATTTTCTATTTTTCTCATTTTTCAAAGTTAGACCTTTTATTCTTTTGCGTGAAAAAAATTTACCCTCTATTGTTAAAGGAATTGATCTATCTGATCTGATCCTTAAATTGTTATTTTTTGATATCAAAACTCTAATGATTGGTTCTCTAGATGCAAAAACACTTTCACTCTGAAAAACACAAATAAATAAAATACTTATCAGGCAACATTTTCTATAGTTATTTTTAAATTTAAGTATCACTTTGTTTAAAAACAAATGCTTAATTTGCCTAAGTTTGACTAAAAGTCTAAATTTAATCCAGATATAACAATAAAAATATCATAAATAAGTGAATATCACCTTCTTAGGAACAAGCTCAGGTGTCCCATCCTTAACGAGAAATGTTTCTTCCCTAGCACTTAAATTATCACAGTCATCAGAAGTTTGGCTTTTTGATTGCGGAGAAGGAACGCAACATCAAATAATGAAAAGCAATATTAAATCTTCACAAATCAAGAAAATATTTATTACTCATATGCATGGTGATCATATTTATGGTTTGCCTGGACTTTTAGCTACCCTAGGTTTATCAGGAAATAGCGAGGGTATTCAAATTTACGGTCCTTCAGGGTTGCGAAGTTTTATAAATTCAGCACTTAAAAGTAGTTTTTGCAAATTGTCTTTCCCATTAAATTTTGTGGAAGTTGAAAATTTTGCATCAGAAAATAAAATCCTATTTGAAAACAACAAAATAAAAGTAAATTGTGCCTGCCTTAAACATAAAATACCTGCTTATGGTTATAGGGTGAGTGAAAAAGATAAACCAGGTGTATTTGATATCAAAAAAGCAGAGTCTCTAAAAATAGCACCTGGACCAATTTATTCAGAACTGCAACAAGGTAAAAAAGTCGTATTAGCGGATGGTAGGACATTCGATGGGAAAGAATTCTGTGGACCTCCTAGAAAAGGTGAAAGTTTTGTTTATTGCACAGATACAGTGTTTAGCGAATCAGCTGTTTCACTATCAAAAAATGCCGATTTACTAGTACATGAATCGACTTTTTCAGAGGAGGATGAACGCATGGCCTACGAAAAATTACATTCCACAACAATTATGGCTGCCAAAACAGCATTATTATCTAACACAAAAAAATTAATTATTACTCATTTAAGTCCAAGATACACCAATAAAAATGCAATCACGCCAAGCGATTTGCTTAAAGAGGCTCAAAAAGTCTTTCCGAATACTGAACTTGCAAAAGATTTTCTAACGGCAGAAATAAAATAAACTGCAACAGTTCGTGAGAAGAAGGGTCGCAAATGACCAACCCATGGAATAATAGTCATAGGTTTTCTATATTGATGTTGATCGAAATGGTTTCTATGTTTTCATCACTACATAAGTCTTTAAAAAGACTATTTATTTTTCTTCCGTTAATTATTGGTTTACTTATTAATCCAATCTCTTCAAATGCGCTTTATCCTAGTGATCCTTCATCAGTTGACGTACTAAAAGATGATCTTCACGGTGCCGACTTGCATAATACTGAATATGTTAAATATGATTTATCTAATCAAGATTTAGGAGAAGCTAATCTTCAAGGCGCATATATGAGTGTAACAACTGCAAAAAACTCTAGTTTTAAAGGAGCCAATATGAAGGACCTTATTGCATATGCAACACGCTTTGATAATGCTGATTTTACAGATGCGAATCTTACTAATGGTGAGCTAATGAAAAGTGTTTTTGATGGTGCAATTATTGATGGAGCAGACTTTACTGACGCAAACCTTGATTTAAAGACAAGAAAATCACTTTGCGAGAGAGCAACAGGTACTAATTCACAGACAGGAGTAAATACAGCCGATAGCCTAGAATGTTCTGGCCTAAAAGGTTACACACCTCCTAAACCAAAAGCCTAGTATTAAACCTAATTAACTTCAGATGGGTAGATATTGCCAGGCTCCTTTGAGTCTGGCTTTTTGCTGTACCACCATTCTTGTGTATCAGAAGAAAATTTCTTTGAAAAAAGAGTTATAACTGTCTCAACAGGTTTTGATCCAGGCTCCAAAATCTCTACTGAGTAAGATGGGCATTTTCTTGAAGCCATATCTGCAACGAACCTAGACCCTATTCTTCTCCAACTAGGCTCCTTACTTCTCCAAGCAAGCCTTGAACAGGGCCAGGGTAACTCTTCCCTATCATAAAGTCTGCAACATGGTCCAATTATCTTATAACTGTACTGACCTCCATAACTTGATTGAACACTGCCAGTCTTGAAAAATTCAAATTTATCCATTTACAAAAAAAAGCCACCTTTATAGATGGTGGCAGAGAAAAAATCAATAATCAACTTAGAAAAGTTAAATTTTTATAATTAGTACAATTCTTCCTCAGCATGAGTTGTAATTGTTACGTCAGATGTTGGATAAGCAACACAAGTAAGTACAAAACCAGCTTCTAATTGGTCATCATCCAAGAAACTTTGATCTGATTGATCAACACTACCTGAAGTAACTTTTCCAGCACATGTTGAACATGCTCCAGCTCTACAGGAATAAGGGAGGTCGATACCTTGTTCTTCAGCCGCATCGAGGATGTATTGATCATCAGGTACTTCAATAGTTGAATTGATGCCTTCACCTTCGCTGATGAGAGTAACTTTGTAAGAAGCCATTTAAATAAAAAATTGTTGGTAATTAATACCTATCAAATACATTTTTAACATCGATTTGGTCGATATGTGAGATTTTGAAGTAAAAAATGACACAATAAAATGTATGAAAGAGTATCCATAAGAAAAACTTATGCTTGGGTTGGATTGCTGGCTTTTTGCGCAGAAATGCATGCCCAATCTTTTCTAGTTGATACATCAAGTAATTTCAAGTCATTTTGGATTAATATTTTAATAATTTCATCCTTTTGTGAATTCAGAATCCCACTGAAAATGACTTCCCCATTGTTTCTCAAGCACTTATAGATATTTGGAATCATTCCTTTTATTACTTCAGCAAGGATATTGCATAAAACAAAATCAAATTGTTCGAGTTGATTTTTTAAAATTACCTCATTAAAAGATCCCAAATATGTATTTAATTTGTTTAAATTACCAAAATTTAGTTGGAAATTAGATTTTGTTGAATTTATAGCTAAATAATCATTATCCACTGCACAAACCTCTTTAGCGCCAAGCAATCTTGCGGCGACACTCAAAATTCCGCTACCGCTCCCAATATCTAATATCTTTTTATCAGAAAATAAAATATTCTCCATTTTTTCCAAGCAAAGATAAGTTGAAGGATGACTTCCTGTACCAAAAGCTGCTCCAGGATCAATTTTTATGATTTGTTTATCTTTAAATTTTTTATTTAGATTTATCCAACAAGGCAATATTAAAAAATGATTTCCTACTAATTCAGGAGCCCAATATTTCTTCCAACTTGTTAACCAATCCTCCTCTTTGATAATACTCCAGTCAAAAAATTTATTCTTAGGGGGATTAATGTTTAGAAGTTTGCTAATTATTTTTTCAAAACCACTTCTAGAACTCTCATCCCAATCATCAATTGGAAGCCAAATATTAACTTCTTTTTTATTTTCATTGTTAATTAAATATTCAAATGAAAAACTAAATATTCCCAGCTCATTTAATTTCCAAATAATAATTTCTTCAGAATCACTTTCTATCAGAAAAGTTAGTTTATACCAATCTTTAATTTCCATTAATTAGGTCAAGCCACTTCATAGAGTAACTGGATTAGCGTTGGTAATCCCATCAACTTCAATAATGGTATCAAGCAACTTATTGGGTATTGGATCATCAATACTTAGAACCATAACAGCTTCCCCTCTAACAATTTTGCGCCCAACTTGCATTGAGGCAATATTTACATTGTTGCTACCTAATAAAGACCCTAGCTTGCCGATAATGCCTGGCATATCTCTGTGCCTAGTAACCAACATATATCTACTTGGTGATACATTAACTGGGTATTGATCAATACTAATAATTCTTAATTCCCCATCAGCAAAAATGCTTCCCGCTACGCTATGGTCGCCGTTATCTCCATAAGTGGTTAACTGAAGCGAACCACTAGCAAATTCAGGTCTTGCCTCATCTTTATTCTCGACTATTGAAATACCTCTTGAATCTGCTTCTAGTGAAGCATTCACATAATTAATTCTATCTCCCAAAGCTTTACTTAGAAGGCCTTTTAGACTAGCTATTATTAATGGCTGAGAAGGATGTTGAACAAATTCACCTTGAAGCTTTACTTCTAGTTTTTGTATCTGCCCACCTGAAAGCTGGCTTATAAGCAGACCCATGGTTTCAGCTAACTGCAAATGAGGTTTCAGACTATCCATAATATCAGGGCTCAAACCTGGAATATTTACTGCAGTTCTAGCAGATAAACCAAGCAAGACATCCCTTATTTGTTCCGCAACATCAACAGCTACATTTTCTTGTGCTTCCCGAGTAGATGCTCCTAAGTGGGGGGTAAGAATAAGATTCTTTTCAACCTTCAAAAGTGGTGAATTAGATTCCAAAGGTTCTTTAGAAAAGACATCTATTGCAGCACCTGCAATCAATGATTTATTTAAAGCTTCTGCTAATGCCTCTTCATCAATCAAGCCTCCTCGAGCACAATTAATTAATTTTGCGCTACTTTTCATATTTTTAAGCACCTCCATATTTACCAAATTCTCTGTCTCTGGTGTGCGAGGTAAATGCAAAGTTACATAATCGGATTGTTGGAATAAATCTTCTAGATCAGATAGTTTAACTTGGATTTGTTGAGCTCTTTCAGTTGAAACAAAGGGATCATATCCGCAAACTTCCATTCCTAATGCATTAGCAACTTTTGCTACATGAGCACCAATTTTTCCTAAACCTACTACACCTAATTTTTTCTTATAAAGCTCATTCCCAACGAATTTCTTTCTCTCCCATTTACCTAACAAAGTACTACTATTAGCAATTGGAATATGCCTAGATAAGGCTAACATCATAGCTATGGTATGTTCAGCCGCTGCTATTGTGTTACCCCCTGGCGAATTAACAACAAGGACTCCTTTTTGCGTAGCAGCCTTAACATCTACATTATCGACTCCAACTCCTGCTCTCCCAATGATTCTCAGTTTACTTGAAGAGTTTATAATCTCTTCTGTCACTTGAGTCCCAGAGCGAATCATTAAAGCATCATAATCTTTAATAATGGAAGCTAACTCAGAGTCTGAGATTCCTATCTTCTGATCAACCTGAGCAACTTGTGAAAGAATATCGATTCCTGTTTGATCAATTGGATCCGTAATGAGAACTTTTGTCATTTAAGATTGGTTCTTTAATCTTTTACTTTAACTTAATCTATAGTGTATGTATCTTATTTTATTAATTTGAATAACACACAAACATTTGAGGATTGAAATTTGACTAAAAGCATTGTGATATTTGAAGACATTAATAAATGTATCCAACTATTTGATGTTTTCAACGAAAAATCAGTAATGCTCTCTGAAGCTATTTTGATCCCACCAATAAGTGAGAAAATATCATCAGACGAAACAGAATTGCTAAATGCGAAAGCAAATATCTTATTCAAATCTCAAAATTTTGAAGATATAAGAATCTTAAATCCTATACTTGATAGGAAGATCAGGCAAAAAGATATGAGTAGATGGCTAATGCCGTTTGGGTTTATAGCTGGAATAGCTTTTTCTAATATGACAAATTTATCTACCTTCAACTTTCTTGGTTTAAATAATATCGGGGAATCATTAATTGGAGGTCTTTTAGGAATGGGTTCAGGATATTTAGGAAGCATTGTTTCTTCTGCAAGTATCAACATTAATAGAAATAAAGAGTTGAGATCAATCATTAATTTTAATAAAGAGGGTAAATGGCTTGTTCTACTTGAAAATCAAATTGGGACCGAATTACCTTGGGCTTTAATAAAACAATCAGAAGCAAAAGATATAATTTTTTTAGAAGGCTAAATGATTGACTTAAAAGAAATCTTAATAAATTCAAACTACAAAAAAGAAACTGAGGAATTAATAAATATTGCTAACTTAGCTTATAAACACTGGGAAACTTATTGGACTGGGTTTAATTCAACTTATGTTTGCGAGGAGATTTTAAAAGATTTTAAAAATTTAAATGATTTCAAATTTTTTATTTATGGAGGATTCTCCTCTTCTCAAAGATCTAGGATAGCTTGCTTTAGAGAGGATAATATTCCTGAGGAGGATGCGCTAAAAAGTAATTTTCCAGCTCAAGGAATAAAAATTCATGGAAATTTTTTATTTGATAATGCTACACAAGACGATTTTAGATCCCTCTTAATTGAAAATGGTGTTAATCAAATAAAAGTTGGAGATATATGGACTATTGGCGATAGGGGAGCACAAGGGATAATTGATAATTTAGATATTAAGCACCTAGATGAAAAGATTTTTTATTTGAGAGACGTAAAAGTAAAAGTTAATTTAGTAGGTATAGATGAATTACAAATACCTTCTGGAAGATCCAAAAAACTTGTCAATACAGTAGAGGCTTCAACAAGATTAGATGCTATAGCTTCAGCGGGCTTTGGGGTATCACGAACCAAAATCATTGAAAGGATAGAAAATGGAATGCTCAGATTAAATGGAAGCAAAGTTAATAAGCCAACTATTAATCTAAAAATTGGCGACAAACTAGAACTTGAAAATAAAGGATTTATCGAAATTCTGAATTTAGAAATAACCAAAAGAGAACGATGGAAAGTTAAATTACTTAGAAAATGAAACGCAACCTGCTATTTTCTTATAAGGGGAATTAAAAATTCTTCAATTTGGGCGATTAGCTCAGTGGTAGAGCACTACCTCGACACGGTAGTGGCCACTGGTTCGAATCCAGTATCGCCCATTAAAACTTTTAACAACTTAGGTTATATCCACAGAAAATAATTACATTTTTTAGATTATTAATAAAGATGAAACTTAATCAAATAATTAATCTACATAAAGGGCTCACTGCATTTGTAGTGATAGGTCTTATGATTCTTTTTGATAATTTTACGATCGCTCCCTACGTTTATTTAGCTCTACATGGTACTTA
This sequence comes from Prochlorococcus sp. AG-459-B06, assembly GCA_003209475.1. Classification (GTDB taxonomy): domain Bacteria; phylum Cyanobacteriota; class Cyanobacteriia; order PCC-6307; family Cyanobiaceae; genus Prochlorococcus_A. The sequence continues at coordinate 33,283 of QCQY01000004.1, forward strand.
TGGATTACTTTGGCTTCTAAAAGAAAAGATATTCCCAGATCCTTATTTTAAAGAAAAAATCAATTTTTTAACTTCAGTAACTGGTTTTATTTTCCTTGGAAGTTACTGGGTAGCTCCCTACATTCTTATCTCATCTCAGAAATCTGTTCCAAATATCGTAATAGCTGCATCTGTATCTATAAATATAATTGGTGTGTTTCTACACTTTGCTAGTGATGCTCAAAAATACTTTTCTCTTAAATTAAAAAAAGAATTAATTAAAGAAGGATTTTTCAAAAATATAAGAAATACAAATTATCTAGGAGAAATACTAATTTATCTATCATTCGCCATACTTTCAATGAGTTTCATTCCATTAGTAATTCTTGCAATATTTTTCTCTATAGTTTTTCTACCAAGAATGATAAAAAAAGATAAATCGCTCTCAAAATATGATTCATTCGAAGAATACAAAAAGAAAAGTGGTCTTATATTGCCTAAATTAAATGCCTGATAACAACTTACCCAGTTGGAGGCAAGATTTAAAATCTTCTAGAAAAAAAGAGGGCAAATCACCCTCTAATAGATGGATACAGCTTGCAACAGTCAGCGAAGAAAATGAGCCAAGATTAAGAACAGTTGTTTTCAGAGGATGGCAAAAAGATAGTTCAATGATTATTTTCACAGATAGAAGAAGTGAAAAAATTGGGCATTTAAAATTTAACCCTAATGCAGAAATATTATGGTTCTTTTTGAAAACCAAATCACAATATAGATTCAAAGGAAAAATACGTGAATTAAGTGATAACAAAAATTATTGGGATTTATTATCAGAAAAATCAAAATCTTCTTGGTTTTGGGGATCTCCTGGAAAGAAAATAAACCCAAAAGTCCAATCTGCTCATGAAATATTATCCAATCAACCCAAGTCAGAAAATTTTGTAGTTCTAAATTTTGAAATCGATTCAGTTGATCTTCTTAAATTAGAACAGCCTGTTCATAAAAGATATCTTTGGGAAAAGATTAAGAAATGGGAAAAAGTTGAAATTAATCCTTAAATATTTCTAAATTGTATATTTAGGTTGAAAAACATATATTGATCAGTCAGTTTAAAAAAAGAAGTATTATAAATATGAATTTCTCAGAAATTCCCGAAAACCCTTTTATTTTTTTATCTTGGGTAACTGCTATAGGACTGTTTATAAGTCTTTCTGAAGCAACAATCAAGATAAAACTTGAGAAGAGAAACATTTATCGCAAAAGGCTAGAGTTAATCAATAACCTTTATCCAAAAAAGTTAGCTTGAAGTATCTGAGAGTATGTTGGCTTGCAGAAATTGGAATAAACCACCTTTACTTGTTTCCTCTTCAATTTCAACTTCCTTAGAATTTTTTGATTTAGTTGTCTTTATAATTTCCTCTTCATCTTCTGATTTCAAAATTCTTATAATCACTTCGTCTAATGAGAAATTACCAGGCCCTGTTAATGCAATTGATGTAGCTGAAGCAAAATACAAAAGTAAAAGCTCTAGTAAGAAAATATTAAAACCAGAAGTAACAAGTGCATGATATATAGCTACAGAAATTGTTCCAACAATTGCCAAAGCTCCGAATCTTGTAGCCAAGCCGATAATTAGTAGCCAACTACCACCTATTTCTGAGAATGCTGCTATATATGACAAAAATATTGGGAATGGAAGATGTAATGGTCTAACAAAAGCATCAGCGAAATTTTCAATATTTGCTAATTTCTCATAACCGTGATGTATTAGAACGGTTCCAGTTATAACTCTAAGAATTAATAAAGCAGTATCTTTGCTAAACGACTTTGTGAGAATTGTTGAAAGCACTATAAAATAATTATCCTTAAGTAAAAATAACTAGTCACAGTATCCATCGTGGATTAAACAGCAAAAGTCGCACCTAAATAAGTATTTATACTTACTGACCAAAAGAGTTATTTTCTAATTAGGAATTCAACTAAGTTAAAGATTATTTTTTGAAAAATTTTCTAATATTCTTTGATTTATTTTTGGAATATTTTCTTTAAATTTAAAAAACCCTCTTTTAGCAAATTTCCAAGCAAATAAATCTTCATCCCTCACAAGATTAAAAATTTTTTTATGGTGTAAATTTTTAAACTCAGTTATGAAATCATAATTTTCTCCCAATCCAGGATAAATAATATCTATTTCGTAGATATTTTTAAAAGTATTTTCAAGTGAATAAGGATCAATCTGTTCAACATTATCAAATTGCTCTACAAATTCAGAGACCAAATCTTGTTTAAATTTCAAAACAGATTCAGACAATTTAATTTGTCTTTGTTCATTTTTTAAAAGGATAATAAATACTTTTTTATAGCTTGGAAGTAAATTTTTAAGGGTTTCAAGGTGCAGATCATTTTCAAACATAATCAGATTATCTGATTTAGGATCCATATCATTTTTATAAATCTCATCTTCAAATGGAATTTGATTAGATTCTTCAAGAAAAATTTGTTGATTACTTATTTTTTCTACATTAAATCTATTATTTGAAAACTTTCTGAGGTTTGATGATGAAAAAAAATATTGTTTTCCCTTCGTTTGCAATCCTCCTACCCATCTCCAGCTAAGGAGATTAGACGAAGCATCTCCATCAAAAAGATATTTTAAGAAAAACTTTGCTCCCAATTGCCATGGGAGGCCTAAATTAAATATCCAAGTACTCGCAAACCACATTCTTGTATGGTTATGCAAATAGTTGTACTGCTTTATTTCATGGACCCAAGAATTAAAAAAATCTAATTCTGTATTGCCATTAATTGCACTTTCATATAGCTCATAATCAAAATCGAGATTTTTTTCTGAAATAAAATTTCTCCAAACTTTAGGTCTATTTTCCATCCACCCTTTCCAGTAAACTCTCCAAAATATTTCTTCAACAAATTTAGTTGAATTTTTGATTTTGTACTTACTTTTAATATCATGGATCAGATCATATTCCGATAATATTCTATGAGTAATGAAAGGCGATAATTTTGAAACTGAACTTTCATTCTTTGGCCCAAAATCAAAATTTCTTAATTTTGCATAATCATTAATTTTGTATTTCGCAAAATTTTCCCAGGTATTTTGAGCTTTTAATAAAAATGACATTTTCTCATAACTTTAAAAAATTTTTTTTTGTATTGATGGAAATATCAAAAAATTTGTCTGCAAATTAATCCTTAAAATTTTCTATTTCACTTTTAAGTAAATATGTTTGATTGAAGTATTTAATTTAAACACTTGATCAGTACATTTTATACTCTTAAATCGCTCTCTGCGTAGGAGGATATTTAGTGGTCAATTACTTTTTAGATCTAATTTTAATTTTCAAATCTTTATTTAAATGATTTTTTCTAAAAGATTTTTAAATATTTATCAAAATTAATATGAATAATTTATTAGTGAGAGATGTTAAGTATTTGGATGAACAATACAGAATAGGTGAAGGCATAATTTCGGATGATGCATTTAAGCAACTTGAAAAGCTCTTTATTCCTGTTAATCCAGAGCCTGACATCTTTAATCAAAAAAATAATACACTTTTGCCAAAATTATCCAAAGAAAACTATAAAGAATTTTTGGAAAGTTTATTAATGAAAACAAGATTAAGCATTCAACCAAAAATTGATGGCTGTGCTATTGCAATTAGATATATAGATGGCAAGTTCAATAAAGCTATTACAAAAAAAGGATTTGATGTCTCAAGCAAAATTAAACAAATTAAAAATGTCCCCGATTGTATTCCTATCAAACGAGATTTTCAAATTAGAGGTGAACTATACGCTACAAACCAAGTTGCCGGCATTTCCAAAAGAATTACAAGAAAATACCTCAATGATAAGAAAGGGATTGGAGAAAGTCTCCGCTTTTGCTGTTTCCAAATACTTAATGGAAGACTTAATCAATACGAAACCATTAACTATCTTAAAAAATGTGGCTTCAGCACCCCTGACAGTTACTTCACAAATCATACAAGCGAAATCCAAATATATAAAAAAAATTGGTTAGAAAAAAAAATATTTGCGAAATATCCAACTAATGGGATAGTTATAAAAATAAATAGTAGGAAATTACAGTTATTGAGAGAGAAAAGTTTATCTCAAAATAACGAATGGCAATATGCAATTGAAAAATAATATTAAATAGTACCTTCAAAAAGAGCTCACGATACTAACTTCCAGTATTTACAGTAGAAAAGTAATTAAATTTTGGATAAATTCCAAAGCAATTTGCAGGATTACTAAATGACTGCCACTATTTCTAGACCTAAAATCTCTAACTGGGGAACATCTAATATTCCAAACCTTACAGGCAAAACAGCGCTAATTACTGGTGCTAATAGTGGTCTTGGATACTACACTGCAAAGGCCTTTGCAGAAAAAGATGCTCATGTTGTTATAGCTTGTAGATCGCTTGAAAAAGCTTATCAAACTATCAAAAAACTCAAAGGTCTTAATCCTGAAGGATTATTTACACCTTTAGAATTAGATTTGTCAGATTTAAAAAATATTGTTGAAGTTCAGTCCAAAATTTTTGATAATTTTGAAAATTTGGATTTACTAATCAATAACGCAGGCATTATGCATCCGCCTAAAACTCTTAGTGCCCAGGGATATGAAATTCAATTTGCAGTTAATCATCTAGCTCACATGCTTTTGACCCTAAAGCTACTTCCAATTATTGAAAAAAAAGAAGAATCTAGAATAGTTACGGTTACTTCTGGAGCACAATTTTTTGGCAAAGTTGGTTGGGAAAATCTTAAAGCTGAGAACTATTACAACAAATGGGAATCTTACTCCAATAGCAAATTGGCAAATGTAATGTTTGCTTTGGAACTAAATGAAAACTTAAAGCACAAAAATATACTTTCTTTAGCCGCTCACCCAGGAATTGCAAAAACAAATCTTTTTACTGCTCAAAAACCTAACCCTAGTCCATTAGAAATTTTCTCCTTGGAATTATTTAGCCCTATTTTTCAAACTGCTGAAATGGGTGCTTTACCTCAACTTTTTGCAGCTACTTCTCCAGATGCAAAAGGCGGTGATCATTATGGTCCTAGATTTAATTTCAGAGGTCATCCAAAACTATCTCCTACTTCTCCTTTCGCTATGAATAAAAAAGAAAGAAAAAATTTATGGGAAAAAAGCCTTGAAATAATTAGTAACTTCTTATAAATTTTTCATTTTTACTAACTTTAGAAAATACTTCAAGATATATAATTCACTCTCTGAGAGTTTCATAAATTCTGTTAAGGCATCATAATTTTTTTCATCAATTTTTTTTGACAATTTAATAAAACTATCATGGTTTTCATTAACAAAGCGCTCAGCAATCTGAGACGGAGTTAAACCCTGTTCAATTAATTCACCTGGAGCATTTTTCTCCCACTCTTCATAAAACCAGGAGAACCAATATTTTGCAGTATTTTCTTCCATTAATTAACTTTTCTTTGGCAAATACTATAAATACTGAAGAAAGATCTCATGATTGAATTACCCCTTAAACACAATTAATATAAATGCAATTATTAATTTAATGATAGATAATCATTCTAGTAAAGGAAATATTAATCTTGTAATTGGATTAGGTAAATCTGGATTTTGGGCTGCCAAGTATTTGAGAAGTATCAATAAGAGAGTAATTGTTTGGGAAAGTAAAGATGGGATAGAATTCTTAGAAAGAAAAACAGAATTAGAAGAGCTCAATATACTAGTTTCTCTGAATAAAAAATTTGTATTTGAAGAAATTCAACCTTTTGTGAAAGAGATCGAATCTGTTGTTGTAAGTCCATCAATACCTTATGACCATATAACTATTATTGAATTAAAAAAAAAGGGAATTAAAGTAATTGGAGAAATTAATGTTGCATGGGAAATTTTAAAAGACACAAATTGGATAGGTATTACTGGCACTAATGGCAAGACTACTGTTACTCATCTATTAAGCCATATACTCTGTGATACTGGATTATATGCTCCTTTTGCTGGAAATATTGGTACACCTTTATGTAAATATGCTCACTCCAAAAAACATGAAAAAATTGATTGGGTTGTAGCTGAATTAAGCAGTTATCAAATAGAAATATCTCCAGAAGTAAAACCTAATATTGGAATATGGACAACCTTCACAGAAGATCATCTTGAAAGACATAAAACACTTGAAAACTATTTCAACATAAAGAAAAGCTTGCTAGAAAAATCTGATTTTAGAATTTATAATTATGACGATAAAAACCTAAGAAATTACTATAGTTCGCTATCAAGAGGGGTTTGGATAACAACTAGTTTCGATAAATCAAATTTTATTCAATGCGATTATTGGATAGATGATCAAGCATACATTGTTGAGAGAGGAAAGAAATTATTCAAACTTGAACATTTTTCTTTAAAAGGAATGCATAATCTGCAAAATCTTTTATTGGTAATTGCAGCAGCAAGAAAAGTTGGATTATCTGGGAAGAAGATTAAAGATTCTTTATCAAATTACAAACAATTACCCCATAGGATGGAAACAATTTATAAAAATGATGATCTGGAAATAATTAATGATAGTAAAGCTACAAATTTTGACTCATCTATTGCAGGAATAAGTTCAATTGAAGGTCAAATAATAATCATTGCTGGGGGCAGATTAAAAGGGGATGAATATAGTGAATGGATAAAAGTTTTAAAGAAAAAAGTTAAATGTGTTTTCCTTTTTGGAGAAAGCTCAAAAGTCCTAAAAATGGCGCTTATTAATGAAGGATTTAAAAAAAATATTTTTGAATTTTCAGAACTAAAAGAGCTTTTAAATTTTGTTTTTCATTATTTACAAAATAATAAGGTTGGAACATTATTATTCTCACCTTCATGCTCTAGTTTTGATCAATTTAAAAATTATGAAGAGCGTGGAGATTATTTCAAGAAACTAATAATTGAAAAATTAAAGGTTAATAAATCCATTTTTTGTTCAAGTATCATTTCGTAATTTTCAGGTCGGTCATCACAACCGTCTCCCCTCTAGCAAATATTCACTTATTTAGTTAGATTTTGACTATAAATAATCTACTAGCAATGAGTGAATCTAACAATTTACCTCAAGCAATAAGTCATAAAAAATTGAGTTACTTGATGCTTAAAGCACAAAAAGATTCTCATTTTTCTGACGAATTAGCAGAAATAGAAAGCCCCGAACAAAGAGAATTTGAAGAGTTAATTAACAATTGGGAAGCTTCAACTAAGAAAATAGTTAATGAGTTATCAAAAAGAAAAGAGAATTTACTAAAAGATAAATCACCAAATTCCTTAATTGCTCTTGGTGCTATGGAAGTTCACCTTAACATGGCTTTGCAAGCCTTAAATGCATTTAATAAAGGAGTTGATGGGTAAAATCAACATATAAATTACAAGTAAGGCATCGAAAATAAGAGAAAATCTAGATCCTTTTCAGTATCTATAGAGACATCATTATAATAATCGACTTCAAAACCCAAGCCATCTCCAGATTCGAGACATATATTTAGGTTAGAGTCTTTACTTTTTAATAAAAGATTACCTTCTATTATTTGTATCCAATTATATTTATCGATTTCTAATGGCAATTTTTTTTCTTTAATTGGCTTATATTTACAACGCCATAAAGAGATACTTTGATTTAGAAAAAGCTTATTATTTTTACCATCTTTGTAATTAAAAATAAGATTATCCCTCAACTTTTCGTTTAACGAAATTTGATCATATCGGGGTTTGATATTTTCTTTTTGAGGGCATATCCAAATCTGGAACAACTTACAGGTCTCATTTTCTTCATTCTTCTCGCTATGAGAGATTCCAGTACCTGCAGACATAACTTGTACTTCATCTTTGTGAATTTTTCCAAGATTATCTAACGAGTCTCTATGAGTTATTGCTCCTTTTGTTACGACAGTAATTATTTCCATATTTGCATGAGAATGTGTATTAAATCCGGCATTAGGAGAAATAATATCTTCGTTTATAACTCTAATTTTCCCAAAATTATCCCATTTTGGATCTCTATGCTCTGCGAAAGAAAATGAATGCATCGAATTTAGCCATTCTCTAGTCGATCTAAATCTTTCGTGAGATTTCCTTATTTTAATTATTTTCAAAGACATAAATATTAAGAATTAATATGGTGTATTTGTGTAAATTAAATATTTTTGAAAATTATAAATTATTAATAAGTGAAATTACTTTTTATTTATTTGTTAATTTTGCTTTGTGCTTTATTTGCTTTATTAATTATTTTTTTTGCTTCTTCTCTTGTCGAACATTTTTGTGCCTCAACGTTTAAGTTTTTTAGTTTATTTAATTGCTTTGAAATTTTCATACAAGTTTAAATGACCAAGTAGAAATTAACACATATTTAATGGAATAGCTAAAAAAATTAGGTTTGCGTTTGAACTTTAGTACCTAAAAATAAGATTGGAGGATGGAATTATCTGAACAATATAAAGGATGTATTGGATTATCTTTGATTGTTTTTTTAATAAAAAGCGGTCCAAGAGGGTTATCAAAATTATTTTTCCTAATTAAATTATATTGCATAATTTTCTTTGCTATTTTTTTATTTCTATTTAGGAATTTACCTTTGTTACCCCAACCTAACCATAAATCACAATCTTTATTTTCAGACCAGTGTTTTAAGTTTTTATAAATATGATTATTGTTTAGATACCCCACAGGGTTTTTGTGATTAAAGAGTCTTCCTGGATTACTTGAAATAAGAGCAAATAGATTGATTAATTTTACTTTGCCGTAATTATTGTTTTTCGAAATTTTGATAATCTTTTTTGTTGTATTATCTAAGAAAACTGAATCAGATAATGAGGGATTTAAACCAATAAAAATAATTTCCTTTTTAGATTTAGAAATCCTATAACTTAAACTCCATCTATATAATTTGTTAGCACTAATTAAACAATTTCTTTCTAGAAATAAATTTTTCAACCTAAACCTACACCTCTAGCCATAAGAGTGGCAAACAAAGGTATTGTTGCAAAGCCAACTAATTCAGTAGTAATAATGAGTCTAAACCTCTTAACTATGTTTTCTGAAATTTCAGGTAGTTTATTCTTACTTAGTGGGATTGCCCAGAGGATATATGTTGTCGTTGGGTATAAAGAAAGTAAGCCAACCAAAATGTAGAGTGAAACCTTTATCCAAAACACAGGATTACCCGTATAGAAATCACCTCCTTGTCCAAAATACTTAACACGCAATATACCAGTAACTAATAATGCAACTCCTGCCAAACCATAAACCACATCTGCAATTATCATTGAGATCGTCTCATTTCTATTAAGACCTACTTTTAAAGTCAATCTTTCAAACAAAAGAGAACCGAAACACAATATAATTCCTAGATAATGAACATATGCTACTAATGCACTTTTAGCAATTTCACCTGTTAATAAAGTTCCTAATAACATTTTGCAGTCAAAATTTATACAATCCTAACCACCAAAAAAAGAATTTGTTTAGAAAATAGATTAAACGATAAAAAGCAAGGTATTGAATCTAGGACTCTAAAAACCTTTTTTGACCATCTTCAAAAAAATCCTTTTTATTCCATACTTCGATTACATCTGGGAAATGTTTTTCCATACAATTATCACAAACCCCATGACTGAATCTAATATCACTAATTTTCGAAAGATATTTTTCTAAATGCATCCAATCGCCCTCCTTATTTTTAACTTCTCTGCAATATGAACATACAGATAAAATCCCTTCCTGTTTATGCAAATTAGACAATGCATCTAGCAAATTTAATGACTTTTTTCTAAGCTCTAAAAATGAGACTATTTGCTTGGATAATAATTCCATAATATTAAATTGTTGTGTAGTTAGATTTCCTGGCTTTCTATCTATTACACAAAGAGTTCCAAGTTTATTACCATCACTATTTCTAAGGGGAAAACCGGCATAAAAACGAATATTTGGATCTCCAGTTACCAATGGATTATTTATAAATCTTTCATCTTGGAAAGCATCATGAATAATTAATGGACTATTTTCCTTTATTGCATGTGTACAAAAAGACCAATCTCTTCTAGTTTCTGATATTTGAAGTCCTATTTTGGATTTAAACCATTGTTTATCTTTGTCTACCAAAGTCATTAAAGAAATAGGCACATTACAGGTTTTAGCTGCAATTTTTGTAATATCGTCATAACATGATTCTGGCTTGGTTCCCAAAATCCTATATTCTGCTAAAGCTTTTAATCTTCTTTCCTCTTCTTCTTTTTTTGATACAAGATTCTGCATTAATCTTCACCAATAATTAAAACTTTAAAATTAAAGTTTCTTCAAAAAACTTTTTCCGTCTAATACTTAATAAAAAAAAGATAAACTTATTGATTTGTTACTTAATCATTTAACTTTGAGACTGCCATCCCAGCGATCCATCCACTTGTCCAACAATGTTGAAAATTAAATCCACCTGTGATCCCATCAACATCTAAAACTTCTCCAGAAAAAAATAATCCTGGACAAATTAAGCTCTCCATACTTTTAAAATTAACTTCATTAATTTTTACGCCTCCAGAAGTAACAAATTCCTCACCAAATGGTCCTTTGCCAGAAATTATATATTTGTCCCTCGTTAGAATATCTATCATTTTCTCTCTTTCCTCCGCCAGTAAATCAGCCCACTTTTTCTCTTTATCAATACCTATTTTATTTAATAAAAAAATCCATAATCTTTTTGTTAATAGCGGAACAGGTCTACTATTGATTAGATTCACCTTGCCTTTATTTAATCTTAAATAGTTAACTTTTTCTTTTAACTCCTCATAACTTAAAGAAGACCATTTAATGATTAGATTAAATTTATATTTTTGGCTATAAAGTTCCCTTGCTGCAATTGATGAAAGTTTTAATACTGCTGGTCCACTAAAACCCCAATGAGTTATTAGTAAATCGCCTCTATTTTGAAAATTCTTATTGTTTAATTTAATTTCTATATCTATGCCCTTTATCGATACCCCACTACATTCATCCAAATTTGGTTCTTTTGTAGAAAAAGTAAAAAGCGATGGTACAGGTTTAATAACGTTGTGTCCAAGATTTTGAGCTAGTTTGTATCCGCTTGGATTACCTCCAGTTGAAAGAATAATATTTTTTGAAGTTACCTTTGCTTTTTTAAGACTAAAGATATTGAATATATTATCTGGAGTTTTTGAAATTTCTTTTACAAAAAATTTTGTTAATATCTCTACGTTTTTTGATATGGCACTTTTTCTCAAACAATCAATAACATCTGAAGAAGAATTAGACTCTGGGAATACTCTTAGATCTTCCTCAATTTTTAATTTTAACCCTTTTTTCTCAAACCAATCATATACATCTCCAGTTGCAAAACGATTAAATGATTCCAAGAGCTGAATTCCACCTCTGGGGTAATTCTCAACTAGTTCATTCGGTATCCATGTCGCATTAGTCACGTTACATCTTCCCCCTCCACTAATCCTTACTTTCTCCATAAGTTTTGAAGTGCCTTCAAGAATTATTATTCTTTTAACTCCATTTTCAGCAGCAGTTATTGCTGTCATAAAACCGGCTGCACCGCCTCCTACAACTACTAAATCAAAAGGTTCCAAAAACTTATTATTTAATATGCTTTAATTTGATAATAGCAAGGAGTTACAAAGAAAAATTATTCCAAAAACCATAAAAAAATAAATAAAAAACTTAAAAACTACATAATAAATAATTTCAATTCACTAATTTTTAACTTTCTAAAAAAAAATCAACGCAGTCGTTATTTTTATGCTTTAACTTAATTAAATGAGTTCAATATTTTCTTACGTCAAATATTCTGAGGCCAATTTTCCTATGACTGGTCAATATACGGCTCTTCTTTTAATAACTTCTGTTATTTGGGTTTTACTTTGGTTTGGTTACAGACAAAATAAGATAAATGATGAGATCAAGAAAAAAGAAAAAGAAGAAAGAATTAATGCGAAAGTTCAAAGAAGAAAGAAGTTAGAGAGTTTGTACCCTAGTAATAAAAAAAACTGTCTAAAATAAATCATTTCTAATTAAATATGAAAAAAAATAATTTCAAATCACTAATTCAGTACTTACCGGGGATTTTGATTCTTATTTATGTATTCTTTTTAGCATTTACTCAATTTATAAAATAAAATTTCTAAAAATTATTCGTTTTGATTGGAATCCTTTCTGCTTTTGGAGCCGCTACATCTTGGACTTATGCTTGCTTTATTTGGCGCACTCAAACTCAAAAATATAAATCAATAGATATAAATTTAATAAAAAATATAATAGCTTTTTTAGTTTTTATACCTGCTTTTATTAATCTAAGTTCTACAACAGAATTAAAAAACATATTAATCTTACTAATAAGTGGAATAATAGGTATTGGTTTAGGTGATACTTTCTATTTAAAGTCACTACAAACAATTGGCACAAGAAAAACTTTATCTATAGAAACGCTTTCTCCCTTAATGGCTGCTTTATCAGGGGAAATTTTTATTAATGAAAATTTAACAACTAAATCATGGGTTGGAATAATCATAGTATCGATTTCGCTATTCATAATTCTCAAAAAAGGTAATAATTTTAAAGAGGAAAACGCCACTTTCTCAGAAAAAAATAACTTTAAGATTTTTGCATTCCCTTTTTTATCAGTTTTATGTGCTGTTCTTGGAGGTCTTTTTTCAAGGATGGTTTTCCTTCAAAGCAATTTATCTCCTTTCCTTACAACTGAGATAAGATTATTAGGTGCAATAATTTTTTTGATTACTCTAAAAGGATTTAAGATTAATTTTTTCTTAAAAAATATAGAAAAAAAACAACAAAAAAGATTTTTGCTTTCAATACTTCTTGGAACCAATATAGGTATATTGCTACAACAAGTTGTTTTTAAAACCCTTCCCATAGGAGTAGGATGGGCTTTATTAAGTACATCTCCAGTAATTTCTTTACTTTTTGCTAAGAATGAGGAAAGGGAAATTACCAAAAAAATAATATTTTTTACTTGTTTTTTATTTTTTGGGTTGACATTAATAATTTTTTAATCTCTGGCTTAATGTAATAAATACTCATGTTAAAAGAAATAAGATTAAATAAAATTATCCTATAAACACTCAGAAAAATGAAAATTTTAAAGAAAAAAAGACTTGGCACATTGGAGGTTTATTTAATTTTTCTAAGCTGCATTTACGCAGGTTTTATAAGCTATAAATCTCTATTGAATGTTTTATTTACTTGAAATTAATTAATTCTTTGGAATGATTTAATCAACTTACCTCCATCTTGGTCGTCGTCATCATTTGACGCAAAAAATAAAAAAAATATCCCTAGAGAAGCTATAGATAGCGAAATTGACAATATAGAAAGCTCATCCATAAATTAAAATTTTCTTTATAATAAGCGAAAAAAAATAAAAGACAGTAAAGAAATACACAATCGCGAAAATAAAAATTTCTTTTATTTGTAAAATAAAAGAACAGATCCTAACTATTTTGTGAAAGTTCTAATATCTTCCCCCTGTAGTGCAAGCGTAATAATTCAGTATGGAATAAAAAGTTGGCCTATTTGGGAATGTGAGCCAAGCAAATTTCAATGGAATTACGATGATAAGGAAATTTGCTTAATTATTGAAGGTCAAGCGAAAATAAGTACCCAATACGGTGACATTTACCTGATTAAAGCTGGAGATCTAGTTGAGTTTCCTGCTGGACTTTACTGCGAATGGGAAGTCACCAAAAGCATTAAAAAACATTATCGATTGGGGAGCTAAATTTAAGAAAAAAGATTTTTTCTTTCTTTACTGTTAAGTCAATGCATATAAGATATGGTTAATAAATAATTTTCAAAAGGGAAACATATATTATGCCTTTTACTGATCAAGAATATTTTGAGGTTTTCGAAAAAAACGAAATAGTAAAAAAGGCCTTTGAAAATATCAAGCAAATTTGCATTGATTTACAAAAACAAACAAATTGTCCTGAAGAGGATCTAAAAGATTTTCTTGAGTTTATTTCTAAACAGTGGAATAAGTAATAATTAACAAGCCTTTTAAAATACTAAATTTCAATTTAGTTTTGACAGAGTAAGTTCTAATCTAATTCCTTTTTTGGGTTTGTATTGATACTGGAAGTTCCCTTAGCAGCAGAAACAAAGAAAAAGAAGCCTACAATTCCTGATATACCAAATATCGCAGCCAAAGGATCAAAAGTGAAAGAAAACATAGAATTTATAAAATCAAAATAAATAATAGTTTTTGAATCAAAATTGTACAATTATTGTTAAGTATAAAAAATAACAATTGCGCGATTCATTATGTCATTATTAGTTTATCAATAGGTTCAATAAAATTGTTATTTAAATTCATATTGAAAAATAAAAATATCAATACACACCAAAGATCTATTCGTAGGAAATAGAAAACTTTTAAAAAATATTTATAGAAATATTGAATAACACTATCCGAAGGATCCACAATTATTGTTTCTTTAGATTAATATCAATTTATGACAGAATTGTATCAAGTTCCTTCCTCAATTAGTCCTTTTACAGCGATATTATGGTGCTTTTATCCCATAGCTATAATTGTAACCATTGAGTTAATTCTAGGCGGTGGTATTGATGATGATAATAATGATGACCAAGACGGCGGAATGCTTATTCCTGCGTATTCAAGATCTAATGTTTAAATTTTTTGAATTTTAAATTACAAGTCCAAAAAATTTCTCATGAAATTGGCTAACAATATTGATACGACTCTTATTTCCCTAATTACACTTACCATTCTTATTATTTCCTCACTCTCTTGGATGGTATTAAGAACCCTTAAAGAAGGTAGAAAAGCTTTAAAAGAAATAAATAAAGATAGTTCTTGAATATCTCAAAAATCATTTAAAAATATAGAATTTTCATTAAATTTATAAAACTCTTAGATTTATAAGCTTTGCTAACTAAAAAGATATATTCTTAAAATTTAAAAACTTTTCCATCTAAAAGTTTGGGAAAAGCATAAAAAACTTAAATAAATACTAGAATTTGGATGGTTTTTTAAGTTAAATAATTACCAATCTATTTCTATTGATACCCCTTTTTATGTAAAAGTCCCTCTCTTTGTAATCACTTTAATAAATAAACATGCATTTAAATTCTTTACTTTATATTTGTTCTATATCTTTATTCATTTATATAATGGCGCTATTTTGGAGAGACTTACCAAATCAAAAAAAGTAAATAAATAATTAATATTAATTTTGTTGCTTATCAAAATAAATTGAGTTATTAATTTAATATTGGATTTATTTTTTTTATATAAATGCTGAAAGAATCTTCAAATAACAATAACAAAAATATATTTTCAGAAACCTCAAGTATTGCAAAAGAAAAGATGATTTGCAAAGACGGATTCTGTTCATTACCAAATCAAGATGAGATACCAAAAAAAGCTTCAAATGACATGAGTTTATTTGATCCTATTTAGTAAATAAATAATATTTTGATAAATTGAAGATTAAATTGATAATGTTAAATTCTTTGAATTTTTAATTTATGCTTAATGACTTTTTAAACGCATATAAGGAGTTTTGGATTAAAGCTACAGACTTCAAAGGATTCACATCTCGATCGGACTGGTGGTTAGTTCAACTAGCGAATCTTATAATTTCTTTCCTAACTTTCCCAATATTTTTAAAAACTTTTGGTTTCAATGCTTATGGGATAGTTTGTATCATACCTCAAATAGCTATTGATATAAGAAGAATCAAAGATTTTGGAAAAGATTGGAAATGGATTTTTATTAATTTAATACCTATCTTCGGATGGATCTTGTGGTTTATATGGCTAGGCTTTGGTAAGACCGGTAATGGAAAAAATAAACTTATATAGAAATTAACTCTTTATTTTTTTTCTTTTTTTAAAATCTACAAATCTTATCTTGTTTCTTAACTCTATTTGTTTTTCAATAATCCTAAACACATGCATCTCGCATTCGGTTAATTTAAGAAACTGATCGAGTGTATCTTTATCTTCTTCATCAAAATCTTCGAAAACTTCTGAAATAGCAATACTATTTCTAGAAATAAAATCCTCTGCAACATCACGTGGATTCTTGCCTGATTCGAAATCCTGAAAAGCTTCATAAGAATTAAGTTCTCTCGTTAACCATTTAAACCATGGTTCATTTTTATTATTTTTTTTATTTATGATTTTCTTCATGAAAAATTTTTTACTAGTTTAATCATTATTAGTAATTCATTCTTTGACAGCTGTACAATTACTTATTTTTTAAATTTAATTAAAGATAAACCTTATTTATTTTTTACAAAATTACTAGCATAATTACCCATAAAGCTTCGTAAAGAATAAGTATTTATTACTCATTTTTTTGTTTATGAGATAGTTAGAATTTGTTTTTAGTAAAGCACATTGTCAATTCCATTTTACGACTTTCCTTCATCTCCAATTTTAATAATTGGTGCTCTTGGCATTGCAGTAGCGATAGCAGTTTTTTTTGTCTCTTACCAAAAATATTTCAATTCTCCTTTGAACAAAGAGCTTGCAGTAAAGAAAAAAGCCTTAATTAGGGAACAAAAAGAATTAAATGAAAGATTAGAAAAAATAGAACAAGATTTAAAAAATTTATAAAAAATTACTTTTAATAGACGAGTTAATGATCTCGAATTCAAGACCTTAATTTTTTAAACAGGAATTTTGGTCTATAAGAAGTTATGGACAAAGATCATCTCATTGATTTAATTTCTAATAGTCTTCTTTACGAGAGTAAAAATTCTGACTCTACTAACAATCTTAGTGACTTTAAAAATTACTTAGAAAGATTAAATCTAGATCAATTAAGAACTATGTCTAAAGAATTTATTCTCTAGTATGATTTTTAAAATATTTTATTGATTATTAAAGAATCAATATTTTTTAAAAATTGTTACTATCAAGAAAATAAGATAAATATGCTTAAAGTAAATAGAGGTGATTTTTTAATAAAGCCATTTTTAAAAAGAAATAATATTAGAGCTTCTTATCAAATTATTTCTACCCTCTTCCCAATAATTTCTATTTGGTTAATCATCTACCACATAATCAATCAACCTTTTTCGTTATTGATTAAAGGGTTTTTATTGATACCTCTTATAGTTCTGCTAACACTATTCTCTTCTAGAACATTTTCATTAATGCATGATTGCGGTCACAATTCTCTCTTTACAAAACGGAAATTAAATCGCTTCTTTGGATTTTTACTTGGCTTGGTTAATGGTATTCCCCAGAAGTCTTGGTCAATTGATCATGCATTTCATCATAGAAATAATGGAAATTGGGAAATTTACAAAGGACCGATAGATGTTTTAAGTCTTGAAGATTATGAATCCCTTACAAAAAGAGAGCAAATATTCTATAAAGTAAGTCGAAACTGGATGATGCTTTTCCCTGGCGGGTTTTTTTACTTAGTTTTGAAACCTAGATTAGGACTTGTTTTTATTATTTTTAATTTCATTAAAGATATATTGGAAGAGACTTTTATCAAAATAAAAAACAGAGAAATTTCTCAACTTCTAGCTATTAATTCAAGAGTCAAACCACCTTTTTCTGATTATGGAGATAATTTCAGTGAGCTTTGTGAATTAATAATCAATAACATAGTAGTAATAATAGGGTGGATTTTTATGTGTAAATGGTTGGGGTTAGTTTTTTTCTTATCATTTTATTCCATTGTATTAACCTTATCAGCAGCAATTTTAATATGTGTTTTTTTCGTACAACATAACTATGAGAATGCATATGCTAAAAATAAAAAAAACTGGGATCTCATCGATGGAGCGATTTTAGGTAGTAGCAATTTAGATATTCCTAATTGGCTTAATTGGTTTTTAGCCGACATATCCTTCCACAGCATTCATCATCTCTCTGAGAGAATACCAAATTACAACTTAAGAGCTTGTCATAAAGCAAACATTCATTTGCTCCAACAATCAAAGTTCTTAAAATTAAGGGATTTTTCAAACTGCTTCAAATATATTATTTGGGATAATAAAAATGAAAAATTAATTCCCATAAGTTAATACCTAATTTAACCTTCTTCTCAATTTTCTTTTTAGAGGAATAGTGCTATATGCATGAGTACCAATAGATGGAGGTAAGTCATTCTTTAAAGGATGCATAAAAGCATTTGCCATACTCTCTAACATTTTCGAAAGCCAATTAATTACTGATTTCATTTAAAAATTAAAAGTGTACTTTCTTATCTTCTAACTAAATTACTGAAAAGTAAATCAGTCTTTATGCTGATTTTTTTAGAAGATTACCTTATAAAATTAATATTAAATAATCAAAATTATTGCTTATTTTTGTTTTTTAAAAGAAGAATATTACTATCTTTTTAAAGGTTAATCAGCTGCAAAATAAATTTAGTAAATAATACTTATTTTTTCTAATTAACTTAATAAATTAAATTATTTAATATAATTTCGTGCTATATCTCTATTCCAAATAAATTTAACAATATTATGAATGATTCATTTGTTTCTACAAGCCAGAATACAGAAATAGATTCTATTAATTCATATTTCGAGTGTATTACTGAATGCAGTATTGTGGATGGTCATCAAGAATGTATTACTCGTTGTTTAGAAATTCATTTAAAGGGGGGTGATCAAAATGAATAGAAGAAATTCACCTCAAAGGAAAACGACTTTAAAATGGAACTCGAATGGAGAGCTTTCCGAAATTGATATGTTGAGAATTTTAGAAAAGATATCATCACATGATCTTAATCAATGCGAATTAACATGCGATTCTGATCAATTTTAAAATTAATTATTTCTATATCTTTTTAAATTATTAATTACGTAAAAAATTTGATACTAATATCAAAAAAAGTATTTCTACTAAGCTGTATTTTAAAGATCTGGAGTTATACTAAATTAAAAATTTCTCTTTCAATATTTTCACCAATGTTGCTGATAAAAAGCAGCTTATGGAATTTTAAGATATCATTTTTCAATTAACCAGATTTCAATCAAGATTTAGAACATTTTCACGATATCTTAGGTTTTATTTTAAAAAATTAATTTTTAGAACTACTACCTTTTTTTAATAATGTTTTACTAATTTCTTTTTTTGTTAGTTGAATCGGGTTTACTAAACCTGAATCGCCATGAGTTGGACAATAATAAGTCATGAGCATCCACTTTTTTTCTTCATTCATAACTAATCTCTATTTAAGTAATGATTAGATAAATAGGATGAATTTTGAAAAAATTGATTTTTTTTAATCTTTTTTTCTTTTTTACTTAATAATTTATAAAAATTTTGAATCTATTCTCACTAAATAGATATAAATACGCATGACTTTTAAAAAAAATCCTGCTATTTATTAATAAATTCAAAAATATTCATGTCTCTAGAATCTATATTGATGGTAGTTGCTCCAATCTGTCTTTTTACTGTAGGAGTTATTGTTCTACCTATTCTAGTAAAGCCACGTAAACAATCTGGTTTACCTAAGAGGTATATACGGGGTCTTTAAATCAATTAAGCTTTAAAGAAGAGTAAAGAGAATCAGAATCAAAATAGAAATAAATATATAAATAAAAAGTTTGCGATAAAAGAATAAAATAAAAAATGTTTGGCTATAAAATTTTATTTGAAGATGAAATTAAAATCGCAAAAACTTTACCGAAAAAAAATTATAAATTCTTTTCATTATGAGATGCTGTGATGGATAATAGAATATGTAAATTCACTTTTATTTAACAAAATTTCTAACCAAAAAAATTTGAGTAATATAAAATTCTCAGGTCTTAAAGGCCAAGCGCTTGTAATAGAGGATAAAGATATTCCAAGCATAAAAGAATTTCAGGATGTTATTCCAGATCACTACTTTAAGTGCAATACTAAAACTTCTTTGAGATATCTTTTACAATCAGCTTTAATTCAATCATTAGTAGTTGCGATAGGGTTATCTATCCCATTTACCCCAAAAATGATCCCAATTTGGATTATTTACGCATTACTATCAGGTACCACTGCAATGGGATTTTGGGTAATTGCCCATGAATGTGGGCATGGAGCATTCTCTAAAAACAAGACCTTGCAATCTATAACTGGTTATTTACTTCATTCATTACTTCTAGTGCCCTATTTTTCTTGGCAGCGTTCTCATGCAGTTCATCATCGATTCACAAATAACATAACCAATGGAGAAACTCACGTCCCTTTAGTCATTGAAGGGAATGGAGTTACAGAAAAAGTTGGTGGAGAAAAAGAATTACATTTTTCAAATTCCTTAGGTAAGAAAAATTATGGTATTCTTCAACTCGTTTTACATCTAATATTTGGCTGGCCTGCTTATTTACTTACAGGAAGTACGGGAGGTATTAAATATGGTACTTCAAATCATTTTTGGCCAATTAAACCATTTTCTAAAGCATTATGGCCATCAATATGGGCTAAGAAAGTTTGGATTTCAGATATTGGTGTAGGTTTGACATTATTGGGCATTGTTTATTTAGTTTTCAAGCATGGATTATTTCCAGTAATTGCTCTGTATTTTGGTCCTTTATTAGTAGTTAATTGTTGGCTAGTAGTTTATACATGGCTTCATCATACAGATTCAGATGTGCCTCATCTTTCAAATACGGAATTTTCCTTTATGCGAGGAGCATTTCTATCTATTGACAGGCCTTACGGTAGAATTCTTAATTTTCTTCACCATAATATAGGTTCTAGCCATGTCGTTCATCATGTATGTCCAACGATCCCTCATTATCATGCAAAAAGGGCAACTATCTTAATTAAAAAAGCCTTTAAAAAAGCATATCTTTTTAATCCTGATCCAATACACAAAGCTCTATGGAATATTGCTTGCAATTGCATTGCCGTTAAGTCAGACATCAAGAGAGGAAGATATATATGGCAAACTTCGTACAAAATAGTGGATTAAAACCGCACTAAACATCAATTCTTTATCACATTAATTTACGCAAATCTGAAAAGAATATAAAAGAATTAGCAATAACAAATTTTTCATCTTATAAAATACCCACTATCTAGTAATTCTATGAGTGGCGACAATTTGCATGGTAAGCAGCCTATTAAATTTTATTCTGAAGAAATAACACTCACAAAAGTTGAATTATTAGAAAGACAGTTGAGTTTAGGCGAAAAAATTTCAGATTTAGATCAAAAGCATAAAGAATGGAGCAAAAAACTAACAGGTTGATCATCTAATATGATGAATTTTAGTAACTTATTGATATTTGTATTTGCCTTATCAATAATCTTTTCTGTAAATTATTGAAAAATTATTTGCAGGCATCTTAATAATATCCTCTTGAGAAAAACCATTTTTCTTACTCTCATCACAAACTTCCTCAAGATTTTTAATGCCCCAAAGATCATTTTGAATTTTTAATGAATTATCGAAAAAGTAATTACTTTCACTTGTATGCTTATTACAAATTTTAAATGGCCCATACAAAATCAAAAATTGCCCCTTATTTAGTAATTTTCCTGACTCTCTAAAAAGCGCTACAGTACAAGACCACTGTGCTACATGAATCATATTTATAGAGACTATTCCTTGCAAAGAATGAGCTAATCTCAATGGAATATTCCAAGGAATTTTTTCTACATCAATCTCAAGAGGCTGGGGCATTTTCTTAGTTAGGTCTTCATACTCAATCCAAGAACTTATACTTTTTCTATGTACTAACTCTGGGTCACTTGTTTGCCAAATTGTTCCAGGAAAGCGTTTTTGAAAAACTACTCCATGTTCACCGCTGCCACTCCCGATTTCCAATATTGAACCTTTCTTTATAATTCTGGACAGTACATCACCAATGCAGTCTCTATTTCTTTGAGTTGCTGAAAAAAAAAGTCTATTATCCAAAATTAAAAAAATTGGTCGCTTCAGTAAAAAGAATAATTCTAAAATCCTTTATTATTTAACCTTTCTCAATTTAGGAGTCTTGAAAAACATTATTTTAAGGCTAAAGAATAATATTGAAATTGTTAGAGCAGGCAATATGTAAAGTATTAAGTCAGAACTCATTAGAGAAGGAATCCTTCCAAAAATCAAATGTAAGTAGTAAGTCTCGAATGACATAAATCCTATATATCTCTATTTTATTAATAGCAATTATTTAAATTATAAAAACTACTTTTAGTCAAAAACTAAAAATTATGATAAAAAAAGAGTCAGCCTGTATCCCTACTAGCTGACTCTCAAAATATATTAATTTAAATTACCTCTAAATGAGGATAAACCTCAAAAAAAGGCGAAAAGCTTATATTTTTTACGAAATTTAAATTATCAGAACAAAAATGAAAGCAACGTAAAGGTATATTTCGACACATATATGTAGCAGTTTTTAAATTTAGCTTGATAAAGGGAGAAATAATCCCTGTTTTTCTTTACATTATTAAATAATTATGTTATATTAATTAATAATACATATAAACAAAATGACTCCAGAAGCAGAACGTTTTAATGGCTGGGCAGCAATGTTAGGTTTCGTTGCAGCAGTCGGCGCATATGTCACAACAGGCCAAATCATTCCAGGTTGGTTCTAATGAAAAATAACGAACCAAAAATAGTTGAAAAAGAAAAGATCGTTGCTGAAAAGCTTAACGGTAGGTTCGCAATGTTAGGTTTTGTCGCTCTAGTTGGAGCATATTTAACTACAGGTCAAATCATTCCTGGTTACATCTAATATAAATTTTTTTTAATTTTTATAAAAAAGCATAGTTTAAAATTAAATTAGGCTTTTTTAAATGAAATTTTCTTATCATAAATAATTTTATAAATTGAGGTTTGAGAAATTTTATTTACAACAAAAAGTATTTTAAAAATCAGCCTAAAAACACTATCTCATTTCAAAAAATTAGATTCTAATTTTTTCGGTTTATTTTTATAATCTATCATCGAGAAACAAATCAAACTAATAAATGTTACTAGCAACAATATTAAAGAACATCATTGTTCCTCCAAAAAAGCGCTAGAGGGAAATGATTAATTTGAAAAACATATAAATAAGAAATATTAATTTGATTATTTTTCTCCTCTAAAACTTTAGTTAATTCTTTGATTAATACTATTCTTATCGAGATAACTAGAGGTTTTGATGAGGGTATATCTTGGACCCGAGACTGCATTTATTAGCAAAAAAAATGCTTATATATTTCTAGGAATAATATTTAGCTTGAATGTCATCACTTTTATTTGGTTTTTCTTATTTTCAAATTTATAATAAAAATTAAATTTTCGTTTAATGTATTTAATAATAAAGCTTAAACTACAAGTCTATTAAAATAGTTACTTAGAAACTAAAAAATCCCTGGAATTATTTGTCCAGTCGTTACATAAGCACCTAATAAAGCAACGAAACCAACCATAGCCCATCTCCCATTTACTTTTTCTGCATTTTGAGGATATCCATCGTAAGAAACAGCTTCATCAATATAAGGCCTAGTTTCTGATGGGAACATATTCTGTCTACCACCTGATTCTGTAGTTACTCCTAATTTTGTCATTTAATTTATTTTAATTGTTAACTAAAGTAACACAAATATTAACTTATGTAAACCAAAATCTCCAATAATTTACCTCTATGAATTTTTGTTATGGATAATTATGTGGCATTTCTGTTTACAAAATGAACAATAAGCATTTGAGAAATCACTTTTTATTATCAAATTCGCAGATCCATTATTAAAAATAAGCATTTATACTCACAGTAAGTAATTTTACTTATTAAAATAGTTATAGCATTTAGGAAGTGCTTAGCTGGTTAAATCAGAATATCTGAATTAACTAAGTCGTCATGAGCTTGTCGGTGGGATACTTGGCAGGCTCTTTCAATTTTTAAAAATAAGAAATATATTAAGCATAAATATGTTTTTCTACCTATTTAATAAAATCTTTAAGACAAGTAACTAATGCCAAAGATTTATTTGTTTGCTAAATAAAAAATATATTGAACAATATTTATGTCTTTAGATTTTATTCTCATTCCATCTTGTATTTTGATTATCCTTTTTCTTTTAAATCAAGAAAATATGATATACAAAAAAAATCAAAAGGTTAAATAATTTCATTACTACAAAAAGTTTAATACTAAAAGTAAAAGATTGTACAACTTTATTATTCCTAAAAATAACATTTTTTTAAAACAACTACTTTTAAAGAGTTTAAAAACCTTAGATGATTCAATAGGGAGACCATACCATCTTTTTTCTTAAAATTAATTTGTCCCAATATATTTTTGCGTTATTAATTTGATTTAGTTTTTGTTGGCAGTGCGTGCAATTGCATTCATGCATAGAAGTTTTATTTTTCATTCCTTACCATTTTATTTTAAGAAACCAAATTTCTTGTTTTATTTCAAGTGTTAATAAATTATTTTTCTAATTTATTATTGAAATTTAAAGAATGAAATATTATTTTTAACTATCAGTTTTGTATTGGTTTCTAAATCATTGATATTTTATAATGTTTAAAAAGACAGTAAAAACAAATAAATCTCTTTTGAAACTTTCAAATCAATCACTCATTAAAAAAACTATTAATAAAATAATTTCTCCTTGGTATTTAATTCCTTTAATAGATAGATGGGTATTAGGACAAATAATACCTCCCATGATATTTGCAATTTCTGCTTTTACTGTTATTTCATTATCTGTTGGGGTAATGTTTGATCTTATAAGGAAAATAGTTGAATTTGGTTTACCCTTATTTTTAGCTTTAAAAGTTCTTTTTTTTAGTTTACCCAGTTTTTTAGTCTTATCATTCCCAATGGCAGTTTTACTTTCAACATTATTAGCCTATGGAAAATTATCAAGCAATTCTGAATTGCTGGCATTGAAATCTTTGGGTATAAAAACTTCAAGAATTATTTCTCCAGCTATCGCTCTTTCAATATTTATGACAGGATTGACTTTTTACTTTAACGATAATTTAGTTCCTGCGAGTAATAAATTAGCTGAAACGACATTAAGAGCAGGAATAGGAAGTTCTTTTAGCGCAGAACAAGGAAAAGATAATATTATGTTTTCAAGATATGGTTCTAGGATAAATTCATCAAATAACAAACCAACAAAAATAAATACTTATCTTACTCATATATTTTATGCTTCATGGTATGAAAACAACCTTATGGAGGAAGTCACAGTTCTAGATTTTTCCAGAGAAGATTTTCAACAAATTTTAAAGGCAAAAAATGGAAAATTTGATAAAAAAAGTTCTTCTTGGATATTTTCTGAAGGGAGTATTGTATCAATTGATCCAAGCGGCCAAACTACAAATATTCAATTTAAAGAATATACATATCCATTTGTGGAAGGACCTATGGAGCTGGCAAAAGTGCCTAAGGATGCAAATGAAATGACTTTAAAGCAGGCTATACAAGCAGAAAAGATTTATGAAAAAACTGGAAACCTTAAGGAGGTAAGAAGAATAAAAGTCCGTATTCAAGAAAAATTTACTCTACCTTTTGCATGCTTGGTCTTTGGTTTAATAGGAAGCAGTCTTGGATCTAAATCTAATTTAAGATCTTCAAAAAGTCAGGGATTTGGACTAAGCGTGATTCTTATATTAATTTATTATGTTATGTCATTTTTATTTAGTTCGTTCGGAGTAAAAGGTATTTTGCCTCCAACTTTCGCTGCCTGGTTACCTGTCTTAATTTCTCTGGGAGGTGGAATTTATTTATTGAGAAAATCAAGTTCCTTTTAATACTTTAAGCACATAAATAAGAATATAATTATTTAACAAAATTCTTTTGCGAGTAAAAAGATTCTAAGATCTTTATTTCCCGTCTATTTTTTGATAACCATACCAATCAGGATAGTTGTTTTCTTGAATAAAGTTATTATCTGGAATTAATTCTATTTGCCAATTACCTATCTTTTTTATTTTTTCACAATCGTCACAACTAATTATCATTTCTAGAGAAGCAAGATCATCTTTATGCTTTTTTTTAAAGCCAATAAGCCATTTGGATTTAGCTATATTTTTTGCCTCTAATTTAGTTGAAGCTGTAACCAATCCAAACTCATGTTTTTCCTGCATAGAGGTTGGACTATAGCCCCCAATATTGACAAACCATAAATGTTTTTTAGACTTATTTTTTTTTACTAATTGCTCTTTATCTATTTTATCTTTTTCAAAATATATTAAATTAACCTTATAGCCATCTATATATTTTATTTTTTTATAGCTATCAATATGCAAACCTTGTGGAGATCCAAACCAATCCTTTCTTAAAGTATCGTATGTATCCTCAATTCGAGATCCAACAACCCATCTTACATCATGTAATTCAATATTAGCTTTTTTTGCCTTTCCACCAAGCACTACTAAATAAAGAAAAATATTTTCTAATTTTTTCACTTTTATTAAATAAAATTTATTACTTAGAATTTACATTAAATTATCAAGAGTTTACTTGCATATTATTTTTCTAATCAAGTGATTCAGTTAATTGAACCAACCTTTTTTCTTTGCTTTAACTTTTGGTGAAGTTTGAATCTTAGGCTCTTCGTCAACTCTACCTTTAATAATCATTAAGGGAACAATTGCCCATAGGGCTAAAAATAATATCCAGAATAGGTAAATGTTCATACTATTAAAAGTCAATGAAACCATAATAAAATTAATTAAATATGATTCGTGAGTTTCTTTTTAAAGTTCTAATTTAGATATATAATAAAATATTTATTTTTAATGAAAGCTGTATAAATTGTCTAATAAATTTTATATAAATATTGAGGCTGTCTAAAAAAATTCTAAAAAGTAAAAATTAGAAAATTTTATCCGGTAATTAAAATAATCGCACTCATCAAAACCACTGCTTTACTTCAGGATGTGTAGAGCGCATTCATATAATGACACGATAAATTTTTTTTCGTGAATCTTTTATATCTTACTTTTGCATATCTAAAATAAATTAAAAAATTAATGGTCAAATGAAAAAATGTGATTTATGTCATAAGCCAGATAAAATTCATTATAGAGTTAAATCCATAATTCATACGAACTGGATTTTTTGTTGTAAAGACTGTTGGTATCTAATTTCTACACATAAAAATTATTCCTATGGCGGAACTAGAAAGTCAAAATAAATTAATTTTATTAGAAAAAAAATTTTAACTTTCTAAAAAAAATCATTAATTTCTTTTTTTATAGATTTATATTCTAAATTAATTCCTTTAATAAATTCATCTACTTCTTTTTTAGTATTCTGATATTCATTTATTTTTTGTTTGGTTTTCTGATAGAAAATTGATTCGAATTTTCCTGGACTTACCTCCTCTATCCAATATCCTGCTAAACAATAAATTTTGTTTGGAACAAAAGTAATAATAAATAATTTTTTGGAATTTTTATATTGATCAATTATCTTATTAGCGAAAGTCCCTTTAGTTTTTTTAGTCCCAAATAGAGCAATATCTTTTGCTAAAGGCCTAAAATTCTTAGATAGATTCTTATTTTTTTCTACTGTATTTCTAAAAATTATTTTTTCTAAAGAATAACAATAATCCAAAAATTTAGTATTTTCTTTTTTTGAAGGATATATAGTTATGAGGGAACTTAAAAGTAAAAAAGAAGTTAAAAGAAATTTTTTAAACATTTATTTTAATTAGATTTATTATTTCATAAATATAAAAAGACAATTCATAAATTTCTATTAATTACCTTAACAAGATTCACATTAATTAAAAGATTTCTATTAATTTAGCTAAATTTATTTGAGAAAAATTTAAAAGTATTTCAGACTAATTTAGTATTTATCAAACGTATAAAATTTTATTCTTATAATAAGGTTATGAGAATTTCTTTTTTGAAAAATAAAAGGATCAAGTCTTTTTTAGATTTTTTTTCAAGAGTATCAATTTCAGCAATATTTATCTCGGCAATACCAGGCAAAGTAAATGATTTTGAAAGAACAGTTGAATATATTTCTTCAAAAGGTATTCCAGAACCAATTTCATCTATTCTTCTCGTAGGAGCAATTATATGTCTTATCTTGGGTTCTGGATTTTTTATATTTGGGGAAAATCAAAAAATCGGTTCAGTCTTTTTATTACTATTTATTATTCCAACAACAATAATTTTTCATGTATTCCCTTTTCATCAAAGAGCAGTATTTATGAATCTCGCATTGATAGGTGGATTAATTATTGCTGCAATAAGGGAACCAAAATAAATTACTTAACTTAAGAAACCTAAATATGTTTTTTCCCCTCTCTTAATTCTGGGAAGCAATTTGCAATATGAATTAATTCATAAACTTCTTTGCTATCGTATTTTTTATTCGGAATTCCACTTCCCGCCACTATGCCTCTCTCTTTCATCTTCTTTAATATCAGTTTTTGTCTTTGCATACTTGACATAGACTTAAATCTTTTAGTTTGTTCTTCTTTATTCACTAGATTTTAATTTAGTTAAACTTTAATGTTAAGGGTATTTCAATTAGCGATTCATTAAATAAGTAAGAAAGCCAGTAAATGTAAGTAATTTAAATCCAATAAAGAAAGGCAAATATTTTTTGACCTTTTTGCCAACGGGCAATAATTTGTTTAATGAATTGATCATGATTTATATAAAAAATATATTTCTTTCGAACATGCTAACGAATTTTTTTAGGATTATCCTATTTCGATTTGTAAATTTTAAAAAGTAGTTCTAAACTAGAAGGATTGCGTCCCTTTTTTTATGAATGATAAAGAAACAATAATTTCATTATTAAATGAGTTTGCTAATCCAAAAAAAATGGCCTCATTTTTTGTTAACAACGCGACTTCAGATTTTTTATTCATAAGACCGAGTGGTAATCCTATAGATGCAAAAAGTTTCGAACAAATGATTACTGATGAAATTGTTCAAGAAAAGGCAGAAATAACTAAAATTCACCGATTCGAATTTTTAAGCGAAAATATAGTAATGTGCATTTTTACACTAGGTTCAAAATTTACTTATAAAGGGACACCTAATGATGACTTACCAACAGTTACATCAATTTTTAAAAAAGTAAATAATGTTTGGAAAATTCACTGGATGCAAAGATCTACAGGGAATTCGGATTTATCTTTATGGGATTAGCAAAGTTAATAGCACTTTTAATGGTGCTACTACTTGTAGGAAGTTCTTTTGTTGGTTTAATTTTGTATTTTATAAAATAAGTAGATCAAATAAATAATGCCCAGTAACTATTTCTTGTTTTAGAAAATAATTGCTTCTTTTATGCTATGTAATTTGATTTTCAGGTAAAAATAAAAACTTTAGACAGACTAACGCCTATATCTAAAGCCAATAAAGCAATTAGTAACTTACTCATTTTTTAGAACTCTCAACTATTTTTTTGTAAAGTTCCTCAGAAATAGGTTGCATAACCTTTTAAAAAATCTAATTACAAATTAATTATTTTAAAATTAATTTCTCGTTACTAAATATACGAATATATGAATTTTTAAATAGGAAAAAAATATATCCACTATAAGTTCTTCTTATAAAGTATTAATAAATACTTAATCCAAAAACGTCAATAAATGTCCAAACTTTTTTTAAAAAGAAATTAGTAAACTTATTTCGAGTAAATAGATCCTCTATAAGTAAGCTTTATAATCTTTTCTTCTTGTTTTCTACAATATACGAATGACTTTCCATTGAAATACATGTTTACCATGATGCAGCTCCTGAACTTGCTCAAGTCCCCGTCCTATGGCTTGAGTCGTACTGCGGTCTATCAGATGGTAGATCGGACGATTTTGTAGTATTAGCTACAATCTATTTATAAAGTATTTATACTTAGATGTCAACAATTAATAGAAACTAAACTTAAATTTAAAATTAGATTCGGCTCTCATAAACTCCCGAACAAGAATATAGAACATATAACTACGAGTAACTCCCATAAAAACTGAAACAAATGCTAGAACTACACAAATAGGGCAATGTGGGAATCCCATTATTTATTTTCCAATATAAATTTCAATTCAGTCTCTGCATTAAGAATATCGATTCTTCTCTTGAGCAGTTTAAAAACTTTAATTATTTTTTTCAAAATTAAACCTTCTTTAGGCATCAATAATAATATTATTTAAGAATGAATATATCAATGAGCAAAAATACTGAAGTCACTGATATAACATAAGTTTCGTAGCAAATTTATACAATAAAAAACACCAACATATGCTCAGATACTCTTGCTCAATTAGCTTATTCAGAGTCAAATATAAAAATTGGTGATCTAGTTACCTTGCAGTGCTATTTTTCTTTTGCTAAAAAAATAGAGCGGACTAAAGTCCAATACTCCACGAGGATTTAGTCCGCTGCCTAAAGCTTGAGAGTGCAAATTTTTCTTTTTTAATATGCAAGTATGCTTTATGAGGTAAATATCTTGATTGCGTAATAAATTTATTTTGTATATTGCTATTACAAAAACGATGAGTTTATTTAAATAAGTTACTAAATCCTCGTGGAGAAAGCTTTAGTAAATTTCTTTTATTGGTTACTGATAAGATCAGCCGAATCTCATTATGGAGAATCATTTGTATCTGTAGAAGTTCCATCTAATTCAATCAAAAGTTTTTTTTGATTTTAGAAAGTTTTTAATACTTAAATTCATAGCTTTCTGAACATTTAATAACTAATTTGAGTTAAGTTGGTTAATTATCTCTATTGCAAATAAAGATAAGGTTGTTAATCTTGCACTTAAAGAAGAAACTTAATTTCTTAAACTTATGCAATTTGATCACTTAAATTTCAATGAAGATGATGGCCTCATGTCCATAGAAGATTTAAGGGCTTTACGTCTTCGAAAAAAGAAAATTGAAAGTGATAAGAAAGCTAGAAAGTATATTCTGGATATAAATCAAAGATATAGAAAAATGAGTACCCGCAAAAGTAATAAATTTTTAAGGAACATGAACCCTTTTAAAAAGGCCGCATAAATTGTTAATCTTGATTTTGTTAATTTGTTTAACTTTGCAACTTTCAGAGTATGATTTTAATGGTGTTTCTTTGGAAGAGTTTCACCAAGAGGGGCCAATTTTTGGCCCCTTTTTGCGGAGATATTTTTTAATTGAAACTCGTTATAAAATTAAAGTAATACTTTCCTAGAAGGCGAAAGTGATGTGAATCTTTTGTTTAAAGTTTTTTATTACCACTTAATGAAAACTCTATATCTTCCACTAAATCCTCTTATTAAAAAAAAACAAAAGTTTTAGCTTATGGATCATTTCCCATAATTTATTGAATTTTTTCATTTGCGATTTTTAATGGTTTCACCTACAAGTTGGGAATTCTATAAAGAAGTTGAAACTAAAATTCTATGGGTCAATATTTGTACCCAAAATTTAGAAGGAGTAGCTATTTCGATCAATAAATGGTGGAAGACGAGATATTCATCATACAAAATCAGAATAGTTTCTAAAAAAGAATTTGAGCTAGTAAAAATGCAAGCCGAGAAAAAGGATCAATAAAATTATTCTTTGGTAAATATTGATGCTGAATATTTAATTTTTGCAGCTATTATAAGATCAATAAATTAAAGAACTAATGAACTCTGCATTTGCAAAAGTCTCAAATTTGAAAGTTAACAGGGCTTCTAAAATAGCTATTACTCTCGCATCATCTACTTTCTTTTTGTATGCCTTAGGTCAAGCATCAATTTTTAAAAATATTCTTGCAGGTGCCTTCTCTTGCTCTGGCTAAATAAAATACTGTTTTTTTAGAGAAGCTAAAAACCTAAAATAGACTGTGATTGACAGTCGATCTAAACTTGGAGGGATAAACCCCTCTTTTTTAATGTTTAATAGATTTATTGCTGAAAAGATAATGACTCTTCTTATTTCTCTTTTAAGCTGATGAATATTTCCCCGCACCTATTAATTGATGCTTTGATATTAAGCGCTGCCCTTACGATAACTTTGGTATTAAGAGCACAAAGTAATGCTGCCAGAAAAGAAAAAGAAAATAAATGATTACTAAAGAAGAAGAAAAAGAATTTAAAAAACCTAAATTATTTAGATTTTGGAACTTTCTTATTTATGGAAGTTCCATAGCTATTGGAGTTTTCTTAGTTTATTTATATTCTGCTTATATCTTTATAAATAAATGACTTACATCTACGGCATAGCGATTACTTATGGTGTTGTGAGTCTTTTATTGCTTGGTGGGTTTGCATACTTTACTTTTAAAATGAGACGCTAATTTTTATATCTTCTTCAATAAAGATTTATTAGATAAATTTTTTGATTTTTGTAGAGAATATCAACAAAAAATTCCACCTCAAAAGATGGCTGAGATTTTAAGAGAATATGCAGATAGATTAGATGGATAATAAATAATAGCAGAACTAAGAAGGTATTAAAAGAATAAAATTTCGAGCAAAATTTATACAAATTTTTTTAAAGTTGGAATAAATTTTTTGAAGATATTTTCCTTGCAATTATTCATAATTTGAGATTTTTTTTTGATCCTTAATCCGTATAATTTTGTTCCTCTAACCGCACACATAAAACTTGAAATTTACTATTCAAATGAATTAGAACATAGTTGTAGTCAAGGGGTAAGTCTTATGGCACTAAATGACATATTTACTATCCAAGAAATTAATTTGGATAAAAAAGTCCTTTCATTTGATAATAAGCTCAAAAAAATTGAAGCTTATTGGAATAATGAATGTACAGAACATCCGAGTAACAACCATTGCAAGATTTTTTGTGATTAAAAACTTTAACTTTTAGGTATTCTTACGCTTGATTTTTACATAATACCCGTACTAAATAATAATCAGATAGAAAGGAGGCCAAGCAAATGACTAATTTAGGTATAGAAATTTTATTTTGGACAATTTTAATTTCTTATCTGGGATTAAGGTTTTCTCAAACTTTGAATGGATTCAAGAAACAGTATTAATTAGGAGAATAGAAAATGAAACTACAAACTCAGTTCACGGTTCCAAACAAAAAATTAAAAGATCTTGATTATGTTAAAAAAGTAGATTTTTTAGAAGAAATTTTAAATAAAGAATGTATAGATTATCCAAATCAAGAAGATTTCCTGGTTAGTTGCAATTAAAAATCAAAAAATAGCTGTTTTTTAAAAGTAAATAAATTTTTATTAGTATTTATAAATTTTCTAAAAGGGAGTTAGCACAATGGAATTAAGATTCTTCCCAATAAGTATTTTTAGAGAGACTCCAAAAGTCACATTCTTCGATGCAGGCATAGATAGTTCTAATGGTTCTGATGTTGTGATCCATTCTGGGGAAGCTATATCTCCTCCAGATGATTTAAAAGATGAGCAATATTACGTTCACAATCATCAAATTGACCACAATTTAGTTATCACTGGAGAAAGGACATTTGTTTTAATAAATCCTTCCTGGGATGAACCTCATCATGTGATTTATTTAAATAGATCTATGGGAGCATTAGAAATTCCTATAGGAACTTATCACAGATCTATCTCAGGGAAAGAAGGTAGTATTGTTTTAAACCAAACCAAAAGGGATAAATTTTTTGATCCTTCTAAGGAATTTAACCCTCAAAAATTAGACAAAATTAATTTAATTAAGGCAAGAAAAAGTCCACCTGTTTATTGGATTTACGAAAATAACAAAATCAAAAAAGTATATTTTAATCCTCTAGAAAGAAAAGTTAAAACTCTTGTTTGAAATGAAAAAAAATATATCCTCTAGTAATAATTTAAAAAACCTGAATTTAATTATTAATTCTGATACTTATAAATTGGCTCACGAAGATATTGGTTTACTTAGCCGAAATGAAATGCGTGGAGTCAGAATGCTTCTTGAAATTACTAAACCAGATTTAATCCTTGAAGAAAATAAAATTCTTTCAACAATAATTATTTTTGGAGGCGCAAGCATTACAGAAGAATCAAATATAAAAAAGAGACTTGAAAATATAGAAGAGTTGATTAAAAAAAATCCTAAATCGATGCTTTTAAAACGAAATTTAAATAGATTAGAAAATTTGCTTCTAATGAGTCATTACTATCAATCCGCAAGAGAGTTTTCTAAATTTGCTTCAATTAGTAATCAAAATAAAAACTGTAATTCTCATGTGATTGTGACAGGTGGGGGGCCAGGAATTATGGAAGCTGCTAATAGAGGTGCATTTGAAGCAAATTGTAAATCTATAGGGTTAAATATCAGTCTACCTAATGAACAAATCCCAAATGCTTTTATAACGCCCGGTCTTTGCTTTAAGTTTAATTATTTTGCATTAAGAAAGATCCATTTTGTCATGCGATCAGTAGCTGCTGTATTTTTCCCTGGAGGTTTTGGAACACTAGATGAATTATTTGAACTATTGACACTTTGTCAAACAGGAATGAAAACTAAAATCCCAATCATACTTTTTGGTAGAGAGTATTGGAATAAGATAATCAACTTCGAATATCTAGCTGATCTTGGATTAATTTCAGATGAAAACTTAAATCTTTTCCAATATGCAGACACCGCATCAGAAGCATGGGAAATTATCAAATCATCAAAAATCTCAGCTTAAAGGTAAGCTAATTATTTTTAAATAACTTTTAATTACTTAATTTATAATTTGTTTTAACAGTTTTTATTATTGAATCTTGTGGTTCTTCACTTGGGAAACAATTAATAATCCTATATTTACCTCCTTTTTTATCAGTCTCAACAACTGTAAATTCAACGTATTTACCAATTCCATCTTTTAAATCCTTGACTTCAGTATTAATTATCTCTTCTTTATCATTTTCGATGATACGAGATTTACCTCCGCAACTTAACAAAGCATTTCCCTCAGTGAGAAAAAAATCTTTGTCATTACTGCAAGAAGATAGGAAAGATAAAGAGACTATAATTAATATAAAATTTTTCATAATCAACTTTTTTGTACTTAACTACATTATCAATAAAGCATATTAAATATGTAGTCAAATCCCTACAAAATTAAAAATTTAATTAATAATTTCCGTGAACTAAATAGAAATTATTTTAGAAAGAAATGCCCGATGCATTTAGAAAATCTTTATAAATATTTTGCCAATGTATAATCCTTTGTTCAAGTCTATTAGGCGGACCAAGTTTAAAATCTTCCAGATAAGACTTATGAACTGATTCGACAATAACTTTATCTTCTCCAAGAAATTCTAATATACTTTTTTTCCAATTTTCTAAATCATTTTCACATAAAGAAGCAGAGGCTAATTTAATTTCAATAATACACTGACCAATATTTTTAGGAAGATAATTTATTAAAACAATCCCTTTACCAGGCCAGATTATTAGATGGGTCCATGGGAGTAATCCAAAGGTATATAGATTTCCTTCACTACTAAGAGGGGTAACAAGTACATTACAAAATTCACTGAAGAAATACCTGTAGTTTTTAATTGGACCTTGTTCTTTATGTAGGGTATCTTTATGGACTATTGCTACATGATAATCGTCCAGTGTATTGTCATGGGCAATTTTCCAATTGCAATTTAAGGTATCAGAAAATTCAGAAAAAATACTGTAATTCATATCCCATTGATCATTACATTTTCTCCCAACAAGCTCAATTTGATCATCTATAGATATTGGTTTTTTGCTGAAATTAATCCAAATTAAAGGTCCATTTATTAAAGAGTTAACTTTTTCTAAAAAATAATCATCTGTTTCTATTTTTGTTTCAAAATCGTACTTTAATGGCAAGGTTTTAAGTTTGCCAAAACTATCAAAAGTCCAGCCATGGTAAGGACAAAAAATATTTTTAGAAGGATTTAACTTTGTTTTTGGCAAACACAATTTTGACCCACGATGAGGGCATCTATTTTTGAAAACAGTTATTAAATTTTTTTCTGAACAAGAGATTAATAATGATTGATTAAAGAATTTTTTTTCCAATATTTCGCAAGGTTTAATTTCTCCTATGAAAATCAATGGGTGCCAATAATTTTTTGAATAGTTTTCTAATTCAAGTTCAAAAATTTTTTGGTCGCTATAAAGCCAAGTAGGCAAAAAACTAGTTGACATTATTTATTTTTTTTGGAGGCCTCTTAAAAAATCAGATAACTCATATCTTAATTTTGCAAAATCCGAATCAAGTTTCAATTTATCTAAATCTCCTTTTTGTAGATCTACCTTAACTTCTTTTATGATTCTTCCAGGATTAGGTGCCAAAATACATATTTGCTGAGAGAGAGCTAATGCTTCTTCAATATCATGGGTTATAAGTAAAACTGTCAATGAAGTTTTTTTCCATAATTCATAGAGAAATTTCTGCATAGATTCTCTTATCTGTAAGTCCAAGGCTCCAAAAGGTTCATCTAAAAGAAGAATTTTAGGGTTAGTTGCTAGAGCTCTTGCAATTGCAATCCTTTGTTGCATTCCTCCAGATAATTCTTTTGGATACTTATTTCCCGAATCCTGAAGACCTACTACTTCTAATAAATAAGATGTCCTATATTTTATTTCTTTCAACTTGTAAGAATTTAAATTCATTCCAAATGCAATATTCTCAGATGCAGTGAGCCAAGGGAAAAGACTATATTTCTGAAAAACCATTCCTCTATCCAATCCCGGTCCACTAACTATTTTTCCATCTACTTTTACGTTCCCTTTCGATGGACTCTCAAGCCCAGCAATAATCCTCAATATAGTACTTTTACCTGATCCAGAGCTCCCAACAAGAGTTTTAAATTCGCCAGAACTTATTGAAAAGCTTATTCCATCAATTGCCTTTTTTCTATTTGAACCTTCCCCAAAATATTTTGAAATATTATTAACATCTAATTTCATTTAAACAGCCCATTTACATGTACGTCTAAGTAGCAATCTAAAACTCATATCCAAAGCAAATCCTATTAATCCAAGAACTATTAGTTCTGCAAATATTTGATCTGTGCGAAAAAATCTTTGAGCTAGTTGAATCCTTTTACCTAAACCAACTTCTGCTGCAATTAACTCTGCAACAATTACTAAATTCCATGAAGTTGCAATATTAATTCTTAAAGTATCAATAATACTTGGCAATGAATATCTGGCTATTACTCTGATCAATAAATCTTTTGTATTTCCACCTAAAGTAAGCGTTGTTTCAATTAGTTCTTTGGGTACAAATTTTACTGAATCCATAACCATCAAAATATTGAAGTAAACGGTACCGATAAAAATTAATGCGATTTTTGGGGCTTCTTCAATTCCTAAATAAATAATGAGCAAAGGAGAAAAAGCAGCTGCAGGCATATATCTAAGCATTGCAATTAATGGTTCACATAAAGCACAAAAAGAAGGGAAAGAACCCATTAAAATTCCTAAAGGAATTGAAAAAATTGTTGCAATTATAAAACCAGCAAATACCCTACCAGTACTTGCAAAAATATCTTCAAATAATATTCCACTTTCAGCCATATCTAAAAGAGAATAAAAGACTGCTAACGGTGAAGGTAAAAACATTTCACTCACGAGTTTTAATTGACACACTATTGTCCAAATTAAAAGTGGAAGCAAAAGTGAGGCTATTTGAAGAAATAATTTATTTAATTTTTTCGGTTCACTACCAAATGAAAAGAGGGATAAAAAATATTTATCCCTCTGTATTAATTTCGAACTAGCCATTTTAA
>QCQY01000005.1 GCA_003209475.1 Prochlorococcus sp. AG-459-B06
TGGCTGGTTAACTGATGCACAGACAACGAGTAACGGTTATGAAATTGTGTTTAATGTTGACTTTAACAAGAATGGCATTATTGATTAATAACTGAGTTTATATAATATTTTTTTCCTAAATTACTCAAATACATAGCCGACAAATTACAAAAATGATTTTTTAAAAAAAAGCATTTAGTTAAATAATCTTTCTTAATATTTTTTTTAGTCACTTAATAAAAAAGTTAGGAAAATAAATAACTCTGCAATGAATTGTTTATAAATACCTTATAAAACTTTTTATGTATTCATAACTTGTTTTGCCACCTTCTAAACGATAAAAAAAAAATATGCGCATATTCCTTAAAAAGTTTATTAAAAAAAGTACTAAAGGATTATCTCGGAATAGTATTAAGGGAAGAAAAAATCCAATAAGAAAAAAAGTTCGCTCCAAATCTAGAAAAATAGTAAAAAGGAAAAAAAATTATTCCTTTTCTTCATCTGTTTTCTCTTCATTTATTATTTTTGCTGGTTTCATAAGCCTTTCATTCACAATATTTTTTCTTATCAGGCAATTACAACCAGTGATCAAAAATGAAAGATTAAAATACTTATGTACCTATCAACTTGGTGATAAAAAAAGTCAAAGCTATAAAGAATCAAAATTGGAATTAGAAAAGCTTGTTGGAGATAGTGATAAGTATTGCAAGAATTTTCTTCTTCCTAAAGAAAAGTCCAAAAAAGGATTTAGATTATTCCCAATTATGAGGAATATTCTTTTTAGATTTATTTAGTATTTCCCCCAAGTGCTTTGGGAGCAATCGGTAGATTTGTTCCTATCCAATGGACTGACAAAGATAATAAAATTTTGGTTGATAAATAAATACCTTTTTAACCTATTTAGACTTTTTATTTTTTAAGATATATAAAGAATTAAATTCGTATTAAGATGAGTAAATTTAAGAATAATTTTTCAAGCGAAAGCTTTTACCCAGATAGTAATTATTATCTTGACCAAGATAATGCTCCCAAAGAGGATCCAATTACAGAAGATCAAAAATCCAAGATAGGGGGGAGCTTTGAATGGCCAAATACCTATTGGTTTATTGCTGAAAGAACAAATGGAAGGCTTGCGATGATAGGTTTCATGGCCGTCATTATTAACTACACATTATTTGGATGGATAGCTTATCCAATTCTTTAAATTAGTAAATCTAATTTTGACAACCATGGTTTAGATAAGTCTGGAACAAATTGGCTTCAATATACTGCGTTTGTTGTAACTGCATTTGCTATTTATTTTGGTAAATTAACTTAAATTTCCCAAGTACTTTTATTGCCTTTTGATTATTCATATGTTTTTGAGGAGTTTTCGAGTAATCTATTTAATTCCAAGAGTTCTACTTTACTAAGTTCTCTATATTTTCCTATTGGCACGTCTAACTTAATATTCATAATTCTTACACGCTTTAATGATCGGACTCTATATCCAAGGGCTTCACACATTCTTCTGATCTGACGGTTAAGTCCCTGTGTGAGTATTATTTTA
This sequence comes from Prochlorococcus sp. AG-459-B06, assembly GCA_003209475.1. Taxonomy (GTDB): domain Bacteria; phylum Cyanobacteriota; class Cyanobacteriia; order PCC-6307; family Cyanobiaceae; genus Prochlorococcus_A. The sequence goes on from QCQY01000005.1 coordinate 1,529, forward strand.
AAATTTCTTGGACCCAATTGTTTTACGAAACAATTTTTAGTTATTGTGTCTAATATTTGAACTCCATTACTCATACTTTTGATAAAGTCGCTATTAATCGGACGATTAACTTTTACAATATATTCTTTTTCATGATTATTTCTTGCTCTGAGTATTTTATTTACGATATCTCCATCATTAGTTAAGAAAATCAATCCCTCACTAAGCTTATCTAATCTTCCGATGGGGAAAATTCTTTTAGGATATTTAATGAAATCTATGACATTATTGGGTTCTACTTTTCTATCTGTTGTGCAAACAATTCCTACAGGTTTATTAAAGGCTAAGTATATGTTTTTTTGTCTCTTTGATTTTTCTACTCTTTGACCTTTAACTTCAACTTGGTCACTAGCTTCTACTTTAGTTCCAATTTCTGGAATTTTGCCATTAATGGTTACCTTTCCCTCTAGGATTAATCTATCTGCTTCTCTTCTAGAACAATAACCGACTTCACTTAAATATTTATTTATTCTGGTAGCCATTTTGGATGTTTCATTTTTATCTGCACAAAAAAATAATTTACTAATCTCCTAATATTTTAGAATGAATGTCAATTTAAGTTAATATTCTCATTATTGAATTTCAGATTATTTTCATAAGTAATTTATACCCCACAGATCTAACTCTCTTTTTAATTCCAATTTTTTTCAATTTTCCTCCATCCCTTAGAAAGTAATCTTTCATAAATTTCTCTAGCTAAATCTATTTCAACAGAAACTGTATTTGTCATTACTGGTGGTTTGTTTCCTAATCCCCCCACTATTTTTCCAGTATCTATAAACATATACTCAAAAACTCCATCAATACTCTTATCGTTTTTCATAAATCTTTTAACTTCTGAACTATTTGAATTAATCAACCAATAAGATTTAGCCATTAATCTAACCTTGGAATTAGTAAGCGTTCCATTTAAAACAAACTCATTTGATCAGTTTCTTTTTTCTTTACATCCTCTACTAGCCAACCATCAGGAGACCAACTCATAATGATTGCAAATAATCCTTTTAATTCATCTGCATCTTTAACTTGCTCTGTCCATTGTTCCTCATATCCATTAGGAACGATCACAGGCATGCGGTCATGTATAGGTTTAATCAAATCATTTGGATCAGTAGTTAAAACGCAGCAACTCTCAAGTTCTGCTCCATCTGGTGAGGTCCACTTACTCCAAATTCCTCCCAACCAAAAAGTCTCATAATTCGCTTTTCGAATACGATATTTTTTTTCAAAAAAACCGCTCGCAGGTATTAGGCACCTTTTATGTTTCCAACTTCCACTAAATAATTTTTTTTCTTCCACCGTTTCTGATCTTGCATTAAATGGTCTTGGTCTCTCTTTATCAAATGGGTCTCTCGCCCAAGGAGAAATAAAGCCCCATGTCATAAAAGTAGTTTTAATTCTTCCTTCGTTTTTAATCACAAGAACAGGATCATGAGGTCTTATTAGATTTTGAGTCTCATATTTAGAATCAAGTCCACTTGGATAGTCTTGTTTCAAAACCGTTGGCAGCTTATCAAATTTAGTTTTTAGCTCAAATCTTCCGCACATTTTTTTTTAAAATATCTTTAAAACTCATTTAAAAAAAACAGTATCTTTATCTTATTTTAGATCTACTTTCAGTTTTCTCAAATAAAAAACAATTTTTTGATAGTAGAAAGTTTTTTATCTAAAAAATTAAAAGAAAATATAGATATTGAAAAGCTTCCTCAAATTTAATTTGAATGTTTCAAACTAAAGTTATGACAGACCCTATCCTATACTTGTCTATGATATTGGGACTAGGAGGAGTTTACGTATTAATTTCTTCCTTCCATGATGATGACGATGGTGATGATGATGGAGAAAAATATATTTATAATCTCGAACACACTAATTTAGCTAGATAGTTGATGTGTTTATAAAGTCACATTATCTAATTTAGATTTTCTTGAAATAAAGGTTAAACCTGAAAATAATTTACTAGGAGAAACGGAAATATTTTCTCTCTTTCAAGTTAATTTCCAAAGTATTATATTTACTTTTGTATTTAGTTGTTGGTCCTCTATCCGTATATTTTTGTGCCTTAAACCGTACATCCACATTAGTCGGTTGATGAGCATGCCTAGTTAGAACTTAGTGGTATCAGAACTAGATTAAATGCCTGCAACACCGATCAAATCTTGTAATAAATATGTGTTGAGTTACAAAGATTCATCAAATAAGACACATGAAGTTGGCTTCTACGCACGCGATGCATACGATTGCCTAATGCTTGCTAGAGAATTCAACTCTTACGTACATGACAATCCGGGATCTGTAATCAGAATCCAACAAAAATTTTGAGGGAATTAATTATGAATTTAAAAACATCACCATTCGCAATTCAAGATAAAAATGTAAGGGATCTTGATAATGCAAAAGATTATCCAACAATTGCAGATTTAATTAGATATCAGAAAGTTCCACAAGATCACGGAAATTCAGTTCACCATCGTAGAGATTTAGACTCTCTCGGTTAGTTTACGAGAATGACTATTTACTCATTTTTAAAAATAACAATAATACTGAATACCATTTGCTGTTAATTAATAAGATAATATTTATTTCTGCGAGTTTTTTTTAGCTCTATAGGTATATATTCAACATCATTTTAATTGCATTAATGACATGTCTGTACATTTCAGGTTCAGCTAAAAGCATTTTTATTAAATTGTATTTACTTTAAATTTCTTCATATGAAAATTGCCCATACAAATAGGTATTACCCTTTTATTTAAATCAAAAGTCAAACATTCAAAAAATTAACTATTAGTTAGAAGCTGCTGCAATTTCTTTATGGACGGAAAGAAATTCTTTATCCGTTAGAACTGGTGTAACTTCAATTTCTACGCCAAAATTATCGACCCAGATACTACTCCATTTCCATATGTTCTGATGGTTTGAAGATTCAACTATTGCCCAACCATTAGCCCCCTCAGGATTTACTACTCGATTAAGAACTTTAAACCCATCAAATTCATCACCTTCGCATCCCCCTTCAACAAAACCCGCAAAAGCTTCCGCCCCTTGCATATGACTTTCTTGATCTGGAAATTGCCAGTGTACGATGTAAGTTTGCATGAATAAAATTATTTTTTTAATTATTAATTATCGAATTTAAAAATTAAATAAAAAATCTTTAAACACTAATTTTAAAGGTCTTAATCCTAGAAGGGAAAAATAGCAAAAAAAAAGACTCTTACGAGCCTAGGTGATGGGGACTCCTATAATGACAAATTAAAAAGAAACAAACAACCCCATAAATAGGTAAATTTAAATACATACAAACACTATATATAGTGCTAAGCTTTTAAAAAGCTTGGGTGATGGGGATTACCCCGCTTTTTGATTGGGGCGAAGCTAACGCCCTTTTTTTATGGAAAAATTTACTTTAATCAATAAAGCAAGTTTAGGGATTTATAAATTTTGAACCTTTTGAAGATAGTTCTAAGAACTCTTCTAGGATTAATGCAATTTTAATCTTTTGTGTTTTTAAGCGATCAAGTAAGCCAGTTTTGAAAGGCTCTTGTGTTGAATCTATCGAAGAAGCGAGAAACGAATATAAAAAAATAGTAGAAGAAGGGTGGGGTAAAACTTATAGATTCAATAGTTTTTTAAAAAAAAAAATGGTGAAAAGGTACTTTACCTAAAATTTGACATTATTAAAAATCAATTGCTAGATAAGCTTTAGAATGGAAGATTGAACATGAAAAAAGACATTTATTCAAATATTAAAGATTCATATGCTTTGGAAAGTTTTTTGAATGTATAACTTCTTGTAGCATCAATAATGAGGGAGTAGATTGCACAACAGCATCTTATGTAAAACATTTAGAACCAAACAATATTGATTACCCTTTAAAATTTTCATAAGCAAAGCTTATTGATAATTGTTATATTTCATTGATGTTATTTCCACCTCCTCAAGTTATTTTTGGACTATTGCTTTTATCTATAGCAGTAGTTCTCATCTGGGATATAAGATACAATCCTTTTGGAGAAGACGAAGACGGAATTTAATCTTCAACTAGGAAGCTGATTTGTAAGTGTTGCATGAAATAGCCGTTTCTTTCTTTTGAGTCTTTTATAAGCGACTTAAGAGCCCAATAATAACAATGTAATAGCTAATGAGTTGATCATATCAAGTATTTTTACGTATATAAAAAAAATATGTTCTAAATATCAATGATTAAAGTTATTTTTTCAAAAAGTAATTTATTATGGGCAAATTTTTATTATTTAGCTTTGACATTAGGTACCCAAAACAAACAAGAGAAAATGCTTAACTAACCAAAAGTAATTTCTATGCAATAAGAATAAATCACTTTTTCTTATTTCTCATTTGATATTGCAGAACAGCTTTTAGGTGTAGTACTTCTTTTTCTAAAGTCTCAATTCTTTTTTCAAGTTCTTCATTAGTTGCCATATTTTTGTTAGATAAATTCCTTGATATTTATAATATTAAAAAAGTTGCTTGTTACCCATAGCAAACGTCAAATAAGTATTAGAGCCTATTGATGGGCATAATTTCTCTAGATAAATTATGCAGAGTATAAATTTAGGGGGAATTTATGAGTGGAGATTATGAGACACTAGAAATCAATCAACCTAAGATTACATATTTTCAGAAAAGATCCCAAAATAATGCAAAATGGTTAGATGAATTAATCAATCAAATTGAAGAAATGAAAAACAATATATCCAAATCTGCTTAATGAAAGAAAAAGAGTTGAAGGAATTAGAGAAATTTGCAAAAGAAAATCGATACAATCACTAGCTAAAAGATATATATTTAAGGAAAGTTATTGACAGAAAAATAAACGAATGAGATCAAATTTTCGACCAAACATTCGACTAGCTACCAACATTCTTTTAGTTATTGCTACTTTTGCAATTGCTTTAAATATTACTCCAATAACAGAGGTATATCAGGAAAAAAAGTTATGTATTAAATATTTAAAACATCAAATAGATCGAGACAAACTTATCAATAGACTAAAAATAGTTAAACAAGCAAATCCATCTAGCATTTGTAATTCTATCCTTAAAAGTTAAAAAAGTGTATTATGCTTAGAAATTTTAAATTTTTTATTTTCTTATTTTTCTTATCTCTAAATTTCAATAGTTATTCGCATGCACATATGAGGGGTACATTTCTCTCTGAAGAGGACGCTGAAAAAAGATCTTTAGAACTTGGTTGCGAAGGAATACATAAGAATCAAGACAAATGGATGCCATGCAAAAACGAAAAAGAATTACATATATATTTGAGAAAATAGATGGAAAGACTAAAAACCAATAAAAGAAAAATTCACAGAAAAATAACCGCAATTTCAGCAATCCCTTTACTGATTACTATTGTATCTGGCACTACTTATAGTATTCTTCAACCATTAGGAGTAGATGCTTTTTGGTTAATCAAATGGCATACAGGTAATTTTGGCATTATTAATTTGCAACCTTATTACTCGATATTTCTTGGCATAGCATCAATAATCTCTGTAATATCTGGCCTAAGACTATTACAAAAAAAAACTTAGATATTTTCTAAGCAAGGCCAAAAATATAATTAATTAATACTATTTGCCCCACCACTACCTAAAAAAATTATAGCTCCAAGTGCCATGGTAGCTACTCCCATATAAGGATATTTTTTAATTCTAGATTTACTAATTGGAAGCCAAGAAAAATATCTATCAGATTTGTTTATTCCAACTACTTTTTGTCTAGGTGGTAAGCCCAATTCTTCTCTTCTCTTAGCTTCACCCATAATCTTAAATTTATTTATATATCAATAATAAAAATTATGTTCTACACCTGCGAGTTAATTTTATTTAAAAATAGGAGCTTAATAAGGATAAATTATTTAGAATTTATTTAGCCTTCTTTAAATATAGATTCTTTGTATTTGCCTGATCTGATGTAAATAACAAAATTAATATAGTTCCAACTAGAAATGAAAAAATCATTGTCAAACCAACAACTTCAACCATCTCATTAGGCAGATAATTTAGAAACATAATTAGTAGATCTCTTATTTTAAACTTAGCAATTGTATTTTTTTATGTAAAGTAAGTATCCCATCTTAAATTTCGAAAAGATCATAGTGAGGCTTTATCATTTTTATTTAATTCTAGTTTCAGTAGAAATCTTGTCATAGTCCATCACTATTTTCTTACTTAGCTATTCCTATTTTCTTAAACAATTTCAGGTAAGGCAAGGCCCAATTACCAAAGGTAAAAGAAATTGTCGTATTTTTTGTAGTTGGTAATAATGTTTTAGAACGTGAAGAGGCTAATTTAGAAAATATCTTAATAGTCTCTGCTTCTAGATTATCCATATACAATTTTTTTTGAACACCTCGATCTTTCTTTTGGGGCAAATAATTTTCTATAAACCATAAAACTTGATCTAAAATTGATTTATTGGGTGAGGTTTTAATTCGTTTATTTTTCTTTTTAAACATATTTATTTACTTGTTAATTACTGAATTAAATTTGCCATTTATATAATTTAAATCAATAGTAAAAGCAACAAAATTATGTTCTTTTTAATAATCGATAATCGAACAAATAAATCAGTAATTACGTTGTATTTATAAAAATAAAAAAAGAGAGGGATAAAACCCCCTCTTGATTAATCAGTTTCAAAAAAGAATTTAATTTTTTGAGTCTTTCAATTTCATTTCTTTTTGTGTTTTCCTGATTCTTTCTTCAAAGAGGGATCTTCTGTATGGAGTAACTTCTCCACTTTTAGTAGCCAAAAGTTGAGCTTCATATAGCCTATTGACTCTTTTGATTTTTTCTCTTATTTGTAAGAGGTTATTCATGGTCTTTTGCAGTTAATGAGAATCCCGTTCCCTATTCCCATTTCATGCGTCCAGAGATATAAACTTGGATGAACGTTAGTGAACAATAACATCTTTAGAAAAATTTCGCGAGAGTAATTTTACTAAATTTTTCTCAAAAAAATAAATATTAAAAAAGACCTTATAAATAAGGTTTTACTATTTCCTAAATTAGGATAAGAAAATTGTTTGCGACCCATCATTATTATCCTGAATTACTATTTTTTTATTAGGGTAAATATCTGATAATATTCTTTTCAAATTTGAATTATCTGAAGCAATTTTATTACTCATATTTTTTGAATTAATTTTCCAATTTTCATCTACAAATAGTTCTTTATCATCACCTTTTTCATTCTCCAGTGATGTCTTATTTAGAATCTTAAGTAACAGTTCTGAATCATAATCTTTAAATTCTTCAGGGCCCTCTTTTAAATTTTCAATCATTATTTAGAAATCTAATGTTTCTAAATCTTGCATAATTAATTTGAAGAATACAAGGTATTAATTACCTAAAAATTTCTCTTAAGATAAAAAATCCGGATGCAATTAAAATAATTTTCATTAAAAAATTTAATTCCAAAATAGCTAAAGAATGATATTTAAAAAGATTAATTTATCATTTACACCATTTATTTAATTGTTAGGTTGCAATTAAGGGATTCAGAAAAGATGCCAAGAGTAATTAACAAAAAAGTTAGACTTTTAAGATGGTTAAACTCAGGCATGATACTACCATTTATCATTATGGCTGCATCCTCATCAATCATTCTTTATGGTGTTTTATTTATCCTAATAAAATAGTTTTCTAATTTAAGCAGCTAAGTTTTCCTCAGATTTAGATTTGATTATTGCAGCTTTTTTTAATAAACTAACTACTTCTTTTCTTCCAACTGCATTATCAGCTTGACGCATTATTTCATCATATTTTTTATTTATTTTTCTCATTAATAGTTTTAATTTAATCTAAAATTACAACATCATATGATGGTGTCAATTGTAAATAATTCTCATATATTATTTCTTTGATTATTTTTGCACAAAAAAATGGCTCATTTATTATCCTTCAAGTTTTTTTAATTGATGATGCCAAAAAATCATAAATACCAAAATTAATAATCCTTTTAATTAAGCTATATTGAAGGGTTTGAAAACATATAATAAACCTCCGATTAAGATCAATATTGCAGCTCCATAAAAAAGAAAAGGGATAATTGGATATTTATACAATGTAGACCTTACTTTTTGTTGTATGGCTTTTTTATCAAGTTGAGGCAACTTTATATCTTCAGTTTTTTCTCTAGGCGGAATACCTAAATTTTTTCTTCTCTTTGCCTCTCCCAAAATTAATACTGCGGTATTCCCATACATTTTAAATAATTGTTATCAGCTAAATCTAAAATTTGATTCCATTCTTTATGAGATGTTCCCAAATTATTTTTAAAATCATTTTCAAATTTAAGAATACATCTTTTTTCTATATTTTCTGGAGAATTATAATTTCTTAAAAAAGAAACACTCAAATACGATAATGATAAAAAAACTATAATTATTTTAGCAATCCTAAAATTATTCATATCCTAGATGATATTGCCTTATAAATAAATAAGGTACTTGTTGGTTTTATAATTAATTTAATTTATTAAAAACAATTATCAAATGATAAATTCGGTAAATTTTAACCATTTGCCTATTAAGGATTTGGTTGTTTCAGGGTTAATAATCTTTATAATGTCGACGATTATTGCCAATATTTATGACCCATTATTAGGAATAACTTATGCATTTGGGAATATACTTACTCTTGCTTTTTTGAGCTGGTTATACAAAGAGACTTGGAGTGATCCAAGGAAATAAATCTAATTAAGACAAAAGATAAATAAACAACTACTTCTGTATTTTTAATTTTGAAGAATACTTTGTATTAACAATGTACGTTGCAAGAAGAGAAAGTATCAAAAAAAATAATAAACTTTCCAAGGTAGATTGGGGCATAACCATGAGTAGAACCAAAAATTATATATCTTTAAAGAAACGAATTCTGAAAAAAAATCAACCCTTTTATTGTTTTTTATTCTCAAACTTATAAATTTAATTTGTCTTATAAAATCTCTTAGATTTAGATTGATTTTAATTAAAAAAATATTTTTCTGCCCTCCTAAAAGCTTTTATTGCTCCTTTATAATCAAGATTTTTTAATTTTTCCTTACTTTTTTGTTCTAGCATTTTTACTATTTCATTTCTCTTTATTCTATCAATTTTCAGCTTATGATCGAATATAAGATCAAATTTTGAGGAATACAATCTAGATAATTCTTCTATATATTTTTCAATAATTTTTTCATCACAAGATTTGGATTTCAATAATGCATTAGCCTTAATTTTGTCATCTATTGCCCCTTTAAAATTTCCTAGCTGAAATTTATTTTCACTTGATCTCGTTAGCTTAATAATATTTCCCAATATCAATTCATTAGTATCTTTCATTTATAAATCTGACACTTGATTAATGCTATCAGAATAAAGAAAAAACAACTTATTTTTTTATTCATCAAAAAATTAAACAATTAACCAATAACAAGTCCTTTTTCAAGAAGTAAATCGAAAACCTCCACACTTTTTGTTTTCCCAAATTTAGGTTGCTTGTGTAAATCTAATATTTCAGCAAGGCACATAATCCAATAAGTATCTTTTTTTAAATTTAGACCTTCGCAAATATGGGTAGGGGCAGATTTAAAACAGCCAAATTCTGTTGATATATTTATATTCATGATTTGAGTTTCAAGTTCCAGACTTAAAAGTTCTATTTCTTGCTCAGAAAGGGATGTCCCAAAAGAGTATGATTCAATTAAGAGTTGATAATTCATAAAAGATTTATTTTTTTCAAGAAATCCATCGAGTTATTTTTGTACCCGCATAAATATGCCCTGAAGCTTCAACAATAAGTTTTGTTTCAGGATTCATAAAAATATCATTTAGAACATTTTCTGGTCCTTGAAAAATTACAGTTGCCCTTTGAGGATCATCTAACGATTTACCAATATAAAATGTTTTAACCCCCATTTCTTTAAACATCGACTGCTGTTCCTCAGCATTCATATGAGATTTATATTGTTCAAACGTATTACTTAGTTGAAAATCTAGAATAGTCGTTTCAATAGTCATAGCAGTAATAAGATGTTTTTTAGATTTTAAATCTATTCCCAAAAAAAAAAAATTGAATAAAGATTAGTTTTTATTAAGTAATGTATTAACTAATTTTTATTTATGGGTTATAAATCAACTATAAAAAACAGATTTTAATTTTGGACTCAAAAATTTCTCCAAGAGAACAATGGACTAGTAAGTTGGGATTCATTCTTGCAGCTGCTGGTAGCGCAGTAGGTCTTGGTAACCTTTGGGGTTTCGCCTACAGAGCCTCTCAAGGTGGAGGTGCTACTTTTGTAATTTTATACATACTAATCGTTTTAATTGTATGCCTTCCGGTATTTGTTGCTGAAATGGCTTTAGGAAGAAACGCTACTGCCAGCACATTGCTTGCACCAGTAAAGTTAGCTGGAAAAAATTGGTATCCATTAGGAATTCTTTTCTTTATAGCTCCTTTGGGAATAGCATCATATTATTCAGTCATAATGGGGTGGACCGCAGATACCTTGTTCCATTCATTATTTTTTGGATTACCAAAAAACTTAAGTGAAGCAGAAACTTTCTTTGGCTCAATTAGTAGTGGTAGCAGTGTTTTGTTGGGGCACCTATTAAGTCTCGTTCTTACAGCCATAATAGTTTCATCAGGGATAAAAAAAGGAATCGAAAAGGTAACACGATTCTTTATGCCTATACTTTTTATAATTCTTCTATCTCTAGCAATATGGGCCACTTCTCTTTCAGGCGCATGGGAAGGATATAAAACATTTTTGTTTAAGTTTAACTTTGATGAATTAAGGAACCCTCAAACTATAAGAAATGCTTTTACGCAAGCTTTCTTTTCTTTAAGTTTAGGAATTGGAGTTATGGTGACCTATGCTTCCTATCTAAATAAAAAGAGTAATCTCCCAAAACTAAGTGTTGGAGTTGCTTCATTGGATACTTTGGTGGGTCTTATGGCAGGACTTATTACTTTTCCGATTGTTTTAACATTTGGTTTAAGTGATGCTATTTCTGAATCAACAGTTGGGGCATTATTTATATCAATTCCTACGGGCCTTGGTTCATATGGAGCGGTTGGAAGAATTGTAGCTGTTGCATTTTTTGCACTAGCTTATATTGCAGCAATAACATCTTCTGTTTCATTATTGGAAGTTCCAGTTTCCTCTTTAATGGATAAATTTGGTTTTAAAAGAGAAAAATCTGTTTGGCTGATAACTCTTTTCCTATTCTTAGCAGGCATTCCTTCTGCATTGAACTTAAACATTCTTGGAACTATTGATTCGATTTTTGGAGGTGTATTACTTATCTTTGGTGGATTCTTGGTTACTTTCTTTATGGGATGGGTAGTACCTGGAAAGTTTAATGAAGAACTTAGTGATTCAAAAGTTGGAATCAAAACGACACGTTATTTGAAATTCATGACAAGATGGGTTTCGCCCCCAATTATTGGTTTTGGACTATTTATTAGTGTGTTTGATTTACTCAAAGGCTGGGTAAGTTAGAAAATTTTTACAATTAATATAGTGCGGAAATAAGGGGGGTGGTATAAGTCGATAACCAAATTAAATTGTGAAACTTTTTCACATTATTTTTAAAGCAAGCTTAAAAAAACTCGTCAATATATTCGTATTTGCAGTAGTTCTTGTTTCAAAAATTGATGTGTTGGAGAAGTTCTTTTTTTTTAAAAGTCTAAAAATTTTTTCAAAAAAATGTTTTAATGCGGACCCTTTTTTTAATTAATTATTAAATTTTAACTTATATTTAATCTCAAACGTATCGGCAAAAACCATCCCCAATAGAATCTATATAAGATACATTTAGGTGTTTAATTTAAAGAAATTAGAACGCCTTCAAGAATAGATAACAAATTTGATGTCAACCAAATCTGATTCATTAAAAGGAAAGCTTACAGAAAATTTTTCTGAATTTTCTCAACTATCTGACTATTCTTTTATGAATTCTCTTAAAGCAGATCCTCAATCAACAAAAGATGGGAATGATCATAAGCCGCGTTCAGTATATTCAGGTCATTACGTACCAGTTGTTCCAACTGCTATTCCAGAGCCAGAATATATTTCCCATAGCAACAAACTTTTTAAAGAACTAAGGCTAAGCTCAGATCTTACTAAAGACAAGAATTTTTGTCGTTTTTTCTCAGGTGATATTTCTGTTGCTAATTATCCAATGAGTCCTGTTGGTTGGGCAACAGGTTATGCATTATCAATTTATGGAACTGAATATACTCAACAATGTCCCTTTGGTACTGGCAATGGTTATGGCGATGGCAGAGCAATTTCTGTTTTTGAAGGTTTATTCAATGGGGAAAGAATGGAGATGCAACTTAAAGGAGGAGGTCCAACTCCTTACTGTCGCGGAGCAGATGGTAGGGCTGTCTTAAGGTCTAGCGTTAGAGAATTTCTAGCACAGGAATTAATGGATGCTTTGAGAATTCCTACCTCAAGGTCTTTCACACTTTTTGTTTCACAATCAGAAAAAGTTAGGAGGCCATGGTATTCCAAAGGGTCCAGGTATTCTGAACCTGACATCATGATTGATAATCAAGCTGCAATTACTACAAGAGTCGCTCCATCTTTTTTACGAGTTGGACAGCTTGAACTTTTTGCAAGACGAGTTCGCAATAATGCTTATGGTGAAGCTCTTAGTGAACTAAAGATGATAGTTCAACATCTTATTGATAGAAACTATAAAGATGAAATCGAAAATGAGATTTCACTTGAAAGTAAGGTAATAAAATTAGCTTGTTTATATAGATCTAGATTGATATCACTTATAGCCAACTGGATGCGAGTTGGTTATTGCCAGGGTAACTTCAATAGTGATAATTGTGCTGCTGGAGGTTATACCTTGGATTATGGCCCCTTTGGATTCTGTGAATTATTTGATCCAAGATTTCAACCATGGACAGGTGGAGGAGAACATTTCTCATTTTTTAATCAACCTTCTGCTGCGGCAATCAACTTTAAAACATTCTGTTCCTCTCTTAGTCCGTTACTTTCAGAAAGCAAACAAGCTCAAGAAAAGTTAGATCAAATCGAAAAGGACTTTTCCGAATTAATGAATAAGGAATTGATGAAAATGTGGGCAAACAAGCTTGGTTTAGAACATTACAACGAAACTCTAATAAATGAATTTTTTAATCTCATGGTCATTTCAAAAGCAGACTATACAATTTTGTTCCGTAAACTCTCTGAAATACCGGATAAATTAGATTCGTTAAAAGACAGTTTTTATTTACCAATTAATGATGAGCATAATAATAGGTGGGAAGTATGGCTTGAAAACTGGCAATCAATCTTGAAGAAAGAGGGAAATATTAAAGCGAAATCAGCATCAATGAAATCCCTTAATCCAGTTTATACTTGGCGAGAATGGATGGTCGTTCCCGCATATGAAGAAGCTGAAAAAGGAAATTACAAAAAAATAAAAGAGTTACAGGATGTCTTTAGTAATCCATATATAGAACAACGCTCAGAATTAGATCAAAAATATAATGGACTTAAGCCAAGCAAGTACTTTAACTATGGAGGCGTATCTCACTACAGCTGCTCTTCATAAAAAGTTAAATCCATAAAATGCAGATTGAATAAATTACAGAAAAATATTATTTATTTATGGTCGTAGACATTCCAACTACTGATACAACACCCACATGAAGTATAACCGGCTTCTTTCCAACATTTTTCACATAGTGGGCGCCTCCATTATTACTTTCCACAAATGCATCGCCTGCTTTAAAGAAATTAATTTCTTCACCCCTAACGTGCTTTAATCTTCCGCTGGTGACATGAATCAACATTGGGGCAGGGTGCGTATGGATTGGGGTTTCTATCCCTGCTGGAATCTTCACTTTTAAAAGTCTTAATTCAGGCTTACCTTCTTGATAATTAAAGTTTTTGCCACTTAATCCTTTTGAAGTTTGGATAAGGGGTATAACTTCAATCTTTTCTTCAGCAAGAGATGGGTATAGTAAAGCTAAAGTCCCAATAAAAAGGGAGCATAATGGAATAAATTTTTTTAATTTCATTAGATATTTAAGTTTCACTAATAATAGGTAGTTTGCAAAAATAATAAACTAATTTATTTTTTATATAACTTTTCTAATTGCTTTATTTCCTCTCTTAAATCCTTACCTCTCTTATTTAATTTATTATTCTTAATAACTATTGGGATAATCCACCAAGCTTGAAGACCTAAAAAGATAAATACAAGAATCAATAATTCAAAAGTACCAGTCTGCATTTGATAAATAACCCTTCTTTGTTAGTAACACTATTCTAAAAGCTATTAAATATTGATGAGATATTCAATATTTCTAGGCTGCTTCTAATTCAATATGAAGTTCAATACCTTTTGATATTATTGCTTCTTTAAAGTCAATCAGTTTGCCAATAATTTTTTGCTTCTCCTGTTTGGTTTTATAGACAACCCCTACAACCTCCTGTATCGCAAGTGTTACTTTTTGTAGCTTGATTTCTAAATCTTCCCTGTAATTCATAAGCTCAACTAAATTATCTTTTTTATTAAAAAACAAAATTATTATTATTAAATTAGTACATTACACTAAAAGGATTGACAGCAAAACAAAAAGAATATAATTTATAGTACAAATGTATTAATATTCAAATAGCCTATTAAGGTAAAGCATGAAGCCTAATTACTCATTTGGTTGTAGCACTAGCAAGCCAAGCGGATGTCTACTTAATCCCGAAGGCAGCAGAATAATCTTTTTCGAAGAATGCAAAGATTCTCCTAAACCTAATTTAAAAATTCATACTCATCTTTTCTTCACAAATCACCTTGGAGAACCTGGAGGGTACAAATCCTCTGAGAAACTCAACATAGATTCAGCCTGGGAAAAGTGGCACGAACTTCATCAAAAAGGATGGACAGAAGTTGCTCATAATTATGGATAAGGACTCTTACCAAGAAAAATCCGTTATGTTTTTATGAGCTTAAGAGTTTCCTAAAATATTGAATTCGGTGTCAAAAATAAATAATCAATATTTATTGACATTTGTATATGGGGAAACATTAAATTGTCTAAAATCTCATAAGAATAAAAGAATTAAAATCAATATGCAATATTATTTAAATGATAAAAAATTAAATAAGATTGAAAAGCAAAAGGCGGAGAAAGATGGTCTGAAAATTTTTGAAGAGTTAGATGATTACGCTCTTAAAGGGTGGGAAGAGATGGATGAAGTAGATTTGCAAATGCGCTTGAAGTGGTATGGCCTTTTTTGGAGACCAAAAACTCCTGGAAGATTTATGATGAGGCTTAGAGTTCCCAATGGAATTTTAAACTCTAATCAGTTGAGAGTAATCGCTTCTATAGTTGCTAGATATGGAGAAGATGGTTCTGCAGATATAACAACTAGGCAAAATATTCAATTAAGGGGGGTTTTGATAAATGATCTACCAGATATCATTAAAAGACTTAGAGAGGTTGATATTACGTCCGTTCAGTCTGGAATGGATAATCCAAGAAATGTTACTGGCAATCCACTAGCGGGAATTGATCCTGAAGAAATTATAGATACAAGAAAATATACTTCTGAATTAGAAAATTACTTAACAAATTCTGGTAATGGCAACCCCGAATTCTCGAATTTACCGAGGAAGTGGAATACTGCAGTTGCAGGAGCAAAAGATAATTTTCTTCTACATAATGATCTTATCTTTCATCCTGTTTTAAAAAATGGAATCTTAGGCTTTGGTGTCTGGGTAGGAGGAATATTGTCAGCAACTTTGAATGCTT
The DNA here is from genome assembly GCA_003209475.1 of Prochlorococcus sp. AG-459-B06. GTDB lineage: Bacteria > Cyanobacteriota > Cyanobacteriia > PCC-6307 > Cyanobiaceae > Prochlorococcus_A. The sequence goes on from QCQY01000005.1 coordinate 17,359, forward strand.
ATGCTCTACCTCTAGATGTCTGGGTAGAAGAAAAAGATATATGCAAAATAACTGGAATTATTTGTTCCCTTTGGCGAGATAATGGAGATAGATTTCTAAGAAATAAAGGAAGATTTAGGTATTATTTAAACTCTATAGGTGTCGAAAAATTTAGAGAACTTGTAGAAGAAAAATTTGGAGCTTTGTCGAACGATCCAGGCTCAATTTTCAACTCAAAACAAAGAAGTTTATTTGGGATTAATAAACAAAAACAAAGCAATCTTTACTTTGCTGGATTACATATTCCTGTAGGAAGATTATTTGTAGAAGACATACAAGAAATTGCAAGACTAAGTGAAAAATATGGACAAAGTGAAGTAAGGCTAACCGAAGATCAAAATCTAATTATTGTTGGCCTAAAAGATAATATTTTAGAAGAATTTGGTGATGAAGAAATTATTAATAAATTCAAATTAAATCCATCCCATTTTTCAGCTAGTACCGTTTCATGCACAGGGAGTAGTTATTGTAGCTTTGCTCTTGCAAATACCAAAGATATAGCAAGGAATATTTCTGAAAAATTAGATCGAGAACTTGAATTATCAGAAGAGGTTAAAATCCATTGGACAGGTTGTCCAAATAATTGTGGACAAGCTCATATGGGTGGTATTGGCATGACCGGTACAAAGGTAAAAAAAGAGGGAGGTGGAACTGAGGATGGATATAATGTCAGTATTGGAGGGAGGCAAGATCACCTGCAAACCTTAGGCGAAACCGAATTTAAAAAAGTTAGTAAACATGAAATTTATAATTTAATCAAAGAAATTTTAATCAACAAGTTTAATGCAAAGTTAAAAACCTAAAATATATTAATGAGCAAAAGTGAATCTGAAATATTAGAAGTTTTAAATGGATTAGGTTCAAAAAAATTAGATCTTGATATTCTTTTTTCCTACTACTCATTGGAATTATCTTTTGAGATTCGTAAAGTTATTGCTGAAAAGATAGGTATGCATGAAAGGAAAGGATATTTTTTACTTGAAAAGATGATAAAAAAATTTGGCCTTAAAGTTGAATTTATTGAGGCCCTTAAATTAACAAATGAAAAAAATGCAAAAGTTCTTTTACTAAAAAATCTTTATCAAAATAGGAAGTTAAATATTCATATACTTAATGCTTTAGAGCCCTGGGGAGGAGAAATCGAACTTAAATTAATTAGAGAAATATTCGATATTTGCGAAACAGATTTTTGGATTGCAGGCCTTAATATTCTCCATTTCAAAGCTCATCAATTAACTGATGAAAAATTATTATATTTTATTGATCAAATAAAAATTTACGATAATTTCAAAATCAACTACAAGATAATCTCTATCTTAAAAAGAAGAGAAAGCGAAATAGTTTGTAAATTGCTCTATAAATATTCTTTAAATAAAGAATTAGAAATCGCTAAATATGCAATATTTTCTTTAGGGAGTATTTGGAATGATAATAGTTTTGAACAATTATCAAAATTAGAAAATCAAATAAAAGATCCTTCTCTACTTAAATACATAAAAAATCAAAAAGTAATCTCAAATCAATTTCTACTAAATAAATAAACTAGAGAATTATTTTTTTAACTTATCAATTAGATTTATTAAATTACAAGGTTTTGTATTTTCATTAAGTTGACAAGAAATTATATCTTGCCAACCTGTCATCACAGCATCCTTAGATCCAGGCAAAACGAATAAAAACTTACCATTTGCAGACCCCGCAATACACCTACTTTGTAAAGTACTTGTTCCTATCTTTTTAAATGATAAAAATCTAAAAGTTTCCCCAAAACCATCAATCTCTTTATCTAATAAAGGTCTAACAGCTTCAGGAGTAACGTCCCTAGCTGTAATTCCTGTACCACCTGTTGTAATAATCACATCAATATTTGGATCTGAGATCCAATCGCTTATATATTTTCTAATTAAATAAATATCATCTTTGCAAATTATCTTATTAAAGATATTGTGTCCTGATTTCTCAGCCTCTTGAAGTAGATAATTTCCACTCTCATCATTTTTTGTGTTACGAGTATCAGAAACAGTAAGCAAAGCTATAGAAACCACTTAAAATTAAACCATTAGTTACTAGATCACTATAGATGGAAAGTGAAAAATCTAACAAAATTAAGGTGGTTTTATTATCTAGTATCGCTGAAGATCTAGGATGGAATGAAAAATTTCTTACAATTGAAAGCTCTCAAATGAAGGTTTTTTCTGTATGGAAATTAATTAATTCTAATTTACCTCAAGATAATATTATCGTTTCTATTAATCAAGAAATTACAGATATGGATGCGAAGATTAATCCAGATGATGAGGTGGCATTTATGCCAATGTTTACCGGTGGATAATTTAAAAATACAATTTAAAATCCTAGAAGAAACTTTTAATCCTTATAAAGAATTCGAACTTTGGGAGAAGGTCAATAAGAATTCAGCAAACTCACTTTTTATTGGAAGAGTAAGGCCTTTTGATCAATTTGGAAATGTTTTAAAGAAACTAGAAATTGTTCATTATAAAGGTATGACTGAAAATTATATTAAAAGATATTTAATGAAAATTTCTGAAAAACAGGATGATTTATGTATTTTTCTCTTACACAGGATAGGTTTCATTTACCCTAACGAACCTATTATTTTAATAGCAGTAAGTGCAAATCATAGAGGCATTGCAAATAAATATCTCCAAGAAATACTTGAATTTACAAAATACAAAGTTCCTTTTTGGAAAAAAGAATGGACTTTCCAAGGATCCTCATGGGTAAAAAAGAATACTAAATTAGGCTTTGAATTATAAAAAATTATTTTTTAAAAGTTGTGCCCATAATAAATTTCCTTTTTGACAAAAATCAATTTCAGAAGGTATTTCTATTAATAAATCTGAATTAGATATTGAACTAATCTTTGATGAGGATTGTTCTTCAGAAATATCTGCAATTAATTCACCTTCTTCATTAACGATAAGTTTTCCTCTAAGCAATTCAGGTCTCCCTTTTCTTCTTTTTAAATCAGAATTCAGCTTAACCTTAAGCCTAAGAGGGAATTCAATATTAGTAATTCCTTCAAGTTTCTGAAGTGCGGGCCAAACAAGTTGGATAAAAGTAATAGCTGCTGAAACGGGATTCCCAGGTAATCCAAAATAAGGAATTTTTTTGTTTATCAATCCAAAAGCAAAGGGTTTTCCTGGCTTTAAAAATAGTTTCCAAAATTTAATCTCTCCTATCTCGTTAATAATATCTTTTAAAAAATCTTTTTTACCCACTGATATCCCACCAACTGAAATAACCACATCATTAAATTCAGAAATATTTCTAAGAGAATTTTTTATATTTTGATAATTATCTTTTTCTATATGAATTTCATTAATTTCAAATCCAAGATTTTTTGCAATTGATTTTATCAAAATACTATTACTTTCCCATATTTCTCCTTTCTTTCTTGCAGTCCCTGATTTGATAAGTTCATCTCCAGTAATAAGTAAACCTAATTTAGAAATTTTACTAACTTTTATAGTTTTTATCCCACAACTTGCTAATTTACTTAAAATCCCAGGTGTAATCTTTACCCCCTTCTTGATTAATATTTCACCTTTAAATACTTGATCATTTTTTTCTCTAATCCAAGAGTTATTAGATGATGTTTCTTTTTTAATATACTCATTTCCTTTTAAAAATTCTAAAGAAACTTGTTCTTGAGGTATCACAGAAAAACAATTATCTGGCACAAATGAACCTGTGCTAATAGTCACAGCTTCACCTTTTTTAAGAAGATCATTAAATGGCTTTCCTGGAAAAGACTCTCCGACAATTTTCCATTTATTCCCTTTAGTTGATTCTCCTAACGCATATCCATCCATAACTGATGATCTATAACCTGGCATATCTTCCTCAGATAAGATTTCCTCCATAGAAACTTTTCCAAGTGCTTTGTCTAAATTGATCTCTTCCTTATGTAAAATTTCATTATTCACTATTAAAGTATCCATCTCTTCCAAGATTTTTTTAATAGCATCATTTAAATAAAGACCCTGATTATTGATATCAATTCCCATTATTGTAAGTACTTAACTTCTTTTTAATATTCCATTTTTACCACCTTTTTTTTCTAAAAGGCGAATATTATCAATAGTCATAAAAGGATCTAAAGCTTTGAGCATGTCATATAGAGTGAGAAGGCCAATTGAAACTGATGTAAGAGCCTCCATCTCAACACCTGTTTTAGAATGAGATTTGCAAAAAGCAATAATTTTAATAGCTTTCATTGATTCACAAATTTCAAAATCAATTGTGATTTTATTCAATGATAAATTATGACAGAGAGGAATAAGTTCTGAGGTTTTTTTTGCACCATTTATTGCAGAAAATCTAGCCGCTGCAAAAATATCACCTTTTTTAATTTTTTTATTTTTTATTTTTTCTAATATTTCTTTGTTTAAATTAATATATCCTTCTGCTAAAGCCTCTCTTTTAGTTTCTACTTTATCTGAAATATCAACTATGTTCATTTCTCCCCTTTCATTAATATGAGTTAAAGATTTATCCATTTCTATTTAGCAATTTATTCAATAATACAAAAAATAAAATTTTTAATAAAGCTAATATCAATTTTTTATACTTAGCATTAATTTATTAATAAAATATCAATTTAATTTTGGTTAACTGTCAATCAAATCATTATTTTAATTTCGAGGATGATTTTATTAAAGACTTAAGATGCATTCCTTTATGTGTAAGAAGGAAACTTGATTTAATTGGAATAAAATTAAAACTTACTCATTGGCAAGATTTTAATTTAATTGAAAAAAATAAAATAGTAGATTGGCCAGATTCAAAAAACGATCTCATTGATTTAAAAACTTTTTTAAAAGAAATTACATCTAATTCAAAATATGGAGAAGCAAAAGAAATAGAAATTTCAATTAATCAACCTTGGCAAAATAAAAATAAAGTTCCTGACCAAGTTTTAAAATCGGCACTAGTAAGGGGAATTAATATTTCAGTTGAAAAATGGAGAAATTTAAACGAATTAGATAGATTTGCTTTTTGCAAATTAGTTAGACCAAGTCATGAACACAACAATTTGGATAGAGCATTTGATGAGATTCTGAAATGAGATTATTGCCTAGTTTGGAACAATTATTACTGAGCATGCTTTTAATTCCGGTTGTTTTGATATCGGACATGACTTTTCATGCATCAAAGAGTTTACTTCACACATATTTTTTTGACTAAAACCCCAATGCATCGGTAAAAAAACTGTACCTGCTTTAATTTTGTCAGTAATCAGAACTTTTGCTTGAACTTCCCCTCTTTTGGATTTAATTTTTACTATTACATCATTTTTGATTTTTAAAGATAAAGCATCTTTAGAATTAATTTCCAATAACGGTTCTGGATTCTTTTTTGTAAGTTTTTGAACTTTAGAAGTTCTTGTCATTGTATGCCATTGACTTAGATATCTTCCAATTGTCAAAATTAGTGGGTACTCATCTGAAGGGGGTTCAGCCAACCCAATAGGATCATCAATACAAAAATTTGCTTTGCCAGTCTCAGTTGGGAAATAACCATCTTCATATAATCTTTTTGAAGATGTACTAGGTACGCTGCCTTTAGGATAAGGCCATTGTTGAGGTCCATGATTTTTTAATAATTGATATGATAATCCGCTCATATCGCATAATCTTTTTGTAGTAGTTTTTAAAAATTCATCATAAACTTCCGATGAAGATTCATATTCAAATTGTTTGAAATAGCCTATCTTCTGTCCTAATTCAGCAAATATTTGCCAATCTGGTTTTGAATTTTTATTCGATTCTCTGAAAGATGGGCAAAGTGTTACTCTTCTTTCTGAATTTGTCATAACACCATCTTTTTCGCTCCATTGAGCTGCGGGCAATACTAGATGAGCATATTTAATTGATTCACTTTGTTCATAAGATTCGTTTAGGATAATTAAAGGACATTTTAAAAGTGCTTTTTTTACAAAGTTTAAATTAGGCATGCTAACCAAAGGGTTCGTAGCTGCAATCCACCAAATTTTCACAGATCCTTTTTTTATAGCTTCTATTTGTTCAAATGCAGATAGACCATTTTTTGCAGATATCTTTCCCTCAGGGAACCCCCATATTTTTTCAATTTCATTCCTATCAATTTTATTTTTTACAAACCTATATCCTGGAAGAAGGTGCGATAGTCCTCCTGCTTCTCTACCACCCATAGCGTTTGGTTGGCCAGTTAAGGAAAAAGGACCAGAACCTTCTTTGCCTATTTGGCCGGTCATTAAATGAAGATTTATTAGCCCATTTACTGCTGCTGTACCCTCTTGCCTTTGATTTAAACCCATCGACCAAAGACTTAGAACATTTTTGCTTTCTCCCCATAATTTTGCAATATCGATAATTGTTTTCTCGGATATATTGCAAATTTCACTTATTTTTTTTAAATCCCATTTTTGTATATGTTTTACAAAATCAAAATAGCTTTCGGTCGACTTATCAATGAAATTTTGATCAGTTAATTGATTCTTATAAAGATAATTCGCAATCCCAATAAATAAAAATAGATCTGTTCCAGAAGAAATTTGCAAGTAAAAATCTGCTATGGATGAAGTTTCTGTTTCTCTTGGATCGATTACTATTACTTTTAAATTATCATTTACGTTTCTTTTACGTTTCTTAATTCGATCAAAAAGAACGGGATGACATTCTGCAGTATTTGTCCCTATTAATAAAATTAAAGAGCAATGATCAATATCTTCATAACAACAAGGTGGGCCATCAGAGCCAAAACTCCTGTTATAGCCAGCTACTGCTGAGCTCATACATAGTCTTGAATTAGCATCAAAATTATTTGTGCCTATTGCTCCCTTGAGAAGCTTCTGGGCTACGTAATAATCTTCAGTATGAAATTGACCTGAGCCATACATAGCTATTGAATCAGGTCCATAATTTTTTATAGAACTCAGAATATTCTCTTTCAGAATTTCGTATGATTCGTCCCAGGAAATTTCTTTAAATTCTTCATTTAAATTTTCCCTATAAAGTGGTTTTTTTAATCTCCCACCTTTTAAAGTCTCACATACTGTTGCTCCTTTTACGCATAATTTACCATGAGTTGAAGGACTATCCCTGTCTCCACTTACTAACCATTTATCGTCAGAAACCGCACTTTTGGGCCTCATTTTTAACCCACAGCCAACACCGCAATATGGGCATTGACTTTTAGTAAAATTCATAAAATTTCTTTTATAAATAAATATCTACATAGTTGTTGGTTAAACGTAATTTTCAGCTTTTTCCCCTTCATAAGCATCCGCGAATGATCCTTGAGGCTCCTTTAAAAAGAAATAACAGAAGAATCCAACTATTAATCCTGCTATACCTAAAACTTGGAAGAACGCACTATTTGAAGCAGCAATTATTTCTGGAGAAGGATCTTTACCTCCACCCATCCATAAAGGTAAGAGGCTATAAATATTTAGATAAGTTACCGCTCCAACATTTCCATAAGCCCCAACCAATCCAGCTATTTGTCCTGTTACTCTTTTTTTAACTAAGGGAACTAAAGCAAAAGTTGAGCCTTCTCCTGATTGAACAAAAAATGAACAAAGCATAGTTAAAAATACAGCCATAAGAATTCCGGCTGATCCAGTAAAAGTTCCAGGTTTTATTAAAGACATCAATAGATATCCAAATCCTAATCCCATAGTTAGGAATCCCATTGTATTTTTTCTATTGCCTGTTCTGTCAGATATCAATCCTCCCGCAGGTCTAGCTATTAAATTCACAAATGCATAACATGATGCAAGAATTCCGGCAACAGCTTTAGGTAAATCAAATGTAAATTCAAAGAAACTAGGAAGCATAGAAACTACTGCCAATTCTGATCCAAAATTTACAATGTAAGTTAATTCCAAAATAGCTACTTGTTTGAATTCATATTTATCTTCTTTAGGATAAATTTTAGTTCCATTTAATAATTCAATATTCGTTCTTACAATTCCCCAAGTTTGGAAAATAAACCAAGCTAAAACTGCGAGTAAGGCTATTGGATAAGTGGATGAAGTAAGGAAACCTACTTTTTGAAGTCTCCAACATAGGACTGAAAGAATTGCTGCGAATGGAACATTCATTCCAATTAAACCCCAGAAATCTCTTATACTGGTTACTTCTAAACCAGCTGTTTTTGCAGGCCTTTGATAAGGTTTTCCTGGAGGTGTATCAGTTACACTAAAGAAATAGATAATTCCATAAACGAAAGAAATAATCCCTGTAAGAGCAATAGCCCCCCTCCAGTTAAGTACAGCTCCAGTTGGCAACTCAAATCCTCCTGAAAAAGACAAGAAGCCAGCTACGGCAACAAGAGAAAGAGCAGAAAAAGCAGATCCAAAATTTCCCCATCCTCCATATATTCCTTCAGCCAAACCAATTTCTTTGGGAGGGAACCACTCAGATACCATTCTTATTCCGATAACAAAACCTGCGCCTACTATTGATAAAAGCAATCTCGCAATAACTAGTTGATTGAAGTCTTGCGCACTAGCAAATAATAAACATGGGACTACAGAAAATATCAAGATTGTTGAATAAGTTTTTCTTGGGCCAAATTTATCCAATAACATTCCAATCAAAACCCTTGCTGGAATAGTTAAAGCAACATTACATATTGCTACTGTCCTAATTTGAGCAACAGATAAACCTAAATCAGCTTTAACAGTAGTTGCAAGAGGTGCGAGGTTGAACCAGACAACAAAAGTAAGGAAAAAAGCAAACCAGGTGAGGTGAAGAGTTCTGTATCTGCCATTTAAAGACCAAACATCACTTAACATAAAAATTTTCTTCAGATTAATTTTTAGCAATTTAGATTTCGTTCAATGCATCCATTTGTATTATTTAATACGAAATCTGGATTTTAAGAAATGCAACTTTTTTTAAAGACTAGAATTAATAGCCAGCACTAATAAAATCAAAATTGGGGAAAAATAAGTAATTTATTTATTGGTATTATTCGATACATATAATACTCGTGGAAAAATATTACCTAAGTTATGGAAATAAAACATAAAAAATTTAAAGCATTTATTTTGGCTGGTGGCAAGAGTTCAAGAATGGGATTTGATAAAGCTCTAATTAAACATCATGAAGGCGGAAATTGGCTGTCTCATAAAATAAAAATATTAAATAACCTTAATTTAGAGACTTATGTAATAACAAATTATATTTCTCATTTAAAAGAAATAAATAAAAGTAATAATGTTGGCTTTATTTCAGATGTCCGACCCTTTGATGGTCCCTTAACTTGTATCGAACAAATTTTTTCATCTTTTAAAAAAACCACTAAAAATATCCTAATTATCCCAATCGATATGCCAAATTTGAATACAAAATTAATCTATTCACTTTTTAAATCATGGGAAGAAAATCAAAATTTTGCGGTAATATCCCACGATGGAATTTTTGCACAGCCATTATTCGGTATTTATCCCATCAATGAAGAAAATCATTTTATATTAAAAAAAAAGTTATCCTCTGGGAAGAAAAATTTTCTCGGTTGGGTTGATCAAATTCCTCATAAATATTTCTATGCAAATTATGGAGATTTAATTAATATAAATTCGAAGAAAGAATTTTTAAATATGAATAATGGAACTTAAGCAATTGGAGGATAATAGAAAAAGAAAGTTAAAAGTTTTAAGGTTATCTCTTAAACAAAATTGCAATTTTTCTTGTATTTATTGTAAGCCGGAGAATTATGGTTTGGATGTGTTAAATATTGAACAATTTAAAAAATTAATTTTAGTCAGTTGTCGATTAGGGGTAAATTCTTTAAGAATTACTGGAGGTGAACCTTTATTGAGTTCTCAATTAGATGAACTTCTTTATGAAATTAAATCGCAAAGAATAGAAGAATTAAATCCAATAGCTAATTTACAGGATATTTCTCTAACCACCAATGGATATTTGCTTTCTAAAAAAAAAGCTAATGATCTTTTTAAAAATGGTTTAGACCGCATAACAGTAAGTTTAGATGCGATTGATCCTGATATTTTTACAAACATGATTGGAGAAGAAAATAAAATTATTGGCAAAGAAAAATTATTTACTGTCCTTGAAGGAATAGATCATGCAATAAATGCTGGATTTAATCCAAAGGCGGGAAAATTAAAAATAAATGCAGTCATAAAAAAAGAGATAAATGATAATCAAATTTTTGAATTAGTTGATTTTGCAAAAAAAAGGTCAATAGAAATTCGTTTCATTGAATATATGGACGTAGGCACATCTAATAATTGGCGGCCATCAGATGTTTTTTTCTCTGAAAGAATTATTAGGTTATTAAAGAAGAAGCATCGATTAAAAGACTACGGTAGAAAGGAGGGACAAACTGCTAATAGGTGGTACATGAGTGATTCAAAAAGTTTTATAAGTACAATCTCTTCAATAAGTAATCCTTTTTGTTCAGATTGTAATAGATTGAGGATAACTAGCGATGGTTATGCTTATACATGTCTCTTTTCTAGTGAAGGTATAAATTTAAACCCATGGTTGTCCCTACCAATAAATCTTCATGAACTGGAAAATAAAATCAAGAGCATTTGGGAAGCTAGAGAAGATAACTATAGTGAAGATCGATTTAAAGTATTAGAGAAAACAACTGACAAAAATCAAAAAATGCACCCATCAATGTCATATCTTGGAGGATAAAAAATTATTTAGTATAAATAACAACATCATATATTCTTAATTCGAGGGAAATTAACATCAAATTTGTGTTATTGGATGCGTTTAGCTATTTTACTTGGTTTTATTTTTGGAGTAACTCATGGAACTGTTGTTTCCCAAAGTTATTCTGCAAACTATCATGAAAATAATCAATTATTTTTTACTCAAAAAAATTCAAATATATTTTCTTCACTTTAAAATTAAAATTTCTTTTTTTTAATAAGTTTTTGTATTGCCATTAACATCTTGTAAATTAAATTGTCATTATAGTTAAAATGTAGCGTAGACTACATAAACGTTCATCTCGTTCTACGAGCCGCATTAAGATTGAAGCCAAGGAACGGGGACTTCAATCAAAAATGAAATTTAGTCACATAACTATTATGTCCAGTAACGTATCTACCTCAATAAGTAGTAATAATATTACTGCTATATTTGCAGGTTTTCTTGGAGCATTTATTGTTGGCTCTCTTGGAGTTCAACTTGTAAGAACTCAAAAGCCTTCTTTTCAATCTCAACCATTAAAAGTTCAACCAGTTCTAGCTCATCAATCAACTTTATGGGCAGCTTTAGGAGCACAAGATACTCCTATTGTTAAAAATAAAGTTTCTAATACTAAAACAACAGGAGTAGTCCCTGTTATAAGTTCTGAAGCAACTCTTTGGGCTCCACTAGGTTCAGGTAATTAGTAAATTAGGTCTTTTAATAAACCGAGGGGGGCTAACCCCCTTTTTTTAATTGAATTAATAAATTATTTGAAAATTTTTAATCCTATTCTTAGATAACTATAAATTAAATCAGGGTTTGAAAACAATGTAATCTTGAATACCAACAGCTTTTTTATTAGTTGAGTATAAATTTAAATATGAGTTAACCCGTTCCAATTTGTTAACTTTAAGGTTTTAAGTGTTGATTCCTTATCTACTTCTAGACATGACTCACTAGTTGAAAGATTCAAAAAAAGTATTGATGTATCTTAAATCATGGAAAAAAAAATCGCAAAGAAATACGCCGATCTTATAGTCCAGGCTAATAATTCAACTGGCAGAAAAGAAACTTTGTCATTAATTAAACAAGCAACAAAATTAAAAACCAAACTTGATCAATACGAAATAATGTAGTTTCTTAATGATCGATAGGCGATTCAAGATGAGGTGAAAACTAGCTCCTTTTTTTTTATCTTGCTATACAAATACTAAGAGATGATTTAACTTCTTCTGTTTCATTAAAATATTGTGGAATTAACTGAGCTAATCGAGGATTACGTTGCTACAGAACTATTATCTAGTATTGAAATTGACTTTCTTGAAGGAGAATTATGGGAAACTACTCAACATATCGCAGAAATAAATACAGTTATCAAAGCTCCAAAAAATATATGTAAGAAATTAGGACTAGATGAAAAATCTTGTTGGCAATTATGTTGTGCAGCCGTTCTTGACTCCTCAAGACCATTAAAACATGGACAAAATAGAGTTGATGATTTTAAAAAATTAATTAATCGATATGAGATTAGTTACATATAAAAAAAGACGCAATGATACGTTTACTTATTGCATCAATTCTTTTTTTTATTCCACTAGGAGGTTTTGCTGATGAAAAGCAAAGAGAAATTGAGAATGAAGCTATAAATCTTGTTATTAAAAAATATGGAAAAGGCTTAGAAAATAGATTAAAAGGAACGGGAGTAACTCCCAGTTATCGGAGTTGGTATGAAAATGATTGTTTTGTAAGTATTGCAGCAGGTACATACGAAGAAAATACTTGGTCGGCAATGAAGTGGTTTAGCGTTAATGTTTGTTCTGAATCAGCTGAAATAATGGAAAGTGAATGAAGAAAATAAGACGCCTATTAGTTTTGCAGCATTTAGAAATAGAGGGGCCAGGTCTTTTTGAACAATTTGCTGAAGAAAGAGATTTAAAAATCGAAATTATTCGTTTAGATAATAAAAATGCTTTACCGCAAACAAAAAAAGGTGACTTAATTTTAATTATGGGTGGACCAATGGGAGTTAAAGATATTGGAAGCGACAGATATCCATGGCTTAAGTTAGAAAGAGATTTTATAAAAAAAGAATTAGAAAATGAGAGGCCTATAATCGGTATTTGCTTGGGTGCTCAGTTGCTTGCGAGTGCTGCTGGAGGAGATGTAGAAATTCTTAAATATGGATCACCTCCAAAAGCATTAGCAGAAATTGGATGGTCTCAGATTTTTATAGACAAATCGAATAAAGATTTTAAAGAACTTCTTGAAGAGCCTTTTCATGTTCTGCATTGGCATGGAGACAGGATTTTATTACCCAATAAGGCAGTACTCATAGCTAGTAGCATGCGTTGTAAGGAACAGTTTTTTAAAATTGATGAATTTGCTTACGGGTTACAATTCCATATAGAGACAACCGGGGCAATGATAGATAAGTGGATTAAAGAAGATAAAGAATTTGTCTTTAAAGGATTGGGCTCAAATGGTCAGGAAATTTTAAGAGAAGAGAATAAAAAATATATTGATAAAACTTTTTTTAAAAGAAAGCTTCTTATAAGTAAACTATTTGAATTATTAGATAATTAAAAAGGGAATATTGAATCAGAAAAAAAGGGCTAGATAAAGCCCTGAAAAAAATATAAAAAGGGTTTTTATTAGAATATTCCAGGAACAATTTGACCTGTAAAATAGTAAGCCCCTATAAGAGCAAACATTCCAAGCATTGCAGCTTTACCGTTGAGCTTTTCAGCTTTTTCGGTCATGAATTTTTTTGCGAATTCCATAATTATTCGAAATAGATTTATATCCTTAAATTAATTATTCCTGATAGGTAATTGATGTAGTGCAATATACTTAAATGACCTTTTTTCTAAGAATTTTATTTTTAATTTATATTTAATTTATATTTAATTTATTTTTCATTAATAATATTAGAAATTTAAGAACCCAAAAGAGCTTTGCACTCAAGCATTTCTTTAGTAGCAGCTGATTTATTTGATCTCAATGAAATAATATCCGCTAAAAAGTTTGCATCATCTTTTACTCCACAAAAACGTCCTGAGCCCCATGTATAAAGCCAAGGCAAACCAAGAAAATACAACCCAGGAGATTGAGTAACGCCTCTTTCATGAACTGGGATACCAGTTCCGTCAAAAACTGAGATATCTACCCAACTAAAATCACTTTTATAACCTGTACACCAAATAACTACTGCTAAGTTTTTGCATTCAAGTTGAGTACCTTTGACATCTTCTTTTGGTTCCCAACATGGAGCATATATTTCTTCTTTAGGAGCATCTATATTATTTTTTGAAATCCACTCATCAATACTATTTCTTATTCTGCAGTAAACAGAATCTGCTCCAGCAAGATTTTTAGAAAGATCATTTGAAAATTGAATATTATCAATATTTAACTCTTTAAGTCGCCCATGAAGATTCATCCCTTCTTTTGCTCTTTTTCTAAGATCTATTTCTCTTCCGTTATCTCTTCCAGTCAAATAATGATTAGTTTTATTCCTTACACTTTTAGGATCGTCGTGTTCACCAATAGGCATTGAATAATAACCCATTCTGTCAAGCCAATCTACAACATCTCTTCCTCTGTACCTTCTGGGAGATCTTGGAGCACTCCCAACACTTAGATGAACTTTTCTTTTTTCAAAAAAAAGATCTTCAGCTATTTGACAACCTGATTGACCACTGCCAACAACTAGGACAGATCCTTCTGGTAATGAATTTGCATTTTTATATTCTCTCGCATCAATTTGCAGGATATTAGTTGGTAATCTCTCAGAAAGAGGATGTCGGTTCGGAACATGATAAGCTCCAGTTGCTATAACAACTTGATCAGCTTCAAAATTTCCACGATTAGTTGAAATAAAAAACTTTTCATTTTTTTTAACTAAATGTTTTACTTCAATCCCTTCAAGAATATCAGCCTTTACAAATTCAGAATATTTTTTTAAATACTTAACTATATTTTCTTTATCCATAAACCCATTAGGGTCTTTACCAGAATATTGATAATCAGGAAGTGTGCATTGCCAATTTGGAGTAACAAGGCAGAAAGAATCCCAACGTTGTTCTTTCCAAGAAAACCCAACATAATTTTTTTCTAAGATAAGAGGCTTTATCCCTTTTTTTTGTAGTGAATGTGCAATAGACAACCCTGCTTGTCCCGCGCCAATTATAATGACAGAACATTTAGCAGAAATTTGATTTAAAAATTCTTCAGCCATCTTTTTATTTATTAGTAAAATTTTGTCATATTTATGAGATTTAATTTGTTATCAAACTCACCAAAAAAATTTTTTGCTCTGAAATCTTAAGTTAACTAATTTGGTGATATCGGTTACATTCTTTTTGAAAATCAAGTCAGAAAATAATCAAAGTTTTAAAAAATTTCATGCCATCCGTAACTCGTCCCGCGAATCAGCCTGGAGAATTCTTAGTTGATTATGAAGAAAAAGTATTCCCAGATGTTAAAGCCGAACCAGGTGAGAAAGCCTTACTAACTTTTCATACTGTCGCTTTTGAGGGATCTATTGGTCTTGTTAATCTTTTGCAAGCTAGTCGTCTTATAAACAAGGGATTTGAAACTTCAATATTGCTATATGGTCCTGGAGTGACTTTAGGTCTACAAAGAGGCTTTCCAAAGCTTGGAGATGCAGCATTTGATGGTCATTTAAATTTTAATGCTCGCTTAGAAAAATTTATGGGTCAAGGCGGTAAAGTTTATGCCTGTCGATTTGCATTACAAGCTTTGTACGGACATGGAGAAGGAGCTCTTACTCCGGGGATAAAACCAATCAGTCCTTTAGATGTTCTCGATATCGTTTTAATGCATCGTAAAGAAGGGGCATTTATTTTAGATACTTGGACTCTGTAAGACATAAGATCCAAGAAAATGACTAAAACATTTAAAGTGGCTGCTGCTCAAGTCAGACCTGTACTTTTTGACTTAAATGGCTCATTGAATAAAGTTCTTTTAAAGATTCAAGAGGCAGCTACAAAAGATGTAAAGTTGATAGTCTTTCCCGAAACTTTTCTTCCTTACTACCCATATTTTTCATTTGTAGAGCCGCCAGTTCTCATGGGTAAATCTCATATGAAGCTATATGAGCAAGCAGTAGAAATCCCTGGTCCAGTTACAGACATAGTTGGGAAATCAGCTAAAAAAAATAAAATCCAAGTTCTTTTAGGAGTTAATGAACTTGATGGTGGAAGTTTGTACAATACTCAAATTCTTTTCAACGAAAAAGGTGAAATTATTCTAAAAAGAAGAAAAATAACTCCTACGTTTCACGAAAGAATGATTTGGGGTCAAGGTGATGGTTCTGGCTTAGAAGTTGTAGATACTCAACTTGGCAAGATAGGATCTTTGGCTTGTTGGGAGCACTATAACCCTTTAGCTAGGTTTGCTCTTATGGCTAAAGGGGAACAAATACATTGTGCTCAATTTCCTGGTTCATTGGTTGGTCCAATATTTACCGAGCAAACTGCAGTTACAATGAGACATCACGCTTTAGAGGCTGGCTGTTTTGTGATTTGCTCAACAGGATGGTTAGATCCAGAAGATTATGAAAAGATAACGTCCGAAACCAATCTTCACAAAGCATTTCAGGGAGGATGTCATACAGCAATTATCAGTCCAGAAGGCAAATATTTAGCAGGACCACTTGATGAAGGAGAAGGATTAGTAATAGCAGAAATTAATTTATCACTTATTACTAAAAGGAAAAGAATGATGGATAGTGTTGGTCACTACAGTCGTCCAGATCTTCTTTCTCTAAAACTAAATACATCCCCTAACAAAGTATTTGAGATGACAAATAAGAAAAATATCATACCAAAAGATCTAACTGCAAAAGACTATTTAGAGGAAATCAATCATGTCTGAAATAGGTAAAATTATTACTGAGTTGCAAGTTAATGGGATAAGTTCCACTCCTAAAAAGGGCAACAGGGGTAGGAAAGGAGGAGCTGGTCCATCTGATCATAGAGCTTTAACAATTGAAGGGAAAACTGTGATGGTACCCGTTTATAATCACGTATCTAAGAAATCTAATTATCAACTTTCAGAGAAGCCTGACGGACAATTTATTCTCCAAAATAATCAAGATTCAAACATTAAGGAATTATCTACCACAAAAGAACCAAATTTTTATTCTTTAAAAACAAAAGACGGTATATCTTATAAATCGATTGCTCTTCTTCATAGCAAGGATGTATTAGCTACAACTATTCTTCAAAAATGTATTCGTTTCAGAAATAGAGAAGAATCTTGCCAGTTTTGTGCAATAGAGCAATCTTTGGAGAACGCACAAACCATTGTAAGAAAAACTCCAGATCAAATAGCTGAAGTTGCAGAAGCAGCTGTAAGACTTGATGGAATAAAGCAATTAGTAATGACAACAGGGACCCCTAACAGTAGCGATAGGGGAGCGAGAATAATGGCAGAAGCAGCTAAGGCTGTTAAGGCTAAAGTTGATATTCCAATCCAAGGTCAATGCGAACCGCCTGATGATCCTATTTGGTTTAAAAAAATGAAAGACTCAGGTGTAGATAGCTTAGGCATGCATTTAGAGGTTGTAGAGGAGGAGATAAGAAAAAAAATTCTTCCTGGCAAATCTGAAATTTCTCTTGAAAGATACTATAAATCCTTCGAAGAAAGTGTCGCAATATTTGGAAGAGGAGAAGTTTCTACATATTTATTAGCCGGATTAGGTGATAGCAAAGAATCTCTAATAAATTGCAGTAAAAAATTGATATCTATAGGAGTTTATCCTTTTATAGTTCCATTTGTGCCAATAGCAGGAACTCCTCTAGAACATCATCCCTCCCCAAGTACTGATTTCATGATTGATATTTATCAATCAGTCTCGCATTTACTAAATGAAGGCAACATAAAATCTGATGAAATGTCAGCTGGTTGTGCCAAATGCGGAGCCTGCTCAGCTTTATCCCTATTTGAGAGTTAAAAAATTATGTTTTTTATTGACCCCTCAAGTCAGGATATAGGCAGAAGCTTTAGCTCTGCACCTTTCTATTTCACACCCTCTGTAAGATCAGGTATTGGGATTGAAGAAGAAGATTTCATGCTATCTCCAAATTCAAATTCTGAAAACTTTTCATTTCATTTGCTTGAAGAGAATTCTCCCCTTATCAAAGACTACTGGGGATTACGAAAGAGAATATTTTGCGAAGAACAAAATATTTTTGCTGAATCAGATATTGATGAAATTGATCAAGTTGCGTACCCAATAGTTTCTTTGAATTATGGATATGGCACAAAAGAGAGAGTCGTTGGCGTAGTGAGAATTTACGAAACAGAAAAAAGACAATGGTACGGCGGGAGACTAGGTGTAGATTCCACTTTTCGCAAATTCAACCAAATAGGAAAAGGATTGATCTGGAAAGCAGTAACTACAGCAAATGGATGGGGATGCGATCAATTTTTAGCAACCGTTCAGATACAAAATGTAAGATTTTTTAGACGACTTAAATGGAATTCAATTAAACAAATTGAAATCAAAGGAATAAAACATCACTTAATGGAGGCTGACTTAAATTATTACAAGCCTTCAAAATTAAGCAGACCAGGCTCATATTTAGTGGGAAAGTGACCACAAAAAATGTTAGATAAACTTATCAAAAAATTGCAGACACATAGTGGTATTGAATCTAAAAAAGATATTCAAAGTGCTGCAAAAACTTTCTCACATAGCCCGTTCAGTGAACTTGGCAAATCTGCAATGCTTGGAGATGATGCTGCAGTAATCCCTAAACAATCAGGTTTGTTATTAATGGCGAGTGAAGGAATTAGCCCAAGCTTAGTAGAAAAAGAGCCTTGGTTCGCAGGCTGGAGCAGTGTATTGGTAAATATCAGTGACATCGCTGCGATGGGCGGTAAACCTTTAGCTTTAGTTAACAGTATTTGGAGTGACATAAATGATTTAGAAAAACATAATCAAATTCTTTCTGGCATGAATTTTGCCTGTGAAAAATTTAATGTACCAATGGTTGGTGGTCACTCAAATCAAAAAAGTCCTTATTCTGCTTTATCAGTATCAATTCTTGGATTGGTAGATGGTCCTATTCTTTCTTCAAGATTCGCAGAGTCTGAAGATGAATTATGGATAATAGCAAACAAAGATGGATGCTTTTTTAAAGATTATCCCTTTTGGGATGCGGCTACGAAAGCATCTGCAACTTTACTTAGAAAACATTTTTCTTTGATACCATTTCTTGCAAAAAAAAATATCATTCATGCAGCCAAAGACATAAGCATGGGCGGTATAACAGGTACTGCAGTTATGTTTGCTGAATCTTCTGGAAAAACAATTGTAATTGATCTTGAGAAAATTCAACGCCCTAAAGGAGTTAAAGAATTCGACTGGCTTACTTGTTTCCCCAGCTATGGATTTCTTTGTGCTATTAAGCCATCTAAAGCTTATTTTTTAAAGGAAGCTTTAGGAGCATATGAAGAACTAATTTGCTGTCATGTCGGCAACTTTAAAAATGGGAATAGCAGTGTTTATATCAAAAACTCAAATGGAGCAAAATTGCTTTGGGAAGAAGATACTCCTCTCACTGGATTTAATAATGCAAATTAAATCAATAATGTTCCAATCAATTAAAATTTTCATATAAAACAAAGGATACTAATTTAAAAATGCCTGAAATTAATTTTCAAATAAATTTACCTGACGGTAAACAAACATCTCTATATTCACCTTCTACAGTAATTTTAGAATATTTGAAACCTGGAGATTCCTTAAAAATTTCAGATTTTAAGTCTATTGCTATTCAAGCTTTGCATAAAGCTTCTGAAAAAGTGAGAGCAAAATATGGTTTTGCGTGTACTAAAACATTAGAAGAAGAAGAAAAAATACTAAGTTGGATTTCTAATTATGATCCTGACCAACTTATTTCAATATCAAAAGAATAAGCTATTCAGAATTAGATCCACTTAAGAAAATAGAAGCCTAAATCAAGCATTTCCTAGTAAGACGTATATTTAAAACTTTTAAAAAAGTATTTTTTTCACATCTTTTATACAAAATTGCTCTGCTTATGATGCCAAGGAAATAAAAAAGCAATCCCAAAAAACAACTATTTGATAGTATATGTTACGTTTACGCTACAGTTATGTAGCGAATATCTTGAAAATGACTTAATTTCAGCTCAATACTTTACATTTGTTAATAGTAGTGTTACATTAATTAACAATTACACAACTTCAATGGCTAATTCAAACGTTACTACTGAATCAGGCGGCAGACAGAATATGTTTCCTACTGAGACACGTCCCTACATAGATGAGTCTGTTTCATACGACAGCTACCCACAAAATGCAGAAAAAGTTAATGGTCGTTGGGCAATGATTGGGCTTGTTGCATTAGTTGGTGCTTACGTTTCAACTGGACAAATAATTCCTGGCATTTTTTAATGAGTCCACTTTCAGGTTTTTTAGCCGTAATTGTGTTCGTTACAGCCATCCTCGTTGCTTATTTAACCAAGCAATTTCAAAACGAAAATTTAAACTATTCATCTCTTAATCAAATGAAAAACACAAAAAACAAAACAATCGAAAAAGAAAAGGTTATTGCTGAAACTCTTAATGGCAGATTCGCAATGCTTGGACTAATTGCTGCTGTTGGAGCATATCTAACAACAGGTCAAATAATTCCTGGTTTCGTTTAAAACTAACTATTTAATAAACCTAAAACTCAAAAAAATGGAAAATTCAAAAACAAATTATTGGCAATACGCCGAGAGAACCAATGGAAGAATGGCAATGATGGGCTTATTTGCATTAGTTGTAAATTATGGCTTATTCGGCTGGATAATTCCAGGAATTTTTTAAAATGAATTTAGGCTTACTTTTTCTTAAAGTAAATACTTTAGGAGTTATAACCCTTTCTGAACTCGATTGGATAACTATCCATCAAGCTGAATTCTCAAGGTTAGATATGGCTTTAGTTATTAAAATAGGTCGTCTTATGGATTCTGGCGTGGTTGAAATTGATAATAGATTATCTGTTTAATTTTAAATTGATCGTCATGAGTGTTTGTCAATAGGGATACTGTCAAGCACTTTTTTATTAGAAAAAATATTTGAAAAAAAAAGAGATTGTTTCTTAGCTAATAACAATCTCTCAATTACCTAATTCTTACATGAAAAATTTCAAGTAAGTAAAAGACTTTAACTGATTTATTTTTATAGTAAAAACGTAAAAATGCTTTTATTATTTACCTTTTTAAACCACCTCTTTTTATCCATAGGAACCATGTAACCCAAATAGGAGGGAGAAATTTTATTAAATAAGAAATTTTATATATATAAAATGGGGCATTTTCACTTTGAAATAAATTTATCAAAAAAGAAGATATAGTTACCCAGAGTAAAATTATTACTACATTTGCTCCCAACAAAGCGAACTTATTTTGTTTGAATATTTTTGGCATAAGGTAAATTTTTTATATTCTTAATTTTAAATTATCTCGGGAAATTAATTATACATTTTCAAAAAAACTTTAAATTTAAAATCCATATCCAAATAAAAAAAATACTAAATTTTAATCCCTCTCCAAATAATATTCCAAAAGCAATAGGAAGCGAAAATATTAAAAAAAGAATAGAGAATAAACTAAATAAAGCAAATGATCCTCTTAAAAAAAAATTCTTTCTTTTTGTCCGTCTTAGATTTTTTAAGGTATTCCACTCCCATTCGATAAACCTGTAAAACTTTTCCGATAATAAAAATAAATACTTCATTTTATTATTATTAATTTCTATCGGCTTTTCCTATTTATAAAATTAATTTCTCCTGTTAGCAATAAACTTTATCTCCTTGTTCAGAAAGATAGTAAATTCTATTTTCTGAACTTACAAAGAAAGTTAATCCCTTATATTGTGATCTCCTAAATTTATTTAATCTAAGTTTGTGTAAATCCCAATTATTTGTACTTATATCAGGATTAAATTCTTGTTCTTTTAAAAAAGGTATATTTGGTACATTAATTTTCGTTTTTTTTACTGAATTATTGTTTCGTTTTAAATAAAAAAATAATAAAAATAAAAGTACAAAAAAAATAATTAATAATATATTTGTCATTGTCAAATTTCCTAATTTGAAAAAACTTTATTGTGGAGAGTCAAGAACTTTTTACAATAAATTTTTTAGTAAGTAAAAAATCCTATTTTTATATTCTTGTATTTTTGAATACTTATCAAGGGTGTATTTTAATCAGATTATAAATTTAGTCGCATTTTCAACATGACTCAAAATTCCATGAATACTCCCTATGCAAAAAGAGTAGCTGAAAAATTTAGAGAGGCTCAAAACTATTTAAAAACTAACGGTTTTAGTAGATCAACTAAACATTTACTTGAAGATATTGAAAATTCTGTTGAAAAATAATAATGCCAATACCCCCTCACTTACCACAATTACAATACGGCTACGATGATGGCTTTACAACTATTATTTTTGGGTTATTAGGAAGTTTTTTGGGATGTATTTTAATTTTATTAATTTCATTTTTTGAATTTAAATTCAAAAAGCAAAATGGTAAGCCTTAAAAGACTAACTAAACATTAAATAAGAACTCCATTACATCTCCTTCGTTTACAACATATTCCTTACCTTCACTTCTTAATAAACCTTTAGTTTTTGCATTTGCTATTGAACCAGAATCAATTAAATTTTGATATGAAATGGTTTGAGCTCTGATAAATCCCTTTTCAAAATCAGTATGAATGACTCCTGCTGCTTGTGGCGCAGTCATTCCATCTTTTATAGTCCAGGCTTTTGTCTCCTTTTCTCCTGTAGTGAAATAAGTTTTTAATCCCAGTAATTTATATGTTGATCTAATTAAAGAACTTAATCCCCCTTCTTTTACTCCTAAACCCATAAGGTAGTCTTTTTTATCTTCTGGTTCTAACTCTATTAATTCAGATTCGACTTGCGCTGATATTTTTATGCATTCTGTATTTTCACTAGTTGCAAAACTCTGAACTTTTGATGAGAAATCATTCCCTTCAGCTAAATCATTTTCATTCAAATTTGTTGCGTAAATAATTGGTTTTGCGGTAAGGAAGCATAATTGCTTAATTATTAAATTTTCTTCTTCGCTGAGAGATATTGATCTAACTGAAAGTCCTTTCTGTAGCTCTTCTTCAATTCTTTCTAGTAAAGAATCTTCTTTTGCTGCCTCTTTACTAGTTTTAACCTGTTTTTTAATTCTTTCTCTTCTTTTTTGGAGTTGGGTTAAATCAGCTAAATTCAATTCCAAATTAATTATCTCAATGTCATCCAAAGGATCTACTTTCCCGGAAACATGAATTACTTCACCATCTTCAAAGCACCTTACAACATGAACTATTGCATCAACTTCGCGAATATTTGATAAAAATTTATTCCCCAAACCTTCTCCTTTACTAGCTCCTTTAACAAGGCCTGCGATATCTACAAATTCAAATTTTGTAGGGATAATATTTTGACTGGAACTTAAATCACCTAACTCTTGCAACCTTTGATCTGGGACAGATACTATACCTTTATTAGGTTCTATAGTACAAAAGGGGAAATTAGCCGCTTGTGCTTTAGCATTTTCTACAAGTGCATTAAATAAAGTTGATTTTCCAACATTTGGTAATCCAATAATACCTGCTTTTAACATTTGAAAAAATTTATGGAAAAATTATCAAGAAAACATCTTCTAGTAAGATAGTATTTACTTAACCAATCTTGGATAAGTTAATTATAATCGACTTGATTATTTATTTAGTTCCCAAATATCCTCAATTACTGTTTTCAAAAGAAATGCTTGATTTAATAAAAAAAAATATAAATCTAAGAAGTGGAATTATTTTGCTTTCTTTAGCTATTTTTTTCGTTTTTATAACCAATTCCTTCAAGAAAAATAAGTCAAAAGATATTTCTGATTTTGTCGTTCAAGTTGAAAAAGGAATCCTCTCAGATTCAATTAATACTAGTGGTGAAGTAAAAGCAATCAGGACGAGCAATATTGGTCCTAGGAAGCAAGGTGTAATAAAAGAAATTAAAGTAGAGGAGGGCGATCTTGTAAAAAAAGATCAGGTTTTAGCTTCTCTGGATGATGAAGATTTTATTTATAAAATTGAAGAACTTGAATTAAATTTAGAAAAACAAAAATCTGAATTTTTAAGAAGAGAATATTTATATCAAGAAGGTGCAGTAAGCAAAGAAGATTATGAAAGTTATAAAAATAACTATAACATTAGTAGCGCCAAACTTAATGATGCAAAAGCTGAAAAAAGTTTTTATTTAATTAAAGCTCCTTATAGAGGAAAGATAACTGCAAAATATGCCGAGATAGGATCTTATGTCACCCCAAGTACAAATTTAAGTTCAGACTCTAAAACTAAAAACTTTATTTTTGAACTATCAGAAGGCCTTGAAATTGTTGCCAAAGTTCCTGAAAGTGACATTGGCAGAATAAAAATAGGTCAAGAAGCTTCTGTAAGAATTGAGGCTTATCCATCAAAAAAATATAGTGCCATAGTTAAAAAAATAGCTACAAGAGCTGTAAAAGATAATAATGTAACTTCATTCGAAGTAACTTTAAATTTTAAAGATATTTTTGAAGAAATAAAAATTGGAATGACTGCTGATCTTGAATTTAGTGTTGAAGGTAATGAAGAAAAAATCCTAGTACCAACAGTTTCTATTGTCACTGAAAAAGGTGAAAAGGGAATTTTGAAAGTTGATAAAAACAATTCTCCCAAATTTGAAAAAATTGAAATTGGTATTAGCAGTGGAAATAAAACTTCAGTAATTGATGGATTAGAACCTGGAGAGCAAATCTTCATTGATATTCCACCTTGGGCTAAGAAGAGAAAATGAGTTTAAAATCTGAAAACTCTAAGAAACCAATTTTACTTTTAGTCGATGGCCATTCTCTTGCTTTTAGAAGCTTCTATGCATTTAGTAAAGGGATTGATGGAGGTTTAACTACCAAAGAGGGATTCCCAACAAGTGTTACTTATGGATTTCTAAAAAGCCTTCTGGATAATTGCAAAAATATTAGTCCTGAGGGTGTTTGTATTACATTTGATACCGAGAAGCCTACTTTCAGGCATGAATTAGATCCAAATTACAAGGCCAATCGAGATGTAGCACCTGATGTTTTTTTTCAAGATATTGAACAACTAGAAATCATCTTAGAGGAAAGTCTTAATTTACCAATTTTTAAATTTCCAGGTTACGAAGCAGATGATCTCCTAGGCACAATTGCAAATGATGCTTCTTCTAAAGGATGGTGCGTGAATATTCTTTCTGGAGACAGAGACTTATTTCAATTAGTAGATGATCAAAAAGATATTTATGTACTTTATATGGGTGGTGGTCCATATGCAAAAAGTGGCAATCCAGCCCTTATGAATGAAAATGGAGTAAAAGAAAAATTAGGAGTTGCTCCAGAAAGAGTAGTTGATCTAAAAGCTTTAACTGGTGATAGTTCTGATAATATTCCTGGAATTAAAGGGGTAGGTCCAAAAACTGCAATTAATCTACTAAAAGAAAACGATACACTTGATGGAATTTATCATGCTTTGGAAAAGATTCAGCAGAACAATGATAAAAAATATAAAGGATTCATAAAAGGTTCAGTTATAGAAAAGCTCAGAAATGATAAACATAATGCTTTTCTTTCCAGAGATTTAGCAAAAATAAATACTGAAGTGCCTTTGATTTTAAGTAATGGTTATGAATTAAAAAATATAAATCAAGAACTACTTACAGAGTCACTACAAAAACTAGAACTATCAACATTACTTAGACAAATTGATATTTTCAATTCAACTTTCAGCAAAGGTGGTTTTGACAAAAATAATGTATCTAAAGAGGAGGAGAAGGCACCAAAAGCCTCAGGTAATAATGAATTAGAAAATAGTGAAAATAAAATCCCGAAAATCAACGTAACTGTTGTAAATGATTTCGAATTACTTGATAAATTAATTCAAAGATTAGACAAAACTAATCAAATAGTTTCTTTAGATACAGAGACCAATAGTTTGAATCCAATCGATGCGGAACTTGTTGGGATAGGGTTATGTCTTGGAGAAGAAAATGATGATTTATTTTATATACCTCTTGGTCATCAAACAAAAAAGGAGGCCTCCAATCAATTATCAATTGAAGATGTTTTCTCAAAGCTAAGAAATTGGATAGAAGATCCAAAAAAAGAAAAGGCACTCCAAAATTCTAAATTTGATAGGCAAATATTTTTTAATCATGGACTTGATCTTAAAGGCGTAACCTTTGACACCTTGTTAGCAGACTACCTTCTACATAATCAGGAGAAACATGGGTTAAGTGAAATTAGTTTTAGATTATTTGGATTTAAGCCTCCTTCATTTAAGGAGACAGTTGGGAAAAATAAAGACTTTTCATTTGTTGATATTGATGAAGCAAGTATTTACTGCGGTTATGATGTTTTTCTAACTTTTAAGATTGTCAAAATTTTTAAAGAAGGTTTTTCAAAGGAGAAAGATGAATTAATCAAATTGTTCGAAGAAATCGAGCTGCCTTTAGAACCGGTATTATCCCAAATGGAAATGAATGGCATAACCATCGACATCCCTTACTTGGATAAACTCTCAAAAGAATTAAAAAGTACCTTAGAAGATATTGAAAGTAAAGTTTATGAGTTAGCAGAGGAGAGTTTCAATCTTTCTTCACCAAAACAACTTGGTGAGATCTTGTTTGAAAAATTTAATTTGGATAAGAAAAAATCACGGAAAACAAAAACAGGATGGAGTACAGATGCAGTAGTTCTGGAAAGATTAGTCGACGAACATGAAATAATCCAACATTTAATAAAACATAGAACTCTTAGCAAATTACTTAGCACCTATATTGATGCTCTTCCAAATCTTATTAACGAAAAGACAGGAAGAGTTCATACAAACTTTAATCAAGCTGCTACAGCGACTGGGAGACTAAGTAGTAGCAATCCTAATCTTCAAAATATCCCGGTTAGGACTGAATTTAGTAGGAGAATCAGAAAAGCATTCTTGCCTGAAAAAAATTGGAAACTTTTATCAGCTGATTATTCTCAGATCGAATTAAGAATACTCGCTCACTTAGCGGATGAAGAAATACTAATAAATGCATTTCATAAAAATGATGACATTCATTCTTTGACTGCAAGATTAATTTTTGAGAAAGAAGAAATTTCTTCTGATGAGAGAAGAGTTGGGAAAACAATAAATTTCGGAGTTATCTATGGTATGGGGATAAAAAAGTTTGCACGTTCTACAGGAGTAAGTACTCCAGAAGCAAAAGAATTCCTAATAAAATACAAAGAAAGATATTCAAAAATTTTCAAATTTCTTGAACTTCAAGAAAGGCTTGCCTTATCCAAAGGTTATGTAAAAACAATTTTTGGTAGAAAGAGAGAATTTAAGTTTGATAAAAACGGACTTGGAAGACTAATAGGAAAAGATCCTTACGAAATTGACTTGCAGTCCGCAAGAAGAGCTGGCATGGAAGCACAGTCACTAAGAGCCGCAGCCAATGCCCCAATTCAGGGTTCAAGTGCAGATATTATTAAAATTGCAATGGTTCAACTAAATAAGAAATTCATAGAAATGAATGTTCCAGCAAAAATGCTTTTACAAGTACATGATGAATTATTGTTTGAAGTTGAACCAGATTCTTTGGAAATTACGACGAAATTAGTAAAGAAGACTATGGAAGATTGTGTAAAATTAAATGTGCCTCTTTTAGTTGATATTGGAATTGGAGACAATTGGATGGAGACAAAATAAACCTTATGAAATACTTATTTTAAGATGATCAAACTTTTTAATACTTTAAGCAAAAAAGTTGAGGTTTTTAAGCCTATTGATGATGTAGTAAAAATTTATTGTTGTGGGGTAACTGTTTATGATTTATGTCATCTTGGCCATGCCAGAAGTTATATCGCTTGGGATGTATTGAGAAGATTTTTAATTTACAGTGATTTCAAAGTGAAGTATGTTCAAAATTTTACAGATATTGATGACAAGATCTTAAAAAGAGCGAAAGAAGAGGGCAGTTCAATGAAGGAAGTATCTGAAAAGAATATCATTGAATTTCATAAAGATATGGATTCTTTAGGGATAATGCGTCCGGATAGCATGCCAAGAGCAACGAATCATATATGCAATATCTGCTCCTTCATAACAATCCTTGAGGACAAAGGTTATGCATACTCTAGGGATGGAGACGTTTATTATTCTGTTTTCAAAAATAAAAATTATGGAAAGCTAAGTAATCAAAATTTACAAGAACAAAATATCAATCAGCAAGGAAGAATGGTTAATGAGGAAAAAAGTAAAAAACTTAATCCGCAAGATTTTGCGCTATGGAAAAAGGCCAAAGATGATGAACCATTTTTTGATTCGCCATGGGGTAAAGGTAGGCCAGGATGGCATATTGAATGTTCGGCGATGGTTAAAGATGAATTAGGAGATACTATCGATATTCATTTAGGTGGTTCTGATTTGATTTTTCCACATCATGAGAATGAAATTGCTCAATCAGAAGCAGCCAATGGGAAAAAGCTAGCAAACTATTGGTTACACAATGGGATGGTCAATGTAAATGGACAAAAGATGAGTAAATCACTTAAAAATTTTACAACTATCAGAGAGCTAATTAAGTCAGGTATAAGCCCTATGACTTTGCGATATTTTGTTATGACTGTGAATTATAGAAAACCACTTGATTTTACTGAAGAAGCTTTAAGGAGTGCTTCAGAAGCTTGGAAAAATATTAATGTAGCCCTTTCTTTTATGGACCTTACAAAAGGTTCTTTTAGATCTATTGATAAAAACGAATCTATCGAAGAAGAATATAAAGAGAAAATAAGTTTTGAATTATCTCAAAAAAAGCTAAATTTTTCTGATGCTCTGGGAAATGACCTTAATACAGCAGGTGCTATTGCAATTATTTACGATTTAGCGAAACCATTAAAAAACTTTTTAAACCAATTTCAAAGAGTTGAAAGTTTTAAAATAGATCTAAATGAAAAATTCTTTCTACTTGAGAATTTTAAAACTCTTGAAAAGTTGACTGAGGTACTTGGTCTTAAAAAAGAAGTTTTAGTAAAAGAAAGTAAAATAACAGAAGAAGAAATATCATCGCTTATTAATGAAAGATTGAAAGCAAAAAAGGAAACTAATTATTCGAAGGCCGATGAAATCAGGAATTTGTTAAAAGAAAAAGGTATTGAACTTATTGATCAATCAAAAGAAATAACAACATGGATAAGGGTCTAAATTTTAAGAAAAAAACCAATTTGCAATTTTTGTTTTTTAAATACACCTTTAAATGGGAAGATATTAGAAATATCAGAGAAAATTGAAATACATTACTGTGCTGGGTTCTACTGGGTCAATAGGGACTCAAACTCTCGAAATAGCTAATGAGCAGCCTGATAAGTTTAAAGCGGTAGCTCTCTCGGCAGGAAGAAATATTAATTTGTTAACTGAACAAGTTAAAACACATAAACCAGAAGTAGTTGCAATTGAAGATAAAAATCTCATAGAAGATTTAAAAGATAATATTAATAACTTAGATTTAGATAGTGCTCCCTTGGTTTTGGGTGGAAAGGAGGGAATTAACACAGTTGCAGCTTGGGATAAGGCAGATACTGTGGTAACAGGGATAGTAGGCTGTGCAGGCTTAATTCCAACAATGTCAGCAATTAATGCGGGGAAAAATATTGCACTTGCTAACAAAGAAACTTTAATTGCGGCTGGGCCAATTGTTATTCCTGCATTAAAGAAAAATAATAGTAGGCTTTTACCTGCTGATTCAGAACACTCTGCTATCTTTCAATGTTTACAAGGATTACCCAATTATGAAAATGCAGATTTTTCAACAGGAGTTATGCCTAAGGGTTTAAAAGCCATACATTTAACAGCTTCTGGTGGTGCTTTCAGAGATTGGTCCCTTGAGGATTTAAAGCATGTCACAGTGGAAGATGCGACTTCACATCCTAATTGGGATATGGGGAAAAAAATAACTGTAGATTCTGCAACTCTTATGAATAAAGGATTAGAAGTTATAGAAGCTCATTATTTATTTGGGACCTCTTACGAAAATATCGAAATAGTTATTCACCCTCAAAGTATTATTCATTCAATGATTGAGATGGAAGATTCTTCAGTATTAGCTCAATTAGGTTGGCCAGATATGAAGCTACCTATTCTATATGCGATGAGTTGGCCTGAAAGATTTAAAACAAATTGGAAAAGATTAAACCTGAGTGAAATTGGAAAATTAACTTTTAAAGAGCCAGACGAGTTTAAATATCCATGCATGGGACTTGCCTATGCCGCAGGAAAATCTTCTGGGACTATGCCTGCA
The DNA here is from genome assembly GCA_003209475.1 of Prochlorococcus sp. AG-459-B06. Classification (GTDB taxonomy): domain Bacteria; phylum Cyanobacteriota; class Cyanobacteriia; order PCC-6307; family Cyanobiaceae; genus Prochlorococcus_A. The sequence continues at coordinate 47,488 of QCQY01000005.1, forward strand.
GTCTTAAATGCTGCGAATGAAATGGCTGTTGAACAATTCCTTAAAGAAAAAATTTCTTTTCAAGAAATTCCAACATTTATAAGTAAAGCTTGTGAATCACATATGGATAATTTGAATTTGAGTCCCGAATTGGAGGATATTCTTGAAGTAGACAATTGGGCCAGACTTTTTGTTAAGCAAGAAATTAAAAAAGGGAAAAAATACGTAAGTATTGGCTAAAAGTGAATATAAAAAAGCATCTTCTACTATGCGCAACACCCACAAAACAGAAATGCTTTAAAGGCAATGAAGGTCAAGAAACATGGAATTGTCTGAAAAAGACTTTAAAAAAATTTGAGAATGATCCCTCTACAAAAAACATTCAAATATTAAGATCAAAAGCTGACTGTTTAAGGATATGTAAGAACGGCCCAATTCTTCTTGTTTGGCCTGATGGTATTTGGTACGAGAAAGTTTCTCCAGAAAAAATTTCAGAAATTTTTACCTCACATATTATTAACGGTAAGCCAATAGAAAAATGGATTTTTAAAAAAACACCATTTTTAAATAGTCCTAGATACTCATAAACCAGTTCTTTACGACTTCGTCTGACCAGCAGCCATTAATCGAATGGAAACCATTATGACCTCCTTTTTCAGTTATAAAAATAGTAAATTTATCAATAGATTCTTTTCTTAAATTCAAAGTATCCTTATATGGAACCCAAGGATCATCCTTGGCATGAATAAAAAGCATTGGAGGTAATTTTTTTATTGAGTTTTGGATTCTAAATATTGGAGAAGCTTTTACATAATAATCTTCTAAAGAATTAAATCCCCAGCTAGGAGCTGTAAATTTCTGATCAAATTCCCTTATACTTTTTAAACTTCTAATTTTTTTTCTTAATTTCTTGTTATTAAGAATTTTGCCTTCATCGTTAAATCCGTCCCGTAACTGATTTTTTAAGCGGTGAAGTAACCATTTTTGGTAGATATAATTTCTAGATTTTTCAATACAGAGACTGCATGATGATAAATCTAAAGGGCTACTAACGCAGGCTAGGCCATTTAAAAGTTTTTCTCCATTGCTTTCATCGTAATCTAAGCAGGCATTTAAAAGAATTGTTCCGCCCAAAGATAATCCAACTCCGTAAATTGGAAGATTATTCATCTTAATGAGATCTTTAGACTCTAAATTAATAAATTTTTTAAAATAATTAATAGCTGAAATAACATCACTGGAACATCTAGCACAATAATTTCCTCTAGCTAAATATCTCGCAGATCCAGATCCTCTTAGATTTAATTTAAGAACTCCAAAACCATTATTTACTAATTTCCTAGAGATTCTTCTTAAACCAAACCGTTTAGTTGATCCCCCTAAACCATGTGTAACGATTACAAAACCCCTAAGAGAGTTTAAGTTTTTAGGTAATTCTAAAAATCCTAGAAGATAATCACATTCAAATTTTTTAGAAAGAATTTTATTAATCGGAAAGAATATTTTTTTATTTTTTTGTGATTTACCAAAATCAATAACAAAAGTATCTCTCAAAGTTTGTAAGTCGCCACCTATCCAAGGTAAGACTTCTCGAAATGGCTTATTTTTTAAGTAATCTGAAAAACTAAAAGATATACTATTATTTCTCCCCAACTCCAAGATCCTTTAATTCTCCAATTAAATCATTCAGTACCTTTTTTGCATCACCAAAGACCATAGAGGTATTTGGCAGATCAAATAAATCATTTTTTATTCCGGAGTAACCTGCACTCATACCTCGTTTAATTACAAATACCGTTCTTGCTTCCTGCACATCAAGAACTGGCATACCATATAAAGGAGAAGAGCTATCATTTTTAGCTTGCGGATTAACCACATCATTTGCTCCTAAAACTAACACAACATCCGTTGCAGGAAAATCAGGATTTACAACGTCCATCTCTTTAAGTTGTTCGTAAGGAACATCTGCTTCTGCTAAAAGTACATTCATATGTCCAGGCATCCTCCCAGCTACAGGATGTATTGCATAAACAACTTCAATACCATTTTGTTCTAGTTTTTTTGTCACTTCCCTTAAAGTATGTTGAGCTTGAGCTACTGCAAGACCATAGCCAGGAACAATTATTACCTTATTAGCTGCTTCTAAAGTCAATGCACATTCTTCAACACTGCAAGAAGTTATATTTGTATATTCTCCTGATCCAGAAGAGGCCGTACTTTGAGCAGACAAAGATCCTCCAAAAAGAACTGAGACCAATGATCTATTCATCCCCTTACACATTACTTGAGTAAGTATTAGACCTGCTGCTCCAACCATTGCCCCTGCCACTATCAAAAGCTGACTATCTACAACGAAACCTGCTGCTGCTGCTGCAATCCCTGAATAGCTATTTAATAAAGATATAACAACTGGCATATCGGCTCCACCAATTGGCAAAGTAACTCCTATACCTAATAAAGAAGAAACTATAACTAAAAGCCAAATTGAACTTATATTGCCGTTTATCAAATCAAAGAAGGCTATTAAGGAAGCAACTGCAAAAACAATATTTACAAAATGTCTAAATTTGCTCTGAGTCCATCCTGGGGTTGACAACCAACCCTGTAACTTTGCCATAGCCACAATTGAACCTGTGAAAGTTATGGCACCTACAAATATAGAAACAGATATAGAAACTTCGTTAATCAGTGACTTAAAAAAATCAAAATTTTCTTGTCCACCAGATATAGGAAAAATAGCTACTCCTAAGGCCACTAAAAGTGATGACATTCCTCCACAACCATTGAACAATGCCACTGTCTCAGGCATGGAAGTCATAGGTACTTTTTTTGCAAGTATTGCTCCGAATAAACTTCCTATGATTGATCCAATTATTATCCAAATCCAAGACTGAATAGCAATTCCAGAAGTACCCAAATAATAAGAAAGTAATCCTACTACTGATAGCGACATTGCAAATGCAGCTAATCTATTAGCTTCCCTTGCTGATTTTACTTTTGACAAACCTTTTATTCCCAAAGCCAGTAAAAATACAGCTAGAAGGTCAATAACGAATTTAATGATTGCAGGTGGATTCATGTTTAAAAATTACTTCTTATTTGATGGTTTACGACTAAACATCGCAAGCATTCGATCAGTTACAAAGAAACCGCCTACAACGTTGAAAAGAGCAAATCCAAGAGAAATTGAACCAATTATTAAAAGTGGTACATTACCTTCTGCTTTTACAATTAAAGTTAATGCTGCCAGCATTGTTATTCCTGAAATTGCATTTGCTCCGCTCATTAAAGGTGTGTGAAGAGTAGGAGGAACTTTTCCAATTAACTCGAGGCCTAATAAACTACCAAGTAAAAGAACCCAAAGAAGACTTATAAAAGACATAATTTTAAAACCTCAATTTTCAAAAACTTTATTTTGAAGAACAACTCCTTCATCGCTTAATAAACATCCAGAAATGAGTTCATCCTCTTTATCTAATTTAATTACACCATCTTTTATAAATGGTGTAATCAAAGATGTTAAGTTCTTAGCATAAAGTGAACTTGCATCATAAGGAACTGATGAAGGTAATTCTCCCGCTCCTATAAGTTTTACCCCATCTTTTATAATAGTTTCATTTGATTTTGTTCCTTCGCAGTTACCTCCTTGCGAAACTGCCAAATCAATCACTACTGCACCAGGCCTCATTTTTTCAATCATGGGAGAGTCTATTAAAACAGGAGACTTTTTACCCAAAACTTGCGCTGTGCAGATAGCTACATCTGCTTCAGATAAATATTTAGTTAAAGTAGCCTTCTGTTTTGAAAGGAATTCGGGTGTTACAGCTTTTGCATAACCTCCGGCCTCTCCAGGTTTTTCGTCAACTTCAGGAAGTTCTATAAATCTTGCTCCGAGGGACTCTACTTGTTCCTTAACAGCAGGTCTAATATCTGATACAAAAACTATTGCACCAAGTCTTTTTGCTGTGGCAACAGCCTGCAATCCTGCAACGCCTCCACCAAGAACCACTACTTTGGCAGGCTGGACGGTGCCTGCTGCAGTCATAAGCATTGGGAAATATCTATCCAACTCACTTGCAGCTAAAAGAACTGCTTTGTATCCTGCGATATTGGCCTGTGAAGAAAGAACATCAGAAGATTGAGCTCTACTAATCCTCGGAAGCAACTCTAGTGATAAAGCTGAAATCTTATTACTTTTTATAATCCTAAAAAGTTCTTTATTACCATATGGGTTAAGAAGACCAAGAAGAACAGCCCCTTTCTTTAATTTAGTTAATTTAACCTCTGATGGAGTATGAACACAAAATATTAAGTCTGCCTCACCCCAAATGTTTTGATTTAAGTCATTGATTATTGTGCCACCAGACCCTTCATATGATAAGTCACTAAATCCTGATAATTTCCCAGCTGAACTTTCAATATAAACATCACATCCAAGGTTTTTTAATTTTTTTACAGTCTCTGGGGTAGCTGAAACTCTCCTTTCACCAGAGTTTGTTTCAGAAGGAATAAGTATCTTTGTCAATTTATTTATTTTTTTAACATACTAAATATAAATTGAAGAAAGTCAAAAGTCTTGGATTTTTGTTAAAAATATATTTTCTTTTCTATAAAAAATAGCTATCTAGAATATATAAGTACCAATAATCTAATGAGTTTAAAAGCAATCGAATGTCCTGATGGGGTATGTCATAGTCATCATGGTGGTCATGCTGTTCCCAGACAAGCTATGAAGAAAAATCTAGAAAAGCATGGTAAAGACTGGTGCGAGAAATTAGCAGAAAGGATTTATGAAATGTCAGTTGATACGTATTCACAGACAGTCATGCCCAGCCTCCACTCAGCAGGTTGGCAAAGAAGACATTTAGATTGGGAATTCAAGCTAGCAGAAAATGATTCTGAACCTGATGAGACTCTTGTTGAGGGTATTATCAATGCCACAGAAAGCTTCTTAAGAAGTAGTGAGGTGCATCGATTATTTATTCAAGAATTAGTTCAGGGTACATTTGAAGAAGCAAATGACAAAAAAATAATTTCTAAAGCAATAAAATCTATTATTGAAGAAGAAATTGTTATTACACTAAGAGAAAAGAGGGAAACTCTTTTGAAGAAAATTTCTGCAAAATTAGTATCAGAAGAAAAAGTTAGCGAGGAACTTGCAATAAATTCAGCCAAAGAGGGCTTCGAGGAAGTTGAAAGACTACTTGCGAATCACAGCGAAGCTGTTTAACTCTAATTCTTTATGTTTTCTTTAATATTGGCGCAAAAATCCTCTCAAATATAAATTAAACATTAAATTATTGTTTGGAAGTACAAAGTTGTAACTTATTAGACAATTATTATGTTCCTTAATATGTTTACCTATAATGAACATCTTAAATCTTGATGGAAAATTTCATTAGAAAAAGGATCGATATTGCGACCTGTTGGGCCACCAATAGAATTTCTGTAATGGATACTTTAGAAAAATATGAGGATAGTTATGCTATCGCTGAAGAATTTAGAGAGTGGATATTACATATTGGAGAAAAAAACGAAAATTTAAGAGATTCTGTTTTAAATTTTCCAAAGGAACTAAAAGAATTATTAGACTCAAAAGTTAACGATTAAATAATAAATTCATCGTGTAAAACCCGACCTTCAATGTTTAGGTTTATTTATTATTATTGATAATGACATATATAGATAAATGGTAAATAAAGAGAAAACTTCAAAAGTAGAAAATCTTGTAATTATAGGTTCTGGACCTGCAGGTTACACAGCTGCTATATATGCAGCACGAGCAAATCTTCAGCCTTTGCTTGTAACAGGATTTAATTCCGGTGGCATTCCTGGTGGGCAATTAATGACCACAACATTTGTTGAAAATTATCCAGGCTTCCCCGATGGTGTACTAGGTCCTGAATTAATGGACCTAATGAAGGCTCAAGCAGAAAGATGGGGTACAAATCTATATGAAAGTGATGTTGTCTCAATTAATACTGATTTACATCCATTTGAATTAAAAACTCTAGAAGGGACTATAAAAGCAAACTCAATTATTATTGCGACTGGAGCAAGTGCAAATAGATTAGGCGTAATAAATGAAGATAAATTCTGGAGTAAAGGAATAAGCGCTTGTGCAATTTGTGATGGGGCAACTCCACAATTCAGAAATGAAGAATTAGCTGTTATAGGAGGTGGGGACTCTGCATGTGAAGAAGCAGCATACCTAACAAAATATGGTAGCAAAGTGCACTTGATTGTTAGATCAGAGAAATTAAGAGCCAGCGCAGCAATGGTTGATAGAGTAAAAGCTAATCCAAAAATAGAAATCCACTGGAATACAAAAGTAGAACAAGCTGATGGCTCTGAATGGCTTGAGAAGATAGAAACTATACACTCTCAAGAGGGTAAAGGGGAGATCGATATTAAGGGTCTTTTTTATGCAATAGGACATACACCTAATACAAAGTTTTTAGGTGAAAAAATTGATTTAGATAATAAAGGATATATTGCTTGCAAATCAGGTCGACCAGAGACATCTGTTGAAGGCATTTTCGCAGCAGGTGACGTTGTTGATTCAGAGTGGAGACAAGGAGTTACTGCTGCAGGAACAGGCTGCATGGCAGCATTAGCTGCTGAAAGGTGGCTAGCTGAGAAAAACTTAGCAAAAACTATAGTCAGAGAAACGCCCGAACCAGAAAAAAAACTTAATTCTTCAAATTTTAATGAAGATGAAGTTAATGAAGAAACCTTTGATTTAAACGCTGAATGGCAAAAAGGCAGTTATGCATTAAGGAAACTTTATCACGAGAGCAAAAAACCCTTATTAGTTATTTTTAGCTCCCCAAGCTGCGGCCCATGTCATGTTTTGAAACCTCAATTAAAAAGAATAATTAGAGAACTTGACGGTGCAGTGCTCGGGGTTGAAATAGATATTGATAAAAATCAAGATATTGCAAAACAAGCTGGCATTAAGGGCACACCAACAGTTCAACTTTTTAAAGAAAAATTATTAAAAAAACAATGGCAAGGTGTTAAACAAAGAAGTGAGTTTAAAGAAGCGATAAAAAATATTATTTAAAGTAACTTTTTATTTATTATTTCTCTTAGGATTATTTTTATTAGTAGTAGGTCTAGCATTACCTGCATTTCTCTCTCTATAAGTTATCCTCCCTCTAGAGAGATCATAAGGACTTATCTCAACTAACACTTTATCTCCAGCTAATAGTTTAATTCTAAATTTAGTCAATTTACCTGCAGCTCTGCATAAACATTTATGACCTTCAGGTTGTTCTAAGGTAACCAAATAAAAGCCATTCCCTTGCTCTTTTTCTATTACACCTGAAGTTTCAATCATTAATTAATCTTTTTACTAAGTTAATATTATCAGAAAAAGATTGGCCAAAATTGATTTAAGAAAAATTACATACGTATAAATATGAAATTCAATTCAAATTGAAAATTTAATTTCATTTATTATTTGAAGTTGACCATAGTAAAAATTTGCTTTCGCAACTTTTTCAGAATCTTCTAATTGATCAAAAAAAACAAAGCCAAGGCTTTCCCATAATGAAGATCCGCAAACATTATTCAGTTCATTTTTTGCTTCTTTTGCAAAAATATCTAATTTTCTTTCAAGATTTTTAGATTTAGAAACAGACATGATTGGAAATATTAATATAGTACAAATATACTATAAAAGTCTAAAATCGCAATATTAAAAAGGTAATCTCTTTTTTTCTTCAATATTTAGATCAGCTTCCATTTCCCTTAATCTTTTAAGTATTTGTTGGTAGTATTCTTTTATATAGCTCTCTAATGATGTCATATTTTCTTTTTTTAGTTCCAATATTTCGTAAGTTTTGCTCATGTCAGCATCTAATGAAACACCACTACTAGTCACTTCAGCAAAAGACAATCTTTCAGCAACATTTAAAGAATCTTGGAAAAAGGAAACTACTTTTTGAGTGAGACTAATTAGGAAGGGGGAAACTCTAAAAATTTTAGCCTTCTTTTCACTATATTTTTCACATAAAGATATAACTTCGTTTGAATCCCATGCTTTGGGACCTACTAATGGCAATGATGCTCTGTGAGTTTTTGGATTATTTACTGCTGCTACTACAACTTTCGCCATATCTTGAGTATTCATATAAGAAATTTTAGTTGGCGTCCCACTCATCCATACTGCTTGACTGTCCAAGATTGGTATAGCAAATTGACCAATAACTCCTTGCATAAAAGCTGCACATTTGAAGATTGTATAGTCTAAGTCAGATTTCTCAAGAAGTTTTTCAGTGCAAAATTTAATGTCCATCAAAGGAACATTTCTAAACTTTTCTGTTAGAAGAATGGAAAGGAATATTACCCTTTTTACATTTAAAGATTCGCAAGCATTAAATAAGTTAAGTTTTCCATCCCAATCTATTTCATAAATACTTTTAGGATCATCTGGCCTGCTAGTCGCTGCATCAATAACTACTTCAATATCTTGCAATGCATATTCAATATCAGAAGGATTTATTAAATTACCTTTTGTTAGTTCACAACCCCATTCTTGTAGAAAAGAAGCTTTTCTTGGGTTTCTTACAAAACATCTTACTTCATGTCCATCATCTATAGCTTGCTTTGCTATTTGTCTACCAAGAGTCCCAGTTGCTCCTACTAAAAGAATCTTCATATTTAAGATTTACTTAACTTTTAGACCATAACTCAAATTGTAATGTATTCGTGAGAATCAATCTCCCTGAAACTTCAATAACAAAGCACCACCAACCAATCCTATTGGTATGAGAATCCAAAAAACTGCTGCAATACTAAAAATTTCTTTAGCCATAGTAAAATCTAATAATTACTATAATTTACATTTAATATACATTTATTTGTTAAAAAAGTAGATAATGCAAATATCTTGAAAATTTTTAATATATGAATAATAATTTTAAGGAAAATATAAACATACCTAATTACTGGAATTGGAATGGTTTTAAAATTTGTTGGAGTGTTATAGGCGAAGATAATGAAATCCCAATCATCTTTCTCCATGGATTTGGCGCTAGTCGAAAACATTGGAGAAACAATTTAGAATATTTTGCGAAAAGGAATTGTGCCTCCTATTCTTTGGACTTAATAGGATTTGGTGACTCAGATCAACCGGGGATAAGACAAATTGGAAGATTAAATAATGAGATTTGGTGTGATCAAGTGAAAGACTTTATTTCACAGGTGATAAGACCGAAGAATTCGGGGAAAGTCATTCTTATTGGAAATTCCTTAGGTTCACTAGTCGCTTTAACATGTGCTGTTACATTAGAGGACCAGATTGCAACGGTGATTGCATCGCCTCTGCCAGATCAAATTCAAGAAAATAAAAAGTCGATCACAAAAAAATCATTATTTAAAAAATTTAAAAATGAATTTATAAGAGTATTTTTTATTTTTTTCCCTCTAGAAATTATTTTATTTTTCATAACCAAATTAGGAGTAATAAACTTTGGTCTAAATTCTGCCTATTTTAAAAAAGATAATATTGATCCTGAACTAATAGATTTGGTAACAAAACCAGTGTTAAGGAGAACTTCAGCTAGATCATTAAGAGCAATGTGTATTGGAATGTCTTCAAGAGATGAAACTTTTCAAGCTTCTTACCTTTTGAGAAAACTTAGCACCTCAAAAAAAGTTCCTTTTTTATTGATTTGGGGAGAAAAAGATAATTTCATTCCTTTGTTTGTTGGTAAAAAGATTGCAAATTTTCATAGATGGGTAAAACTAAAAATAGTATCCAATTCAGGGCATTGTATCCATGATGAAGACCCTTCAGTATTTAATAGAATTTCTTATGAATGGATTAGAGATTTAAAAACCTATTAAAATATGAAACATACATTATCAGTTCTTGTAGAAGATGAATCTGGAGCCTTGAGTAGAATCTCAGGTCTCTTTGCTAGAAGGGGGTTCAACATAGATAGCCTTGCTGTAGGGCCTGCAGAATCTAAAGGGATTTCAAGGTTGACAATGGTAGTAGAAGGTGATGATGAAACTCTTCAACAAATGACTAAGCAACTTAATAAGTTATTTAATGTTCTGGGAGTTGTAGATTTTACTAGTCTCGCAGCTGTTGAGAGGGAATTGATGTTACTAAAAGTTTCATCTAAAGAAGATACCAGGAGTAATATCCTTGATATAGTACAGATTTTCCGTGCAAAAGTTGTTGATGTATCAGATATGGCCTTGACTCTTGAGGTAGTTGGAGATCCTGGTAAGTTAGTTGCTTTAGAGAAATTACTCGAGCCATATGGCATCCTTGAAATAGCGAGGACTGGTAAGGTAGCTCTTAAACGCTCTTCGGGAGTTAATACAGAAATGTTGAAAATAAATAAATATTCTCTAGAAATTTAATTAGTTATCTGGACTGCCTTGATGTAGTCTTCTTTATTGATTTTTTTGAGTACATCTAATCCTTTAATAATCTTTCCAAAAATCGAATATCTTCCATCTAGTTCTGGGATCTTACTAGTTACAAAAAAGAATTCAGTAGATGAAGACATATTCTTACCGCTCTTAACCATAGCGATTGAACCACTTTCAAAAGTATTAACTAAATTTTCAGTTTCATTAGGATTTTTTATCTGATAATTATATCTTGGTTTATTTTCTTCTATGAATGTTATTTCTAGAGGTATTGATGGACTTATCTTATTTAGGTTTTGTTTTCGTTCAATATAAAGTTTATTTCCTGAATAAACACCGCCATGTATAAAACTTATTTGGGGATAATTTATTATTTTATAAAATTTTTGATTTGCGTAAATATTATTATCTATGTTTTCCAGAAAGTTTGATACTGTGACTGGGTTATGTTTACCAAATAATAAAACCTCAAAATTACCTTTTGAAGTTATGAAATTGACTACTTTATTACTCTGAATACAACTAAATTTAAGTTTTTTGCAGTAATAATTTGAATCAAACTGTTTTTTATAACTACAAGCTTGCATCAAAAACAAAACCTGTACAAAAGATAATATTCTTAAAAAATATTTTTTTTTTATTTTAAACCCTCCAAATTAACATCCAAAAATTTGGCCAGACGAGCTCCTTCTTCTTCAACTTGCAGCAGTGGTTTTAGTTCACCTGCTCCGCTTAAGGGGAGAGGTTTTTTTCTACCTTTTAGTACTAGGGCAATTCTTCTTCTGGGATTAAATCCCTCACTTATATCCAACTTAACCGATTTAATCTCATCGAAATTTAATTTAACTTCAATATCTTTGAGTAATCCTTTTCTTTTTATTTCTACAGATTTTGATGATTTATCAAAATAATTACTTCCTGAACCGAAGTTTATGTAAACCAAATACCACAAGTAAAAATTAAGTAAATTGGCTATTACTCCATATGCTCCCATTATTATCCCTTGAGGGATAAATAATAAAGTTGAAGGATTTCCTAAAGGTAATAAATCCTTCCCTGTGTAGCTGGATATAGAAGCTAAAAGAAAACCAATACCTCCTATCGTTAGCATTCCTCCAATGATATAATTTGAAATTTTTCTTGATCCACCAATTTTTTGTTCGATTTTATCGAAAGACGTGAGGTCTGAATTCATTTTTATCCTTTTTAAAGCCTAATTCAGATAATTTAACAAACTTAGGGAGTATTCTTACCTAATTTTTAATAAAAAAGTCAGGAAAGCTTTACAAGGCATTTCAGATATACAAATATTTCCCCACATTACTCTCAATCTTTGTTACAGTCACTGCGTATCCCGAAGCTAAAAAACGATTTCTCATGACGATCGCAGTTGGTAGCGCCCCACAAAGAGGATGGTTTGATATCCTCGATGATTGGTTGAAGCGCGACCGCTTTGTATTTATTGGTTGGTCCGGACTACTTCTACTTCCTTGTGCATATCTTGCTATAGGCGGTTGGTTCGTTGGAACAACATTTGTTACCTCTTGGTACACACACGGAGTTGCAAGCTCATACCTTGAAGGTTGTAACTTTTTAACAGCAGCTGTAAGTACCCCTGGTGATGCCATGGGACACAGTCTTCTATTTTTATGGGGTCCTGAAGCCCAAGGTAGTTTCGTAAGATGGCTACAACTTGGTGGCCTTTGGAATTTCGTTGCATTACATGGAGTATTTGGCCTAATTGGTTTTATGCTTCGTCAGTTTGAAATTGCTGGCCTTGTTGGAATTAGACCATACAATGCACTAGCTTTCTCAGCAGTAATTGCAGTTTTCACAAGCATTTTCCTCATTTATCCTTTAGGACAGCATAGTTGGTTCTTCGCACCTTCATTCGGTGTTGCTGCAATCTTCCGTTACATCCTGTTCATTCAAGGTTTTCACAATATCACTTTAAACCCATTCCATATGATGGGAGTAGCTGGAATTCTTGGTGGTGCTCTACTTTGCGCTATTCATGGAGCTACAGTACAGAACACTTTGTATGAAGATACAAGTATTTATACAGATGGTAAGGTTCAAAGTTCAACATTCAGAGCTTTCGACCCAACACAAGAAGAAGAAACTTATTCGATGATTACAGCGAATAGATTCTGGAGTCAAATCTTCGGTATTGCTTTCTCAAACAAGCGTTTCTTACACTTCTTGATGTTATTTGTACCTGTTATGGGTATGTGGACATCTTCAATTGGTATAGTCGGTTTAGCACTAAACTTAAGAGCTTATGATTTCGTAAGCCAAGAAATTCGTGCAGCTGAAGATCCAGAATTTGAAACTTTCTATACAAAAAATATACTTTTGAACGAAGGTATGCGAGCATGGATGTCTTCTGTGGATCAACCACACGAAAACTTTGTATTCCCTGAGGAGGTTCTACCACGTGGAAACGCCCTTTAATAGTTTACTTAGAGCCCCTAACCAGAGTATTGAAGAAACTGGTTATGCTTGGTATGTAGGTAACGCCAGATTAATTAATTTATCTGGCCGTTTACTTGGAGCTCATATTGCACACACTGGTCTTATTGTTTTCTGGGCCGGTGCAATGATGTTATTCGAAGTAAGTCATTTCACATTCGATAAACCGATGTGGGAACAAGGCTTAATTTGTATGCCTCATGTTGCAATGTTTGGATTTGGAATAGGTCCTGGAGGAGAAGTTACTGATGTGTACCCATTCTTTGTGGCTGGTGTGATGCATTTAATTTCTTCTGCAGTCTTAGGATTTGGCGGTATCTACCATTCCTTAGCAGGTCCAGAAAAACTTGAACAAGATTTTCCTTTCTTTTCAACAGATTGGAGAGATAAGAATCAAATGACTAATATATTGGGTTATCACTTAATAGTATTAGGCGTTGGTGCATTATTTTTCGTTTTTGATTGGATGTTCATTGGAGGCGCTTATGATACATGGGCACCTGGTGGTGGAGAAGTTAGGTTAGTTAGTCCTACATTAGATCCAAGAGTAATACTTGGTTACCTATTTAGATCTCCTTGGGGGGGCGCTGGTTCAATAATCGGTGTTAACTCAATAGAAGACATAGTTGGTGGTCACGTATATGTTGGAATTACTGCGATAATTGGTGGTCTTTTCCATATCTTTACCAAACCTTTTGGATGGGCAAGAAGAGCATTCATCTGGAATGGTGAAGGACTATTAAGTTACGCTCTTGGTGGAATTTGTGTAGCAAGTTTTATTGCTTCAACATTCATCTGGTTTAACAACACTGCTTACCCTTCAGAATTTTATGGCCCAACAAATGCTGAAGCTTCACAGGCTCAAAGCTTTACTTTCCTAGTGAGAGATCAAAGAATTGGAGCTAACGTAGGTTCAACAATGGGACCAACTGGTTTAGGTAAGTATCTCATGAGATCTCCTACTGGTGAAATTATATTTGGTGGTGAAACAATGAGATTTTGGGACTTCAGAGGTCCATGGTTAGAGCCTTTAAGAGGACCTAACGGATTAAGCCTTGAGAAAATCCAAAATGATATTCAGCCTTGGCAGGTTAGAAGAGCCGCTGAATATATGACTCATGCTCCTAACGCTTCTATCAACTCTGTTGGTGGTATCATTACAGAGCCTAATGCTGTTAACTTCGTTAATTTAAGACAATGGTTAGCTGCAGCTCAATTCTTCCTAGGATGGTTTACATTCATTGGTCACCTTTGGCATGCTGGACGTGCTAGAGCAGCCGCTGCTGGTTTCGAAAAAGGAATCGACAGAAAGAGTGAGCCAGCTCTTGAAATGCCTGATTTAGATTAATTTCTAACTCAACTAAAAAAGCCCTATCTTTAGATAGGGTTTTTTTTTGCTCAATTTTCTTATCTAAGTAAATTTTCTCTGAGCCATGGCAAACTTAAACCCATTACATTACTGAAACAACCTTCTATTTTTTCTATATATTTACCGCCTATACCTTCCAAGGCAAATCCTCCTGCGCAATATAAAGGTTCATTTGTATCTACATAACTCTTGATTTCCCAATCTTCCAAATTAGAAAAATAAACTCTTGAACTTACTGTTTTTTTTATTATTTCAGTGCTTTTAAAAATTTTGGAAGTTGAATCAAAATCCCCAATTATTAGAGTATGGCCAGTATGCAAAAATCCAAATTCTCCAGACATTTTTTTCCATCTAATAAATGCTTCCTCTTTATTAGTTGGTTTTCCATAAGCTTCTCCTTTAAATTCAAAAATTGAATCGCAGCCAAGTATTTCCAAAGGACCATAATTAAATTCTTCGGGCAATGATATGTTTTGAATATTTTCAGATAAACTATTAGCCTTTTGAAAAGATAATTCCAAAGCTAAATTAAATATATTCTTTTCTTGAATAGTAGTTTCATCAAAGTCACTTGATATTTGGATAAATTCGATTTGACAATTTTCTAGTAATTTCTTTCTAGATTGAGAAGCAGAGGCTAGAATTAACACAAATTTTTTACCAAATTATAATTCAATTTAATAATTAATAAATTTTAAAATTAATATAAGTTACTAATGGAGTCAGAAGCAAAATTACATGAAATAAGGAAACCAATAATGGTCCTAGGCACTTCCAGTGGAGCAGGGAAATCGTTAACGGTTACTGCTATTTGTAGGATTCTTAAAAATTTAGGAGAAGAACCAATACCTTTTAAAGGACAAAATATGAGTAACAACGCTTGGGTTGATTGGGAAGGTGGAGAGATGGCATATTCACAAGCACTTCAAGCTTTTGCTTGTGGTATTAACCCCTCTGCAGAGATGAATCCCATTTTATTAAAACCACAAGGAAACTCAATAAGTGAGGTGATTCACCTTGGCAAAAGCATAGGGACCACAACCGCAAAAAATTACTATAAAGATTGGTTTATTCCAGGCTGGGAAGTAATTAAAAAAAGTTTAAAGTCTATTTATGAACGGAATCCTAATTGTCGTTTAATTATCGAAGGGGCTGGAAGTCCTGTAGAGATGAATTTGATTCATAGAGATCTGACTAATTTAAGAGTTGCTACATATTTAAATGCAAATTGCATTTTGGTTACTGATATTGAAAGGGGAGGCGTATTTGCACAAATAATTGGTACTCTTGAATTAATGAAGCCTGAAGAAAAGAAGCTTATTAAGGGAATTATTATAAATAGATTCAGAGGAGACCTCTCATTATTTGAAGATGGGAAAAAATGGATAGAGAATAAGACTCAAATCCCTGTTATTGGAATTATTCCATGGTTAAATGATTCATTTCCTCCAGAGGATTCTTTAGATTTAATAGAAAAAAAATCACTTTATAAAAACCCTGAAATCAAAGTTGGAATTATAAAATTGCCATCTATTAGTAACTTCTCGGATTTTGATCCACTAGAGAATGAAGAAACAATATTAATTGAATGGATTAGAAAATCACAAAACCTAACTAAGTATGACTTCATTATTCTGCCGGGTAGTAAACAAACTATAAAAGATCAAATATTTCTTGAAAATTCTGGCTTATCTCAAGATATTAGGGACTATTCAAATAACGATGGAAATATTATTGGAATATGTGGAGGTTTACAAATGTTAGGTACTACACTTGAAGATCCTTATTTTAAAGAGGGCTCCAAAAATTATTCTGAACAAAAAATTAAAGGTATTGGATTATTACCATTAAAAACGACTTTCTTTAAAAAAAAATTAACACGTCAAATCAACTCTAAATCTATATGGCCATGCCAATCAGAAATTAATGGATTTGAAATTCATAATGGTCAAACTGTATTAGATGGCATACAAAGTTCATTAAAGATTAATCCTATTTTTGAAGATTCAGATCTTGGTTGGTACAAAGAAAATAATAAAGGCGGAACTATTGCAGGAACATACATTCATGGGATTTTTGAAAATGACAGTTGGAGAGCGCAATATATTAATTTAATAAGGAAGAGTAAAAATCTACCAATATTAAATAAAAAATCAATATCTTATAAAGAGAAGAGACAATCCATTATTGATAATCTTGCGAATGAATTTCTCAAACATTTAAATCTCAAATCATTTTTAATTTGAAAGAAACAAAAAATATAAAAGTAATATGGCCAAATAATAAAGAAACATTTGTTTCAGATGGCGATGACTGGTTTTCTTCTGCTGCAAAAGCAGGTTTAGAAATTCCTACTGGCTGCCTCACAGGAAGTTGCGGAGCTTGTGAAATAGATGTAAATGGTAAAACAGTAAGGGCTTGTGTAAGTGAAATTAAAAATAATAAAAAATGTACGTTACAGGTTTCTTTAACTACAGACCCCTTTTGGGAAAAATAAATTTCACTAAACATTACCTATTATTAGATAAAGGAAAACATAGTAAAAAAATGATCCAAAAAATGTGTTTATTAAAATAACCTTTTTTTTGATTTTTGAGGAGGCAATAATATAGCTACCCAAAGCATGAGGCAGGATTGGGAAAGATCTAATGATTAAAATATAAAAAGATCTAAAACTAATATTCTCAAAAAATTGATAAAGATTATTTTTTTCTGGTTTTTTTAAAAATAATAAATTTCTAGAAAATTTAAATTTAATTTTCCTCAGAATAAAAACTTGAATTACACTTAAAATGGTCAAAGCAGGAGAAAAGAATAAAACATAATTCAACCCAAAATTTTTCATTAAGATAAAATCAAAAATAATTGATAGTGGGAGGCCTAAAAATATAGAAAATATATTTAAAGCAATCAAATATTTGTATTGAATATTATTAAATAGGGACTCAAGATCATATGTATACTTGAATAATAGAGCAAAAAAATAAACTCCTAAATATGTAAAAAATATTTTAAAAATTACTGATTTAAAATTTAAATCTTTTTTATTCATATTAGATGAACAGTAAGAATGATTATCAAAAACGTAGAGGTCAAATAACATCTTTTTCCTATAGGGAAAATTATAGGACCAAACAGGAAATATTTTGAAAATAACTCGTTTTATCCACTATCAAATTTTTTATATGGAATCCTTGGAACGATACAGGAAAGTAAATAGAAGCGAAGAGTTTGCATAAAAAAAAGACCCCTGATCATGGGGTCTTTTATGGTTTTACAAAATCAAGTGTTTCCTTGTTTCCACTGCTTAAGTAAAACCACTCCTTCACACATACCTAAATTATGCCATTAAATACTTTTTCGTGGAAGCGTTGAACGGAATGTTACATAACTGTCATATGTGACAGTTACCCATTTCTGGACATAAATAAAATAGTTGGATATCTGGGTAAATATCTATATTAATTTCATCAACTAATAATCTTAATTAAATTAAGAATAAAAAACACCCTGAAATAAATCCACTTAAATGACCTAATAAACTTACCCCTGGCAAAAAAGAGAAAATCAAACCTATAAGGCATATTGTCTTTGACATTTTCTGAACTTCATAATTGGACTTAAAACCAATTTCTTTACCTAAAAAATATTTCTTACCATAAAAAGAAGTTAATAGTAAGAATCCAAATAAAGCATAAATTATTCCACTAAATCCTAAGGCGGCATAGTTGGGAAAGATATTAAAAAAAGATAAGATCTTTTCATAAACCCAGATAATAAAGAAATTTAAATAAGAACAAACAAAAATAAATTTCAGATAAAAAAATCTGCTTTCGATTCCAAGTTTCATTAAAAAATATCTGGTGATGATTATTCCTCCAAGATTACTCAATAAATGATTTAAATCTGAATGGATTAGGTTTGATGTGAAAATCCTATGGGGTTGATCACTAATTAATCTTGGTACAAAGTAAAAATATTCTTTATCAATAATGCCAATTAAATCTGTAAAAATAAAAACTGAAATTAAAAAAAATCCTGTTATGAGATACTGCCAATCATATTTAGATATTGAATTATTAAAAGCCATATTTTCTTTAGTTTTATATTAAAAGAATATCTACTTACTTAAAAGAAAAGACCCTCAAAAGGGTCTTTTAATTTCTTGAATATATATTACCTTTAGTAAACTTTGCAATGAGAACTTGTTGGGTGGTCTATGCATTCTTTTTCCCAATAATCTTGTCTTTGATCTTTTGGTAGTTGATAATTAAAATCATGCATTTTCCAAACATCTGAAGTTGCATTTCTAAGGGCAGTAAATGGAGTGGCGAGTCTCATAAATCTAAAACCTCCTATATATCTACACCTTTATTATCCTCCTATTCAATTGAAATTAATAGAGTATTAATACCTGAGTATTAGTGCTTTGTGCTTACCGCGACATTCTTTTTCTGTTAAGTAGGAGTAGAAATAATTCAGAATTCAAAGGCACTTTATCGACTTTGTGGAATGCAAAGTGCATAAGACTCGAAGAGGGCAAATAAATGCCCTCTTATTTATTTTTAGGACCTCGAGATACTAGAAATTAATGGAGAGGGTTTTAGTTGAGATGAATCCATGAGACGCGCTCAGACACTTACTGGCACTAGCATTTTTGTAAATCACTACTATCCACCAACATTTCCACTAACACTTTTAAATAAATAACGTCTGATATTGTCTGATATTGTCTGAATTCACCTGACATTATCAGAAACCGTTTTTAAGAAGAAAATACAATAATTATTGTCATAACAGGGATTTACAAAGATTTTGAATCTAAGAGAACGCCTCTGACACCGTCAGACACAAAAAAATCCGGAGAGGGTGTTAGTTGAGATGAATCCATGAGACACTCTCAGACACATACTGGCACTAGCATTTTTGTAAATCATTAAAATTCCCCCAACACTTCCCCCAACACTTTTTTGTCATTGACAATATATCTAAAATTAGGAGAAAGAGTAAGGTATGACTAAGTGGGATGATAATTCTTGGCAGAAAGATTTCTTGAACATGAAATCTCATTCTCCTTCAGATGCAAAACTCTTAATGGGAGGTGTAAAAGGTTTAAAAGATGCTTGGCGATTAGGTGTTCTGCATGTTGAATACGAAAGACTGAAGAAAAAACAGGAAGAACAGCAACAGCAATGAAAGAAAAAATAAACTGGCAAAAAGAACTAATTGAAAGTGAAAGATTTAACGATAAATTTTCCAAGAATCTATTAGAGCATGGTGCAAAGAATTTTATGCAAGGTATCTATCTTGGATATATGTATTCCAGATGGAGAAAGATTAGAGGTTTAGACAAGGATGATCCAGTAGAAAATAAAGGGCAAATGCAATCTTCATTTAAAGAGTTTGAGAAGAAAATCAAATAAAAACTTGAGAAGTTCGAAACATAAAAAAGTTGGAGAATAATTATTTTGGCAAAATATTATTAAATAAACAAAGGGAAAAGTTGGCAACAATTAAACAAATTGGGAACTTATTAGATAAATCATTCTCAAAGTGGGACTATAACAAAGCAATTAAACTTAGCGAAAACGAGTCTCAGACTAGAGATTATTTAATTGAACCATTTTTTAACCTCCTTGGTTACAACAAAATGGAACATTATTCGCATGAATTCAGTCTGAAATTTGATAAAGGAAGTGTAAAAAAAGTTGATATGGTTATATCCTTAAATCGAAGAACACCAATAATGTTGATTGAATGTAAAAGATCAACCTCAAATTTAACAGATAGGAATAGACAACAATTAGCAGAGTATTTTCATAATCATAAAGAGTCGAAAGTAGGAATTTTAACTAACGGAATTGTCTATGAGTTTTATTCAGTAATGTGGAATGAACCGAAGAAACTTAGTAATTATCCTTTTATGATTTTTGACTTAAGAGATTTCACAAGAGCAGATCTTGAAGATATTGCAAATTTCCATATACAGGTTTTTAATCCTACAGAAATTCTCAAAATATCTGAGGAAAAATATTTTTTAGATGATTTTAATAATGCATTAACTCAGACACTTTATCCAGTGGGAGATGATTTGATAAAACTTGTCTTTCAAAAGATGAATGGAAAGAGAATTACTGAAAAAATCTCTAAC
This sequence comes from Prochlorococcus sp. AG-459-B06, assembly GCA_003209475.1. Lineage (GTDB taxonomy): Bacteria > Cyanobacteriota > Cyanobacteriia > PCC-6307 > Cyanobiaceae > Prochlorococcus_A. The sequence goes on from QCQY01000005.1 coordinate 67,854, forward strand.
AAAATATCTAACCTGATAAATTCTCTTTCATTACAAAACTCAATAGAAAAGATCAAGGTTCTTGAGGGTGAAAAATCATCAACTGGAATCTATACAACTGCTGAAGAATTAAAAGCATTTCAAATCATAAAAACAATGTTGGTTATGAATCCCAATATTAAGAATCATGATGAGCGTATTGGATTCAAAGACTATAAAAGTCAATTTAAAATTGTTTTAGATAATATGCCTTCCAAAGAGATTTGTAATCTGATATTGACGAATACAACTAAAA
>QCQY01000006.1 GCA_003209475.1 Prochlorococcus sp. AG-459-B06
CAGTTTGGAGATAATGCAATTGTGATTTTCTTCGAATCAAAACTTTCAAGTTCGGCTTGTTGTGAAAGTAACATTCTTGTTGATGGCAACTCTAATTTAGAAAGAATTAATTCCCATTTTTCTTTTAAATTATTTGATCCAGGATTATTTTGGTTATTTTCAGAAATATTTTCGATACTTTCTTTTTCAAGAACGTCAAATTTTTCTAATTTTTCGTCTTTTTTTTCGATCAATTCCCCACGAGTTATCTCTTTTTTGATACTTGGTTTTTCAATTTCATTAGAAATATTTTCTTTATTAAGAATTGCAATGTTTTTTCTACTTTCATACTTCTTTTCAGTCGTATTATTTTGATTTTCTCGCTTATTTTCAAAACTATTGATCTCTTGATTACCAAGAAGGCCAGTTAAATGTATTTCAAACCAAAGCCTTGGATTATCACTTGTTTTGATTTGATATTCAATATTTCTCAGATGATTATGCCAATTAATTATTGTTGATTTATTTATTGTTTTCGAGATTTTATCCAATTCATCTCGAAATTCATCAGACGTATAATAAAGATCTGAATATTTATTATTTGAAGTGTGCAGTAGTAGATCTCTTGTTATATTCAATAATCCGATAATTATTTGAAGAGGTTCGTTCCCGGCATCATATAATTTGTTGCAGGTTATGATTAATGACTCTGGATTATTCTCAACCAATGATTTAATCAGATTTGTTAATTCAATTTCTGATACTTCTCCTAGGAGGTTTTGGATATTATTAATTGTTATCCCTTCTGGTAAAAGATTCAATTGTTCAAGGAGGCTTTGTGCATCTCTCATGCCTCCATTAGATCTTTTTGCGATCATTTTTAACGCCTGATCATCGTATTCAATGGATTCTTTTACTGCGATTTCTGATAAATGTTGAAAAATGTCATTGGGGCTTATTCTTCTAAAATCAAACTTTTGGCATCTACTTTTTATTGTATTTAATACTCTCTCAGGATTTGTCGTAGCAAGGATAAATACAACTCTTGAGGGAGGTTCTTCAATAGTTTTTAGTAAAGCATTTGAAGCTGCCGTTGAAAGCATATGACATTCATCAATAACATATACTTTCCATCTTGCTTGAGTAGGTGCAAATCTCGCTCTTTCTATAATTTCTCTTATATTTTCTACTCCTGTATTTGATGCTGCATCAATCTCGATAATATCTAGAGCGCTCCCATCAGTAATTTGTCTACATAGGTCACATTTACAACAAGGAGTTATCGTGGGTTGGTCGACTGCCTGGCAATTTAGAGATTTTGCAAATATTCTTGCACTTGATGTTTTCCCAGTGCCTCTTGGACCATTAAAAAGATAGGCAGGAGCAATTTTTTTTGTTAATAGTGCTTGTTTGAGTGTAATGGATATAAATTTTTGCCCAACTAGTTCGTCTAAGTTGTTTGGTCTATATTTTTTGATGAAAAGGCTTATGTATATTTGGCATTTATTTTTCATTAATTAGAAAAATTCGGGATTAAATTAAAAAAATTAAACTCTAATTTTATGCAGACTCTTTAATGATTCTTTTTGATCCTGAAGGTAGTTTAACAATTTTAGATGAGAACAAATTATCTACCATTTTTTTTGTAATTGTGAATTCTTTTATATTTTCTTCAGAAGGCAATGTGTACATTATGTCTAGCATTAGCTCTTCAATTATTGATCTTAATGCTCTTGCACCTGTTTTTCTTTTATATGCTTCATTTGCAATCGCTTCAACAGAATCAGGATCAAATGATAATTCAACATTATCCATACTTAGCAAAGTTTTGAATTGTTTTACTAATGCATCTCTTGGTTGAGTTAAAATAGATTTTAAAGTTTCTTTAGTGAGACGATCTAGTACGGCACAAACCGGAATTCTTCCAATAAATTCTGGAATTAGGCCATATTTCACTAAGTCATCTAATTCTAAATTTTTCAGGGAATCTCGTGGGTCTACAATTTTTTTTGTATCAACTTTGTTTTGATCTGAATTGGTGGTAAATCCTATTGAGTGTTTACCCATACGTTTTTGAACGATGTCCTCTAAACCAATAAAAGCTCCCCCGCAGATAAATAATATTTGACTTGTATCAATTTGGATGCAGTCATGATAGGGATGTTTTCTTCCGCCTTGCGGTGGCACATTAGCAATTGTTCCTTCAAGCATTTTTAATAATGCTTGCTGTACCCCTTCACCAGAGACATCTCTAGTAATTGAAGGATTCTCGCTTTTTCTTGCAATTTTATCTATTTCATCAATATAAATTATTCCTTTTTGAGCTAGTTCTACATTCATTTCTGATTTCTGTAGAAGTCTTAGAAGTATATTTTCAACATCCTCCCCAACATATCCAGCTTCTGTCAAAGTCGTTGCATCAGCTACTGCAAAAGGAACATCTAGAAACTCTGCTAAAGTTTGAGCCAATAATGTTTTTCCACTTCCAGTAGGGCCAATGAGTAAAATATTTGATTTTTGTAATTTAGTTGCTTGTAAATCTGTTGAATTCGTATTTTTACTGTCTTCTTTAACTTTCCATGCTAATCGCTTGTAGTGATTGTACACGGCTACTGATAATATTTTTTTTGCAGATTCTTGTCCAACAACTTGATTATCTAGAAAACTTTTAATTTCTAATGGTTTAGGGATTGAAGTTAATTCTAAAGGAACAGATTTTTTTGGATTATCAGTTGGTAATTTCTTTTTTACTTGCGGAGAGTTGTTTGTGTTCGCTTGATTATCAAGTAGTTCTTCATCGAGAATTTCATTACAGAGATCTATGCACTCGTCACAGATATAAACCCCAGGACCAGCTATAAGCTTTCTTACTTGGTCTTGTGATTTCCCACAAAATGAACATTTAAGATGGGCGTCAAATTTAGCCATCGATTATAATTTTTTAAAGTGAAAGGTGTTAAATATCCCCTATTCACTAGGATTGCTTATAAATATCGATTCGTCATCATATTCTTAAAAAATTACTATCCCTTGTCACTTTTTGATAACTTTATCAATTAATCCATATTCGACTGCTTCTGAGGGAGATAAAAAGTAATCTCTTTCTGTATCTTCATTAATTTTTTCTAAAGGTTGACCAGTATGTTCTGCTAAAAGCGAATTTAATGTTTTCTTGAGAAAAAGTATTTCTTTAGCTTGGATTTCAATCTCTACTGCTTGACCTTGTGCACCTCCAAGAGGCTGATGAATCATAATCCTAGAATTAGGTAAAGCCAATCTTTTCCCCTTTGCTCCTCCAGAAAGTAGAAAAGCCCCCATACTTGCGGCTACTCCAAAGCATATTGTCACTACATCAGGGGATATTTGTTGCATAGTATCGTATATGGCCATTCCTGCAGTTACTGAGCCTCCAGGAGAATTGATATATATTTGTATATCTTTTTCAGGATCTTCAGCTTCAAGAAATAATAATTGTGCAACAAGTGAGTCAGATACTTGATCATTAATTCCAGTACCTAAAAAAATTATTCTTTCCCTCAATAGTCTTGAATATATATCAAAAGCTCTTTCTCCTCTACCTGATTGTTCTATAACGGTGGGAACAGCGGCAATAGTTTTATTATTACTTTCGTAAGAACTTATTGAGCTTTGGATTAAATGTTTTTTTTCTGAGTTCACAAATTAGTTTAGTCTTATAAATAATTTAAGGGGTTTTTGTTTAATTAGTAGGAAATTTCATAAATTATTTTTTTTCTTTATTTATTTTGTGTTTTTGTAGTTTTCGTAGTTTTTATAGTTTTTGTCGCAGTTTTCGTGGCTTTTGTTGTTTTGGAGGTTTTGGTAGCTTTGGAAGTTTTTGTAGTTTTTTCTTTCACTTCTGAATTTTCTTCAAGCCAAATTATTAATTTTTCTTTGAGTAAATCATTACTTATTACTTCTGTTAATTTTTTAATGTCTATTTGTTTTGAAGATTGAGAGATTGCATCTTCATAATCTTTCATTTTTAAATCAATTTCATCTTTCTCAACGTTAATATTTTCTAATTCAGCTAATGCTTTTAGAGCTAAATTTCTCTGAACATTTTTTTCAGCCTGAGGCCTTGTGGACTCTGCTAATGATTTAACTAATTCCGGAGTGAAAGTAGATTTAACATCAAGACCTTGTTGAGCAAATCTTTGAGCTGTTTGTTCAATATTATTCCTCACTTCTGTATCAATCATAGATGTAGGAATTTCAGCAACTAATTCGTTTGTTAAGGCATCTAGTAAAGCTTCAATTTTGATATCTTTTTGTTTTTTTTCAAAATTGTCTCGAAGTTGCTTTTCAATATCTTTCTTTAACTCTTTTAATGATTCTTTGTTGCCAGACTGTTTTGCAAAATCGTCATTAAGTTCAGGTAATTCTTTTTCCTTAAGATCCTTAAGGTTTACTTCAAAGATTGCCTCTTTGCCTCTTGAATCCTCATGAGAATAATCTTCAGGAAATTTAAGGTTAAGTGTTTTCGTATCACCAATTTTCATCTTTACGATTCCTTCGACGAAACCGGGGATCATTTTGTTCTTTTCTAACTCAAGATCCATTGATTCACTAGTCCCACCATCTATCTCTTTACCAGAATCTTTATATTTTCCTTTGAAACTAACTACAGCAATATCTCCTAATTTCGCTGCTCTATTGGTTACTGGAATAATATTTGCAAACTGACTTCTAGATTTTTCTAGCGCTTCATCTATTGACTTAGTATCAAACTTTGTTTTTGATATTTCAATAATTAGTCCTTTGGATTTTTTAAGTTTTAATTCTGGGGCAACATCAGTTTGAAGAGTAATCTTAAGAGATTTTTCAGGACTAAACTTTGCAAGTAAAGATTCAAATCCATCTACCAATTCTGGCTCACTTAATGGCTCTATAGATTTTATTTTTAATGCTTCTTGCCATGATTTATCAATAATTTTTTCTAGAGCAGAAGCATGTAATTGTGTGATGCCAATTCTTTGAATTAATACTTGTTTAGGAATTTTACCAAGTCTAAATCCCGGAATTTTAGCCGAACGACTGATAGTACTGATTGTCTCATTCACACACGTTTTGCATGTCTCGGATGGTATTTCTAATTCAAATGAGATTCTACTTTGAGGTAGAGGAGTTGTTTTGACTATTAATGCTTCTTTAGCCATTTTTTTTATTTATTACTAAAAGCCGAATCTTAATTATTTCACATTATGTGATTTCCTTGAAAGTTATTTTTTTGATAAAGTAAAAAAAATAGTCAATCTATTTATAAAAATCATTTTAAAGTGTGAGACAATCTCCGTTTTTGCCTAATAGGCCATTAAAAGTTGCTGTTTTAGGATCTTCAGGTGCTGTGGGATCTGAATTACTCAAAATTCTTGAACAACGTGATTTTCCAATATCAGAATTGGTCTTGCTTTCATCAGAGCGTTCAGAAGGAAAAAAAATTATTTGGAAAGGTGAAGAATTAGTTACAAAAAAAACAACTAAGGAAGAATTTCTGAGTCTAGATTTAGTTTTAGCTTCAGCCGGTGGAAGTATTTCAAAAAAATGGTTGTCTACCATTATGGAACAAAATGCTTTATTGATAGATAATTCAAGTGCCTTCAGATTAGATAATAATGTACCTCTTATAGTTCCTGAAGTTAATGCTAGGGACGTAATTAATCATGATGGGGTAATAGCGAATCCAAACTGCACTACTATTTTATTGACATTAGTTTTAGCTCCTTTAAATAAACTATCGACTATTCAAAGAGTTGTTGTCTCAACATATCAATCCGTGAGTGGTGCAGGCCAATTGGCGATGGAGGAACTAAAACTTTTAACTGAAAAATATCTTCAGGGTAATCCTCAAAAAAGTGAAGTTTTGCCATACTCATTGGCTTTTAATTTGTTTTTGCACAATTCACCCATGCTTGCTAATAATTACTGCGAAGAAGAGATGAAAATGGTTAATGAGACCAAGAAAATATTAAATATTGCTGATTTAAAGCTCTCTGCTACATGTGTTCGAGTTCCAGTACTGAGAGCACATTCTGAATCGATCAATATTGAATTTGCGGGTGTAGTTGAACCTAAAGATGCTATTGAAGAATTAAAAAAATCTCCTGGAATTGAAATTATTGAGGATTACAAAAATAATAGATTTCCAATGCCAAATGACGTTATGGGAAGGGATAATGTTGCTGTAGGCAGGCTAAGAACTGATATAAGTCAGCCTAATGGATTAGAATTATGGTTATGCGGAGATCAAATAAGAAAAGGAGCAGCTCTTAATGCTGTTCAAATAGCTGAATTATTAATTCCAAAAAAATGATTATAGACAAAACTGATTGTAATAATCCACTATTTGGAAGAATATTGACTGCAATGGTTACTCCATTCACTGAGAATGGAGATGTAGATTATGAACTAGCTATAAAACTCTCAAATTATCTTTTTGAGAACGGTTCCGATGGAATTGTGTTGTGTGGTACTACTGGAGAATCTCCGACTCTTTCATGGGCAGAACAGCATGATTTATTTATTGCGGTAAAAGGATCTTTGGATTCAAGCTGCAAAGTAATAGTTGGAACTGGTAGTAACTGTACAAGCGAGGCTGTGGAAGCTACAAAAAAAGCCTATGACTCTGGTGCCGATGGTGCTTTGGTCGTTGTTCCTTATTACAATAAGCCACCTCAAGAAGGTCTTTATAAACATTTCAGTTCTATTGCTAATTCTGCAAAGGATTTGCCTCTAATGCTGTACAACATTCCTGGAAGGACAGGATGTAATTTATTGCCTGATACTGTGAAGAAACTTATGGATTTTTCAAATATTCTCAGTATTAAAGCTGCAAGCGGTAGAATAGAAGAAGTAACAGAACTAAGAGCTATTTGTGGCTCCGAAATCTCTGTATATAGTGGCGACGATTCATTGTTGCTTCCAATGTTATCTGTAGGTGCTGTAGGAGTAGTAAGTGTTGCAAGTCATTTGGTTGGATTGCAATTGAAAGAGATGATACATTTCTTTCAAAGTGGAGATGTTTCCAATGCGCTTGCTATTCATGAAAAACTTCAACCTCTTTTTAAAGCACTTTTTATGACTACTAATCCAATCCCAATTAAGGCTGCTTTGGAGCTATCGGGATGGAATGTAGGTAATCCTAGAAGTCCTTTGTCACCATTAAGCAATGACATGAAAAAGCAACTATCTTTTATCCTGAAATCCTTATAATAGGGATTATTTTTAACTTGATAATTAAATTTAAATAAACTTTATTTGATTACAAGCAGGCCTTCATAAATTTCAAAATTATGCAATTAAGTACAAATTCAAATGTAAATAGATCTAATAATGATTCATCTAGATCTAAAAGTAACACGCCAGCTCTACGCGTAATACCTCTTGGAGGACTACATGAAATAGGAAAAAACACTTGTGTTTTTGAATATGGTGATGAATTGATGCTTGTTGATGCTGGATTAGCTTTCCCATCTGATGGGATGCATGGCGTAAACGTTGTTATGCCAGATACAACTTTTTTAAAAGAAAATCAAAGAAGAATAAAAGGAATGATTGTCACTCATGGTCATGAAGATCATATTGGAGGTATTTCTCATCATCTAAAGCATTTTAATATTCCTATTATTTATGGTCCAAGACTGGCAATGTCAATGCTTAGAGGAAAAATGGAGGAAGCAGGGGTATCTGATAGAACAACTATACAGACAGTAAATCCAAGAGATGTTGTAAAAGTTGGACAACATTTTTCTGTTGAATTTATTCGAAATACCCATTCTATTTGTGATAGTTTTTCTTTAGCAGTTACAACACCTGTTGGCACAATTATTTTCACCGGAGATTTTAAGTTTGATCATATGCCAGTAGATGGAGAGCAATTTGATATTGAAAGAATGGTGCATTATGGAGAGAAGGGTGTTTTATGCATGTTCAGTGATTCGACTAATGCCGAAGTTCCAGGTTTTTGTCCTTCTGAGAAGACTATCTATCCTTCTTTAGAAAAACATATTGCGGAGGCAAAAGAACGAGTTATCCTTACCACTTTTGCTAGTTCTGTTCATAGAGTGACAATGATCTTACAGTTGGCAATGAAACATGGAAGAAAGGTCGGTTTGTTAGGTAGATCGATGATAAATGTTATTGCTAAAGCGAGAGATATTGGTTATATGAAATGCCCAGATGATTTGTTTGTTCCTATCAAGCAAATTAGAGATTTGCCGGATAGAGAGACTTTATTATTAATGACTGGAAGTCAAGGGGAACCCCTTGCAGCGTTAAGCAGAATATCTCGTGGTGAACATCAGCATGTTCGTCTTAAGACTACTGATACTGTTATATTCTCCGCTAGCCCAATCCCAGGCAATACGATTGGTGTTGTCAATACAATAGATAGATTAATGAAACTCGGAGCAAAGGTTGTTTATGGAAAGGGTGAGAATATTCATGTTTCTGGTCATGGTTTTCAAGAAGATCAAAAGTTGATGTTGGCACTCGCCAAACCTAAGTTTTTTGTTCCTGTTCATGGAGAACATAGAATGCTTGTTTGTCATAGCAAGAGTGCACAAACTATGGGGGTTCCAAAGGACAATATTTTAATTATTGAAAATGGAGATGTAGTTGAGTTAACACCTAATTCCATTCAAAAAGGTGATCCTGTAAAAGCTGGTGTTGAACTGCTTGATAACTCGCGAAATGGGATAGTTGATGCTCGAGTATTAAAGGAAAGGCAGCAATTAGCTGGGGATGGTGTAGTTACTGTTTTAGCTCCTATTAGTACAGATGGGAAGATGGTTGCGCCTCCCAGAGTTAATTTAAGAGGAGTTGTTACTACTGCAGAGCCAAGAAAAATGTCTATGTGGACAGAACGAGAAATAAGCTGGGTTTTAGAAAATAGATGGAAACAATTATCTAGACAAACTGGGCCAAATAATTATGAAGTAGATTGGATTGGTGTACAAAGAGAAATTGAAAATGGTTTATCGAGAAGAATGAGAAGAGAATTACAAGTTGAACCCCTTATTTTGTGTTTAGTTCAACCTGCACCAAGTGGAACTCGTGCTTATATTCCAAAGATTACCGAAGATCAAAATTTTTCAAATAGAAATAGAAATAATAATAATTTCCGTAAGAAATCAAATAATAATCATCCGAATAGTTCAAATAACCCACAAAATATCCAAAAAAGTCCAAAAGTTTCAAATAATCCATCAACTGAGACTGCTAAAGAAGATTCATTTGAAGGTAGAACAAGAAGAAGAAGATCTGCAGTCACATCTTAACTTTTTTCAAAATTTATATAGTTTTTATCCCAAACAATTTTTAAAAACTCTTGCAAGTTAGTTTGACCTTTATTTTTTTCGTAAATTGAAGTTGCTAATTTTGTCAGATTTTTAGAACTACATTGCTTTGCAGATATTTCTTTTAAAAATCTATTTAAGATTGTGCATCTCGCTTCAAGACACATACTATTTAAGAGATTCCTATCGATACCTTTTACATCTTTACAATATTGGTATGCTAGTTCACCAAGATCATTACGTTCATTATTGTATTTGCTCATTTTTTGGGAAAAATTATTTATCCTTTCAGAACAACCAGGATAGATAACCTCTAAGGTAGGAATAATTTTTTTTCTCACTAAATTTCTTTTTAATTTAAGGTCTGAATTTGTAGGATCTTCCCAGACTGGGATTTTCATATCATTACAAAACTTTTTTGTATCTTCTCTACTGAAAATTAATATTGGCCTTATTAAAAAAATTTGATTTTCTAGTACTCTTTTGCTCTCAATATTACTCAGACCGGCAAAATTGCTCCCTCTAGATAAATTGAGGATAAATGTTTCTGCGTTATCACTACTAGTGTGACCAGTTAACAAATAAATATTATGTTTTTGCTGGTTTTTATTTAATAAAGTTTTGGCTCTTTCACATAATTTTTTATATCTCCATTCTCGTGCTTTTTCTTCTGAAGAAATATTTTCTTTATTTGCTTGATCAAAAGAGAATAAAATTTTTTTATCTTCGCAATAACTTTTTAATTCAAGAGCATATAATGATGATTTTTCGTGCCACTGATGATCGCCATGCCAAACACTAATAGACCAATTATGTAGTTTTTTTAGGTCATTAATTAGAGTTAATAAGGCCATTGAGTCTTGTCCCCCGGAAACACTTATTAAAATATTCGATCCTTTGGGAATTAATATTTTTTTGGTAAGAATCTCTTTATGAAGCTGATGATGCCATGATGACCAATTTTTCTGAGTTAATTTTTTATCAGTCATTTTGTGTTGCTCAGATAATATTTTTTAAAAAATGCACTGTTTTACTAAAACAATGTCACAATCGGGTAATAAATTCATTAAGTAAATGAGTCTGATTAATCTTTTGCCACAAAAAATCAAAGATGAGTTAAGAAGTAAATCTTTACTCAAAGTTATTTCAGGATTGAATAATTTCGATTTTCAATCTGTGAAAATAATTGTTGAGGCTGCTTCATTAGGAGGCGCAGATCTTGTCGATATTGCTTGTAAACCTGAACTAGTTGATTTAGCACTTAAGAAGTCAACACTACCAGTTTGTGTTAGTTCAGTAGTGCCTCAATCTTTTCAAGATTCTGTAAAAGCAGGAGCATCATTAATTGAAATAGGAAATTACGATACTTTTTATGAAAAAGGGATTAAATTTTCAGATAAAAAAGTTTTAAATATTACAAAAGAGACGAGGGATTTATTGCCTAATATTCCTTTATCAGTAACTGTTCCTCATACTATGCCTATTGATAAACAAGTGGATCTTGCTTTAAAGCTAGTGGAAGAAGGTGTTGACATTATTCAAACAGAAGGTGGCACCAGTTCTACGCCTTACTCTTCGGGAATTCAAGGCTTTTTTGAAAAATCAGTACCAACTCTTGCAGCTACCTATGCGATTCATCAAGAATTTAAGAAACAATCTCTGGATATACCAATCATGAGTGCCTCTGGATTAAGCCAAGTAACTTGTCCACTAGCAATATCCTCTGGAGCCTCAGCAGTTGGTGTTGGATCTGTAGTTAATAAATTAGATGACTTAATATCGATGATTGCGGTTGTTAGGGGCTTAAAAGAATCTTTGAAAAATTCAATAACTGGAGCAAAAATTTCTTAGTATAGCAATACACTTTTGCTACTAGGTTGATGAACAAATATAAGCTTCAAGCTCCTTACGAACCAAATGGAGATCAACCAGAAGCTATTAAAAAATTAGTTAAAGGCGTCAATACTGGTAAAGAGTTTCAGACTCTTTTAGGAGCTACTGGAACTGGTAAAACATTTACTATTGCGAATGTAATTCAACAAACAGGAAGACCAGCACTTGTATTAGCCCATAACAAAACGTTAGCTGCACAACTATGTAATGAATTAAGGGAATTTTTTCCAAAAAATGCTGTTGAGTACTTCATTTCTTACTACGATTATTATCAACCTGAAGCTTATGTACCCGTAAGTGATACTTACATAGCCAAGACTGCTTCAATTAATGAAGAAATAGATATGCTCAGGCATTCTGCAACACGCTCATTATTTGAAAGAAAAGACGTAATTGTTGTAGCCTCAATAAGCTGTATTTATGGTCTTGGTATACCTAGTGAGTATTTAAAAGCTGCGGTTAAATTTGAAGTGGGAAAATCAATAAATCTACGTTCTTTTTTGAGGTCTCTAGTAGAAAATCAATACACCAGAAATGATATTGAAATTACTAGAGGTAGATTCAGAATTAAAGGTGATGTTTTAGAAATCGGTCCAGCTTATGAAGATAGATTAATAAGAATCGAATTATTCGGTGATGAAGTCGAAGCTATTAGATATGTTGACCCTACTACTGGAGAAATACTTGAAAGTTTGGAACAAGTTAGCATTTACCCAGCGAAGCATTTTGTGACTCCAAAAGAAAGACTTGAGAGTGCAATAAGTGCAATTAGAAGTGAATTAAAAACTCAACTCGATAAATTTACATATGAAGGAAAATTATTAGAAGCTCAACGTTTAGAACAACGCACAAAATATGATTTAGAAATGCTTAAAGAGGTTGGGTACTGTAATGGAGTTGAGAATTATGCTCGTCATTTATCAGGCAGGGAGGAAGGGTCACCGCCAGAATGCTTAATAGATTACTTTCCCAAAGATTGGTTGTTGGTAGTTGATGAGAGTCATGTAACCTGTCCTCAACTTCATGCGATGTACAACGGTGATCAATCTAGAAAAAAAGTTTTAATAGATCATGGTTTTAGATTGCCAAGTGCTGCAGATAATAGACCTTTAAAATGTGAAGAGTTTTGGGAAAAATCAAAACAGACATTATTTATAAGTGCAACTCCCGGTCAATGGGAATTAGATCAATGCGATGGTGAATTTATTGAGCAAGTTATAAGACCAACTGGTGTATTAGACCCTGTAATTGATGTAAGACCTAGTGAGGGCCAAATAGAAGATCTGTTATCTGAAATAAGAACTAGAGCTGAAAAGAATCAAAGAGTGCTAGTGACAACACTTACTAAGAGAATGGCTGAAGATCTAACTGATTTTTTATCTGAAAATAAAGTAAGAGTTAGATATTTGCATTCTGAAATCCATTCAATTGAAAGAATTGAAATTATTCAAGATCTTAGATTGGGCGAATATGATGTTTTAGTAGGAGTTAATTTATTAAGAGAGGGACTAGATCTTCCTGAAGTATCCTTAGTCGCCATTTTAGATGCTGATAAAGAAGGTTTTCTTAGGGCAGAAAGGTCATTGATTCAAACAATAGGAAGAGCTGCAAGACATGTTGAAGGTGTTGCCTTGCTTTATGCAGATAACTTTACAGATTCAATGAAAAGAGCAATATCTGAAACTGAAAGAAGGAGAACTATCCAAAAAAAATATAACCAAGTAAATGGTATTACTCCAAAACCTGCAGGCAAAAAAATAGAAAATTCAATATTATCTTTTCTAGAACTTTCCAGAAAACTAGATGCTGGCGGTTTATCTAAAGATTTAATAAATATAGTTAATAACAAAACTGACGCAATTCTCAATTCCAGTGATAATCAATGTTTGCTCGAAGAATTGCCTGACTTAATAGAAAAGTTAGAAATTAAAATGAAAGATGCTGCAAAAGAGTTAAATTTCGAAGAAGCAGCAAATTTGAGGGATAGAATCAAAAAATTAAGACAAAAATTGGCAAGAAATAATTAAAAAGAACTTATTTTTCTAATTCGAAATGATTATGAATCGCATTAACTGCTTTGTCACAATCTTTTTCTAAGACAATACATGAAGTCCTAATTTCACTAGTGGCAATCATTTCAATATTGATATTTTGGTCAGCCAATGCTCTAAATATTTTTCCAGCCGTTCCAACCTTAAATGCCATTCCCGCCCCTACAGAGCTTACTTTGGCTATAGCAGGGCCATCTTCAATATATGATCCAGGTAATTTTTTTGTTAAGGCCTCAAAAACTAAGTTAGCTTTTTCTCTATCTTGTTTATTCATTGTAAGACTAATATCCTTAGTTTTTAAAGAGGAAATTCTTTCAGACTGAACGATAGTATCGAAAAGTAAATTATTTTCAGCTAATGCTAAACATATCGATGCTGCTACACCTGGACGATCAGGCAGTTTTCGAAAACTTACTTGAACTTGGTTTTTATCTAATGCAATTCCTCTTACTTCAGGTTGATCTTGTTTTTCGATGATTGGATTAACAAATATTTGGGTATCGGATAACTTAAATTTCTCAGCAACAAATCTAATAGCTTTTGGTATATTATTAATTTCAATTACGCAGCTGACTTTAATTTCACTAGTAGCTATTAATCTGACATTTATATTCGCTTGAGATAAAGTATCAAATAAATCAGCTGAAACACTAGGTCTACCCATAATGCCTGCTCCTTGAATACTTAATTTAGTCATGTTTGTTTTTAGATTATATTCTCCTCCTAATTGACTAGTTATAAGTTCACATTTTTCTGCAGTCTTTTTAACTTCAAATTCACTAACAGTAAATGTAATATCGTTATTATTTCCATCATTTGTCGCTTGTATGATTAAATCTACATTTATACTTGCTTCTGAAAGTTTTTCAAATATTTGTGCAGCAATCCCAGGCCTATCAGGAATATTTGAGAGACTGAATACTGCTTGGTTTTCTAATACTTCAAGACTATTGACTGTTTTTGTTAATTCTAAGCTTCCTCTTTTTAGCGGGAGAGGTTGGATTTGACTTTCTAGGAGAGTTCCACTTGAGTCACTTTGGCTTGATTTGACACACAATTTAATTCCATAATTGCGAGCAATTTCTACTGCTCTTGGATGTAGAACTGAAGCACCGACGCTTGCAAGTTCAAGCATTTCCTCACAGCTAATTTCATCTAAGAGTTTTGCATTAGGAACAATTCTTGGATCAGTAGTAAGAACCCCTGGAACGTCTGTATAAATTTCGCAAGTTTCAGCGCCTAAAGCTGTTGATAAAGCTACTGCGGAAGTATCTGAACCACCTCTACCCAAAGTTGTAATTTCCATTGAACCTGTATGGCTTAATGTTGTTCCTTGAAATCCAGCCACTACAACTACAAAACCCTGATTTATATAATTTTGGATTCTTTCTGTTTTAATATCTAGAATTCTCGCTTTTCCATGAATTGATTCAGTAATAATTCCAACTTGGCTACCGGTCATTGAAATTGCAGGTATTCCGTATTCGTTTAATGACATTGAGAGAAGAGCTATGGTTACTTGCTCTCCAGTTGAGAGAAGCATATCTAATTCTCTTCGATTAGGATTTTTACTAATTGATTCCGCTAAACAATTTAAATCATCTGTAGTTTGCCCCATTGCAGAGACAACTACCACAATTTCATTTCCTGCTTCTTTACTTTGACAAATGCTACTTGCAATATTTTTAATTTTTTTAATATCACCGACAGAAGTACCGCCAAATTTTTTTACTAGTAAAGCCATATTTAAATCATAATGTAAATTCTTAAACTTATAATTTGGTTAACTTAAATTAATTAATCTCTCTGTAAAAACACTTATAGGATTATTACCTTGTTTTAGTAATGATTCAATATCTAATAAGTTACTCATTAAATTAATTAAATATTCTTGAGATACATTTTTGACTTTTTTTCGAATAAAAAAAATTCTTTTTGGATTAGAAATGCCTGCAAGATTACAAATCTTTTCTGCGTTATCATTTCCTGAAATAACTGCTAATTTTATAATGGTATGAATTCTAATTTGACTAATTAAACCTGCATTTAGTCTCAAAGCAGGTTCTCCTTTCTGTAAGGAATAATTTATTTCAATGAGGCTTTCATTAATATTTTTTTGTAAGAGAAGATCAATGATTTTGAAAATGTTGGATTGATGATCACTAAATATTTTTTTTACATCGATACTTTTAAGAAAAAGTTTTGAATTCGTATCACTTGATAATGAAGAAAGGTATGTTTTTGCTTTGGCTAATTCATTTATTAGTTTAAAGCTATCATTCCCAACTGAATCAATAATTAATTCAGCTGCATTTTTATCAAATTTGATATTCATTTCATTTGCTTTATCTTCTAAAAATCTTTTTTGTCCTTCATAGTCCCAGATTTCTGGTAGAGAAAATGATTTTTCTTTGGCTAAATTATTTTTAATAAGTTTTTGCAAAAATTTAGTAGTCTTTAATCTTGAGTCTGGTTTTCTTGTATTTTGTAAAATGAGATAAGTATTTTGAGGTATATTGTCATGAATTTTTTCAAATTTAGTTCTTAGATCCTCATTTTTTGCAGTAAAAATTGGATTATTTTTTAATGTAACTATTCTGTATCCATCTCCAAAAGGAGGTGTAAGAACCTCATCAAAAGCTTTATTGACTTGCGCTACATCATCTCCATTTAAATTAGTTACGTTTATTTCTTTCCATTCTTTGGATACTTCCTTATCAATTAATTTTTGAATATATGTATTTTGAGCATTTAGATCATTACCCCATAATATTTGTATAGGCATAATCGCTCAATAAAAAACATATCTTAACTATGATTATTTCTAACACAGATTAAATTTAATGGTAATAGATCATCCAATTTTTTTGGAAAGCATCAGATTCATAAGATCTCATTTACGAGCTAATGATCTAAATTATTTGGAAAAAAAAGTTTTAGAGAGATTAGTGCATACTTCGGGAGATTTTTCAGTTCAAAATCTTGTAAATTTTAGTGAAGGTGCTTGCCAAAAGGGGCTTCAGGCACTTAAAAATGGTGCTCCGATTTTAACTGATACCGATATGGCTGCAGCAGCAATAAAATCCATGGCAGAAAATACCAATAGGAATAAAGTATTCACGGCTAGAATGTGGTTTGGAAAAAATAATCATTCAAAATTAACTAAAACTGCATATGGCTTAAGTGAAGGTTGGAAGGAGTTATCCGCTATAAATTCTGGAAACAAATCACCAATTGTAGTTATTGGAAGTTCTCCTACAGCTTTAACTTATTTAATTGATATCTTAGAGAATGCAAAAGATTTACCTAGTTTAATTATCGGCATGCCCGTTGGATTTATTGGAGTAGAGAAAAGCAAAAATAAACTGATTTCTACTGATCTTCCTAGAATTGTTTTGAATTCAACTAGAGGAGGTGCTGCCATGGCAGCTGCTGCGGTCAACGCCTTGTTGAGGGAAACTATTTAAAATTATTTGTCTTATAAAAATGTCAAAAATCTACTTAATATCGTAATTTAATTTATTATTTTCTTCTAAAGAATTTAAAACTGTTTTTGCTTTTTCTATAACTTCTTTTGGAACTCCTGCTAATTTAGCTGCTTCTATACCGTAGCTTTTGTTTGAGCCCCCTTTTATAATCTTGTGACTAAAAATTAGCTGATCATTATTTTGTTCTACTAAAACTTGAAAATTTTGTATGTTATTATTTGAATTTTTTAAATAATTCAGCTCATGATAGTGTGTAGCAAAAATAGTATTACATTGAATTTTTTTTGCAAGATATTCACTTACTGACCAAGCTATTGAAAGTCCATCAAAAGTAGATGTCCCTCTGCCTATCTCATCAAGTAAAACTAATGAGCTAGAAGTTGCTTGATTTAGAATTGATGCAGTTTCAGACATTTCTACCATGAATGTTGATTGTCCAGAAGATTGATCATCAACTGCTCCAATTCTTGTAAAAATCCTATCTGCAATCTTGATTTCAGCGTTATTTGCAGGAACAAAGCTACCAATTTGTGCGAGAATTTGTATTAAACCAAGTTGTCTTATAAAGCAACTTTTTCCGCTTGCATTGGGACCAGTTAGTATAATTAATTTTTGATTATCTTCAAAAGAGATATCGTTTGCAATAAACTTTTTATCATTTAATAATTGCTCTACAATTGGATTTCTTCCTGCGATAATTTTTGTACTATTTTTTTTCATTGAATCATTTATTGCTATTAATGAAGGTTTTATAAAATTGTTTTCTATTGAAGTAATTGATAGACCAAGCAATGCATCAAGAGATGCTATGGATTTCGCGATTGATCTTATTTGTTTTGTTTTTTCAGCAACTATCTTTCTTAATTCGCAGAAAATTTCATACTCTCTTGATGAAGCTCTACTTTTTATTTGGAAAATTTTATTTTCTTTATTTTTAATTTCTGCAGTGATATACCTTTCTTCATTAGTAAGTGTCTGCCTTTTGATCCAATGTTGTGGAGCTAAATTAACTTTTGACTTATTTATAGAAATGTAGTAACCAAAATTTTTATGAAATTGAATTTTTAAGTTTGAAATTTTGCTAATTTTCCTTTCTTTTAATTCCTCTTTATTTAGCCACTCAGAGTAATCATCCATTAAATTGCGTAAACCATCTAATATGTTGTCAACACCATCGTGGATCATGCCTCCTTCACTTATATTTAGAGGAGGATTTTCTATTAGTTTAAAACTTATATTATCTGCTAATTCTAAGAGTTCTTCATCAATATTTTTTAATTGTTCAATCCAATCTGGGAGATCATATTTAAATAATTCAATTATGGATTTTAGTCTAGGCAATTTTTTTAAACCTTCAGCTATTGCAATTAAGTCTCTAGGATTTGCATGACCTGCACAAGCTCTACCTGCAAGTCTTTCTAAATCCCCCATTGCTCTAAGTAAATTTTGGGTATCTATACGTAATTGTTTAGATTCAATAAAGTTTGTAATTATATTTTGCCTTTTATAAATTTTATTAACGTTTAATAATGGTGAATCTATCCATCTTCTTAAACACCTTGCACCCATGCAAGTATAAGTTCTATCAATACTCCATAGTAGCGAACCTACATAATTGTTTTCTCGTTGTGTATTTTTGATTTCTAAGTTTTTTTGAGTTTGATAATCAAGTATTAATTTGTTGTGACCAAATTGAATTTGTGGAAAATCTAATGAGATTTTTACAGAAGAATCTTTATCTAAATTTGAAGGATTAATTTTCTCTAAATAATTTAATAAACCTCCAAGTGATCTAGTCGCATTGTCTAAATTTTTAAGTCCTATTCCTTCTAGGTTTGCAATTTGGAAATATTTTTTTATCAGATAATTTGCTTCATTAATGCCAAAATTGGTCTCTTTAGAAACAGTATATGTAATTTGACTATTTTCTTTCTTTAATAAATTTCTTACTTCATTGCTTCCTACAATGATTTCTGAAGAATCTAATTTAATAATTTCATCAAATAGTTTTGACAGAGATTGACCCTCTAAAGTTATTAATTCTCCTGTGCTTACATCAGCTTTTGCTATACCCCATTTATAAGTTTCATCTGAGTTTTCTTCTGATAAGTAAATAGCAGTAATCCAATTATTTTTCTTTGCTATCAGCATCCCCTCTTCAATTACAGTTCCAGGAGTAATTATTCTTGTTATTCCTCTTTTTATTGGAGTCCCATAATTTCCAGAACTTTTTTCTAATTGGTCGCATATGACCACAGAATAATTTTTTTTAATTAAATCAGCACAGTACCTCTCCATTGCATGATAAGGAACCCCTGCCATAGGGATCTTACCAATCTCTTTGCCAGCATCTTTACTAGTAAGCGTTATTTCTAAAAGGTTTGATATTAATACAGCGTCCTCAAAAAAACATTCAAAAAAATCTCCTAATCTATAAAGTAATAACCTATCTTTATTTTCCTCTTTTAGAGTTACATAATGCTTCATTACAGGAGTTAATTTCAGTTTTGAAACTGTTTTATAGCTATAAGATTCTTCATTGATGCATATATTTTTGTTATTTAAATTAGTTTTGAATTTATTTATTAAATTAGTTGAATTTTTTCTTTGTCTAGGTCTTTTTTGCGATTCTTTTTTTAAATCTTCCCAAGATAAATCTTCTGAAATTTTTGTTATTTCTTTTTGCTCATTATTTTCATTACCAATCGCAAATAAATTCTTTTGAATTATCGTATCTTCTTGCATATTTTTTTAATTCCTAAATAGATATTAGGTAGAAAATCTTTTTTTGCATTTAAAGTGGCTAAAATATGTAAATTTTCTCTAAAAATTATCATTTTCATGAGATTATAGTATTTATAATATTTTGAAACCTAAGACTGAATTATGCAGGCTGTTAACTTTTTCTTCGTAAATGCTCTATTATTTGCTTCTTTAATTGCGGTAGTTGGAGTACCCGTTTTATATGTAACTCAACCTTCTACTGAGGAAGGACAGCGAGAAAGTAGGAGAAAAATTTATTCTATTGCCGCTGTTTGGGTTGTTTTGGTTTTTGTTACGGGGATAGTTTCTTCATTAGTTTGAACTTAATACCTTTTCGTGAGAGTCTATTAATATACCGTAGTAAAATTTAATGGCTATTTTTGAGGGTTCTTTTACTAATGCTTCTACTTTAAAAGTTGGGATTGTAATAGCAAGATTTAATGATTTAATCACAAATAAAATTCTATCTGGTTGTCTTGATTGTTTAAAAAGACATGGAATAGATACTTCTGAATTAAGCAATCAAGTAGATATAGTTTGGGTTCCTGGTTCATTCGAATTGCCAATCGCAGCTAAAACTCTCATGAAAAAAAAGAGTTATGACGTTGTAATTGCTCTTGGGGCTGTGATCCGTGGTGAAACTTCCCACTATGATGTAGTTATATCTGAGGCGAGCAAAGGTATTTCGCAAGTTTCAAATGAAAATAATGTTCCAATTATTTTTGGAGTTTTAACTACTGATACTATGCAGCAGGCTCTAGAAAGAGCAGGGATTAAAAATAATCTTGGTTGGAATTATGCTTTACAAGCAATTGAGATGGGATCCTTAATTAAAAATTTAAATTAATTGAAAAAATTTAATTATTTCTATCATTGATCCCTTCTTTGAGATAAAATAAAAAAGTTATGCGGATGTAGCTCAGTGGTAGAGCATCTCCTTGCCAAGGAGAATGTCGAGAGTTCGAATCTCTTCATCCGCTTTTAATGTTTGTATCTTTTAATATGGACCTAATGAAATATTTGTAATGCCAAAAGTAATTTCTATTGAGGATTTAAAGGGATTATTTACTAAACCTTATGGTATGGATGCACCAACAAAACAAAAATGGGCTGAATTTTATAATGAGAATGTTATTTTTACAGACCCAACGCAGGAAACAGAGGGTTTAGATTCTTATATTAAAGCTCAAGAAAAGCTTGTTAAAAGATGTGATGATGTTTTTTTAGAAACTCATGCAATTTCCATAACTGGTGATTGTGGATTTGTTGAATGGACAATGGGTTTAAAAATTATGGGTAAAGAATTTATTTATCCTGGAACTACTCGTTTATTATTTGGTGAAAATGGATTAATAAAAGAGCACAGAGATTACTTTGATTTTTGCGGCCCAACTTTTGGTCCAATTCCTATTTTAGGACCTTTTATAAGATGGCTTTATAGTAAATTTGTATCTTGATTTTGTTTTCTTTAGAAACAGAGTGCTTTATATTTCACGAATTAATAAATTTTGAGAAGAAACTTCTTTAAAATCAAATTGGGAATAAAACAATTTTTTATTTGTTGTCATTAAATATAATTTTTTTGTATTTTTAATTTTTTTAGAAGATAAAAGATTTTTTACAATTAATGAGCCAAAACCTTTTCCTTGGTGATTTTGATCAATAACAATATCCCAAAGCACTCCGCGGTAAATCCCATCGGTTAAAGCTCTACCAAAACCAACTATTTCCTTGCCAACCCAAAGACTTACAACGACATCACTGTTAGCAAGACATTTTTTTAGATCATTAATTGTTCTATTTTTTGCCCAGAAAGCATTGGTATCTAGTAATTTTTGTAGCTTAATTAATCCATTTGTTGGTTTAAGATTAGGACCTAATCCAAAAACCCTTAACCCTAAAGCTCCTTTGGCATGTTTGATTAGAGATATTTCTTTCATTTATTAAAGAGATTTTTGAAAAGTAATGCCAGCTAGGCTATTTTTGTGACTTCAATCTAAATACCTTAATCGATCGTTTCTATAAAATAAAGAAAATAGTTTTCTTCATTCTGTTGTTACGCACTAATTTATAATGTTTGTAATAAGATAAATTTTTTAAGGACTTTGACTTATGCTAAAACTTTTGTTGGGAGATCCGAATACACGAAAGTTAAAGCGCTATCAACCAATAGTGGAAGAGATAAATTTTTTAGAAGAAGAAATTTCTCAATTGACTGATGATGAGCTTAGAAAAGAAACTCAAAATCTAAAATCAAATATTTCAGCAGAATTAGATTTTAAAAAACAAAAAGAACTCTTAGAAGATTTTCTTCCTAAAGCCTTTTCAATCGTAAGAGAAGCAAGTAAACGTGTTCTTGATATGAGACATTTTGATGTTCAGTTAATAGGCGGGATGGTTTTAAATGAGTGTCAAATTGCTGAGATGAAGACTGGAGAAGGAAAAACTCTTGTCGCAACATTACCTTGTTATTTAAATGCTCTTACAGGAAAAGGTGTCCATGTTGTTACTGTAAATGATTATTTAGCTAGAAGGGATGCAGAGTGGATGGGACAAGTTCATCGGTTTTTAGGTTTATCCGTTGGTTTGATTCAGCAAGATATGAATCCAGTTGAGAGAAAGAAAAATTATGATTGTGATATAACTTATGCCACAAATTCAGAATTAGGATTTGATTATTTAAGAGATAATATGGCTACCGATATTAGTGAGGTAGTTCAAAGAAAATTTAATTACTGCGTAATTGATGAGGTTGATTCAATATTAATAGATGAAGCAAGAACGCCATTAATCATTTCTGGCCAGGTTGAAAGACCACAAGAAAAATATCAAAAAGCTGCAGAATTATCTTTGGCATTAGTTAAAGCAAAAGAATTAAGTAAAGATGGTATTGATCCAGAAGGCGATTATGAAGTTGATGAAAAACAGAGAAGTTGTATTTTAACTGATCAGGGTTTTGCAAAATGTGAAGAGTATTTGGGAGTTAATGATTTATATAATCCTCAAGATCCTTGGGCGCATTATATAACTAACGCTTTAAAAGCCAAAGAATTATTTATTAAAGATGTGAATTATATTATTAAGAACGATGAGGCTGTCATAGTGGATGAATTTACAGGTAGGGTAATGCCAGGAAGACGTTGGAGTGATGGACAACATCAGGCAATAGAAGCGAAAGAGAGTCTTAAAGTTCAGCCTGAGACTCAAACATTAGCATCCATAACTTATCAGAATTTTTTCCTTTTATATCCTGGTTTAGCAGGAATGACGGGAACTGCAAAAACCGAGGAGGTTGAATTTGAAAAAACTTATAAATTAGAATCAACAGTTATACCGACAAATCAAATAAGAAAGAGACAAGATTGGTCTGATCAAGTATTTAAGACAGAGATTGGCAAATGGAAAGCCGTTGCTAAAGAAACTGCACAAATTCATAGAGATGGAAGACCTGTTTTAGTTGGTACAACAAGTGTTGAAAAAAGTGAATTATTAAGTTCACTTTTATTTGCCGAAAAAATTCCACATAATTTGTTGAATGCTAAGCCAGAGAACGTTGAACGTGAGGCGGAAATTGTTGCACAGGCAGGAAGAGCAGGTGCTGTTACTATTGCGACTAATATGGCTGGAAGGGGAACAGATATAATTCTTGGCGGAAATAGTGACTATATGGCAAGGCTTAAATTAAAAGAAATTTTAATTCCTTTGTTAGTTAAGCCTGATAATGAGCATAAGCCACCAATACCTAAACAAAGAAATTCAAAATCTAAGGGGGGTTTTACTTCAAAAGATGGTTCAAAGTTGAAAAAGAACATTTCAAATTCTTCAACAAGTCTTTTCCCTTGCAAACTAGATGAAGCAATTGAAAAGAAACTCTCTCTTTTATCTGATGAACTTGTTAGAAATTGGGGAGAAAGACAACTTTCTGTTTTAGAGCTTGATGACAGGATAGCTACAGCTGGAGAAAAAGCACCAACTGATGATGACTTGATAAAGCTTTTGAGAGAATCTTTGTCTGATGTAAAAAAAGAATATGAAAAAGTTTTGATTCATGAAGAAGAAAAAGTAAGAAAAGCTGGCGGTTTACATGTCATTGGTACTGAGAGACATGAATCAAGAAGAGTGGATAATCAACTTAGAGGAAGAGCAGGCAGACAAGGTGATCTTGGAAGTACAAGATTCTTTTTATCTTTAGATGATAATTTATTAAGGATTTTTGGAGGTGATAGAGTAGCAAATCTAATGAATGCTTTTAGGGTTGATGAAGATATGCCTATTGAGTCAGGAATGCTTACTAGGTCTCTAGAAAGTGCTCAAAAGAAAGTTGAAACCTACTATTACGATATTAGAAAACAAGTTTTTGAATACGACGAGGTAATGAATAATCAAAGAAAAGCAGTTTATGGTGAAAGACTAAGAGTATTGAAAGGAATTGATTTAAAGAGACAAGTAATAGGATATGGAGAAAGGACAATGATTGAAATTGTAGATGCTTATATTAATCCTGATCTTCCTCCTGAAGAATGGAATATTGATCAATTAATTTCTAAAGTTAAAGAATTTATATATTTATTAGATGATCTTAAATCTGATGATATTAATTTACTTTCAATAGAAGAATTAAAAAACTATTTTCAAGAGCAGTTGCGAATAGCTTATGACTTAAAGGAATCACAAATAGAAAAGATTCGCCCAGGATTAATGAGAGAAGCTGAAAGATTTTTTATTTTGCAGCAAATAGATAATTTATGGAGAGAACATCTTCAATCCATGGATTCCTTGAGGGAATCAGTCGGATTGAGAGGTTATGGTCAAAAAGATCCATTAATCGAATATAAAAACGAAGGATATGACATGTTTCTCGAAATGATGACTAATATGAGACGAAATGTTATTTATTCAATGTTTATGTTTCAACCTAAAACTGACGTTAATGAAAAAAATTAAATAAATATTTAATCATCTCCAAGAAATTCAAAAATTTCTTTATCTTTAAGATTTTGAGAATCACCGAGTTTAGAAATGTCAATAGATTCTGAGCTGGCTATACATTGTAGAGTTTTTTGTAATTTAAGAATTTCATTTTCAAGAGAGTCTATCCTATCCATTAAATTTTTTATCACATTAGCTTCTGCATCTGGTAAGGCAGAGTGAGCTAACGGATTTACTTTGACTCCACTTTGATGTACTACCCTGCCAGGAACTCCGACCACAGTACTGTTCCCCTCTACATTTCGAACAACTACTGAGCCCGCACCAATCCGAGTATTAGATCCTACCGTGATGGATCCAAGCACTTTTGCGCCCGCTCCGACTACAACATTTTCCATTAAGGTAGGGTGTCTTTTGCCATGGCTTTTACCAGTACCTCCTAATGTCACTCCCTGATAAAGCAAACAGTTATTTCCTATCTCAGCAGTTTCACCAATTACAACACCCATTCCATGGTCTATGAAAACCCTTTTTCCAATTTTTGCCCCAGGATGGATTTCAATCCCTGTTGCTAGCCTATTAAGATGACTTAATAAGCGAGGAATCAAAGGAATCTTTAATTGCCATAATTTATGCGTAAACCTATGTATGACTATTGATTGAAAGCCCGGGTAGCAAAGAAATATTTCTACTATTCCTCTTGCGGCGGGATCTCTTTCTCTGATAATTTCTATGTCTGATTTAAAAGTTTTCAATACCATGGTTTAATTAATAACTCCTATTTCTTTTTTTAATTGATTTATTGTTTCGATACTTAAATAATTTTTAGCACATATTATTTGAGGTAATCTCATCAACTGAGAACGATTTTTTAACAATGTGTTTTCTACAACTGATAAACTCGGTCCATCACACACTATATGGTTTGAAGCCTTTAAAAGCGAGAGTAGTCTACTGTTATTGTCTGAGATTGCAGTCATAAGCATTAATTCACTACCACGCATGCTATGTATAATGACTTCTGCTGCTCTCAATAAACCAGGACTTATACTAACAATACCTACACAACTTCCAGCATTTATTTCTTTGAGAATTTTTAATTCCTTCTGAAAGTCGCTCAAGTCAACTGCAATTGCGCGAACCCCATGTTGCTTAGCAACTTTTTCTAGAGGCTGTAAAAAATATCTACTTGTGACTATCGTACCATTATTTGAATTACTCAAAACTTTTTCTAATTCTTCCATAGGAACAACTTCTACTGGTACATTAACTGTTGTAGAAAGGTCTTCTGCTATTAACATAGAAGCTCCAATATCTTCTCTAGGAGTACTGACTATGATTCTTGATCCGCACTTTATACGCCAATCAATTTCATTGTTCAACATCTCTCTCGTCTCTTGTAAAGTGAATCCAAGACTTATTAAGTTGTCAATTACCTTCTTTGCTTCTTGATCAGGTGCTTTACTTATTTTATCTTTTGAGTAAATTGATTTTGTAAATTCTCTTTTAGTAAGATTATCTCTTACATAGATACCTGATCCAGCTATTGCTTCAACAACTCCATCTATTTCCAGTTGCCTGTAAACTTTGCTTATAGTATTACGATGGAGTCCAGTCTGCATTGCAAGTTGCCTCGTACTGGGAAGTCTGTGTCCTGGAGGATAATGTCTTGCAGCAATTGCGAAACAAATTTGATTATTTAGTTGAGTAGATGCTGGGATATCACTTTCTTGTTGAATATGAAATCTCACTTTAGAAAAATCCTGACTAATTTAATTTTTGATATGGTGACACTTTAACATTTGTCATATTTTTTGATAACAATTTATCACCCATTATCTTTTTTAATGAGGGGAGTTTTGCGAGGGCTTAAAAACATAATCATGTTTCTCCCTTCTCTTTTTGGTTTTTGTTGAACTTCAGATTGCTCTTCTAAATCATTAGCCATTTTTAAAAGAAGAGTCTCAGCTAAATTTGAGTGTTGAATTTCTCTTCCCCTAAAAATTACAGTGCATTTTACCTTATCTCCCGATTTTAGAAATTTAGTAGCTTGACCAATCCGAACATCATAATCGTGCTTGTCAATTTTATACCTCATTTTTACTTCTTTAACTTCTGTTTGATGAGATTTTTTCCTTGCTTCTTTAGCTTTCTTTTCTTGTTCAAATTTATATTTACCGTAGTCCATGATTCTACAAACAGGAGGATTTGCTTTTTCGCTTACCAAAACTAAATCAAGTTCTCTTTGAGATGCTATTTCTAATGCTTTTAATCTATCTATGACGCCTAATTGTTTTCCATCTGAATCAACGACTCTCAATTGAGGGTATTTTATTCTTTCATTTATATTTGGTAGCTCTCTCACTGGAGCTCTTCGGTCAAAGCGTGGGCGTGGGGGCATTCAGTTAATTAAAAAATTGATTGGATGATGAACAAAATCTATTTTTATAAAGTTAGCTTAAAAAAGACTCTATTTTAATTATTGCATCTTTTAGCAGGTTTTTGTTATTAAGCCAAAGAGGATTATTTTTATTACGAAACCAAGTTTTTTGTCTTTTGGCAAATCGAATTGTTTTTGTCGCAGTCAACTCAATCGCTTTGTCAATTGTTGAACGGTTATTTAAAACATCTCTAGCTTCTCTATAACCAATGGTTTCTAATATTGGCAAATCAAATCCGTATTTAGAGATAAGGTGGCTCGTCTCCTCAATAATTCCAGATAAAAACATATTTTTTGTTCTTTGAAAAATTCTTTCTTTTAAATTATCTCTATCTAATCCAAGCTCTAGGATTTTCCACTTAGGCGGTTTCTGAATTTTCAGAGTCGACAAAGGTTTACCTGTTACGTAGAAGACTTCTAAAGCTCTTATTGTTCTAATTTGGTCAGCAAAATTGATTTTTTTTGTTGATAATGGATCACAATTTTTTAATAGGTCCCAACGTTTTTCCTGACCAAGTTCTTCTAATTGTCTTCTGAAATTATTTTGAGGAGGGACATCTGGTACAAAAAATCCTTGTGTTATTGAGTTCATATACAACCCACTTCCTCCAACAAGAAATGGTAAATTATTTTGTTTAATTTCTCCCTTAATAGATTTTTGAGCAATTTCTTGAAATTGTTTAACATTAATTGGATTGATTGGTTCCTCAATATCAATTAAAAAATGCTTTATTTTTTTTTGTTGAATTTTAGATGGCTTGGCTGTTCCAATATCCATGGACTTATAAATTTGCCTTGAATCGATATTGTGAATATGAGTTTTAAAATATTCTGCAATTTCAATAGCTAATTCTGTTTTGCCACTTGCAGTAGGCCCAATTAAAATTATTACATGAGGTAGATACGAAGTCATATGAATTTCTGAAGAAAAAAATATTGGCTATATAATTAAAGTGATTAAAATTTTCATTGACTTTGAGCCTTTATCTTATTGCGGTGGTAAGTTTAATGAAAGACCTTTTAAAAATAACATTTTAAAAGTTTAATATTTTTTTTATATTAAATGAGTGAGGACAAAAGATCTAATAAAATCTCAAATGATTATGGCGCGGAACAGATACAGGTTTTAGAGGGTTTAGAACCAGTTCGTAAACGCCCTGGAATGTATATAGGTTCAACAGGACCTAGGGGATTACACCATTTAGTATATGAGGTAGTTGATAACTCGGTTGATGAAGCACTTGCGGGACATTGCGATCACATAGAAATAGTTCTGAGAGCAGATGGTTCTGCTTTAATTTCTGATAATGGACGAGGAATTCCAACAGATATTCATCCAAGAACAGGGAAAAGTGCATTAGAAACTGTACTAACTGTTCTTCATGCAGGAGGTAAATTTGGAAGTGGTGGTTACAAAGTTTCAGGAGGTTTGCATGGAGTAGGAATATCTGTAGTTAATGCTCTAAGCGAATGGGTTAATGTGACTGTTTATAGGGATGGAAGTGAATTTAATCAAAGATTTGAGAGAGGTGTATCAAAGGGTGAATTGGAAACTAAAAAGCAGACTGGCAAACCATCTAAGAAAGGAACAACTATTTGCTTTAAACCCGACAAAACGATTTTTTCTGGAGGAATTGAATTTGAATATGCTCTTCTTTCATCTAGATTAAGGGAGCTAGCTTATCTTAATGGCGGAGTAAAAATTGTTTTTAGAGATGAAAGAAATCAATTATCAGATGGTTCTTTTAAAGAAGAAATTTATTTGTATCAAGGAGGTATTAAAGAATATGTTGAATACATGAATGCTGAAAAAGATTCTATTCATCCTGAAATAATTTATGTTGACTCACAGAAAGAAAATGTATACGTTGAAGCAGCTTTGCAATGGTGTTCAGATGTATATTCTGATAATATTTTAGGATTTGCAAATAATATTAGAACTATTGATGGAGGAACTCATATTGAAGGGCTAAAAACAGTTCTGACAAGAACTTTCAATAATCTTGCAAAAAAGAGAGGCAAAAGAAAAGATATTGAAAAAAATTTAGCTGGCGAAAATATTAGAGAGGGTTTGACTGTTGTTTTATCAGTAAAAGTTCCAGATCCCGAATTTGAAGGGCAAACAAAAACAAAATTAGGAAACACTGAAGTACGGGGAATTGTGGATTCTCTCATTGGGGAGGCTCTCACAAAATATATGGAATTCAATCCTGGAATTTTGGACTTGATTCTTGAAAAAGCAATTCAATCATTTAATGCAGCAGAAGCTGCGAGAAGGGCTAGAGAATTAGTAAGAAGAAAAAGTGTTCTAGAAAGTTCTACATTACCGGGCAAATTAGCAGATTGCAGTTCTAGAGATCCCTCAGAATCAGAAATTTATATAGTAGAAGGAGATTCAGCTGGTGGTTCCGCAAAACAAGGACGAGATAGAAATTTTCAGGCTATTTTGCCTCTGAGGGGTAAAATTCTTAATATTGAAAAAACTGACGATACTAAAATTTATAAAAACACTGAAATACAGTCATTAATAACAGCTCTAGGATTAGGAATAAAAGGAGAGGAGTTCGACGAGAGCTCTTTGAGATATCATAGAGTTGTAATTATGACGGATGCTGATGTTGACGGTGCTCATATCAGAACTTTATTGCTTACATTTTTTTACAGATATCAAAGAGAACTTGTTGAGAAAGGTTTTATATACATTGCTTGTCCCCCTCTCTATAAAGTTGAAAGAGGTAAAAATCATAATTACTGTTATAACGAGAATCAACTAAAGGATACAATTCAAGGTTTTGGAGAAAATGCAAATTATAATATTCAAAGATTTAAAGGATTAGGTGAGATGATGCCAAAACAATTATGGGATACCACTATGAATCCTCAAACGAGGATGATGAAAAGGGTTGAAATCGAAGATGCACTTGAAGCTGACAGAATATTCAATATATTAATGGGAGATAAAGTTGCACCAAGAAGAGAATTTATTGAAACTCATAGCAGTAACTTAGATATGGCAACTTTAGATATATGATTAATAATGTTCTTAAGAATTTTTGTTTAATTACTTTTGCATTAATTGCTCCAATTACATTACCTGCTGGTGGGATCCAAAAAAGTTTCAATCAAAATAAGTTCCCTAATAATACAAATGAAATTATATTGAGTTCCAAAACCTCTCTTTATTCTTGTCCTGAAATTTATGCTAAGGAATTATTAGTTCTTGATGTAGGCACAACTTTATCAGTATTACGTAATTGGAAAGTCAGCAAAAATGAGACTTGGGTTAGGGTTGAATTAGCTTCTAATAAATTTTTAGATGATCCTAATAAGATTTTAAAAGGCTGGATAAAAATGTAAATTTTGGATTTTAGTTCAATAATTATAATTTTACTCGCCAGTACTTTTGGATTAACACTTAGAATATTCATACAAAATAATTTTAAAAAAAGTATAGGTTTTGATATTCAAAATACTTCAATAGTAAATTTTTTTTCATCTTTTTTATTAGGAATTTTAGTAGCTTTAAATTTTATTAATAACGAAATATTAGTGTTATTTTATAGTGGTTTTTTAGGATGTTTTAGTACATTTTCTTCTTTTATATATCAACTATTTGACTTATTTAAAAAAAGAAAATTCCTAAAATTATTTTTTCATTATATTGAAGTGATAATTTTTTCATTCCTTTTCTTTTATTTAGGTTATCTTCTTGTTAACTTTTTTTAAAGTGAAAATAAATAATTTTATTTACATTCTTATAGCTGCATACCTAGCTACTTTTTTAAGATTATCTATTAATAACAATTTTTTAATTTCAATAATTGGATCATTTTTTGTGGGTTTTTTTATCAGTAGAAGATTAAGTTATTCAACTGAAAAAATTTTATTGAGTGGTTTTTTTTCTTGCTTTACATCCTTTAGCGGATTTATATATTTTTTGTACAAAATTTTAGATCAAGGAGATTGGATAAAATTTATAATTTTTTTTAATTTAATCATTATCGTAAATTTATTCACAATGCTTTTCGGGTTCTGGATAAGTAGAAAAATTACTTAGATTTCATATAATAGTGTTGTTACTTTGATAAGGGATTATATATATGAACGAAAATAATCTTGAAAAAGTTACATCTTTATCTTCAGATTTAAGTACAAGAGAGAATATTACTTTTCAACTTGAGGAATTGCTGATCGCGGGAAATTATGATGAGGCAAAGTTACTTTTAGAGCCATCCCAACCTGTTGATATTGCGGATGCTATTGGAAGCCTTCCACTAATATTGCAGGCATTGGCATTTCGATTATTAAAGAAAAATGAAGCTATTGAGGTTTATGAATATTTAGATCCTTTAGTTCAGCAAACTTTATTAGAAAGACTTCGTTCGGGAGAAGTTTTAGAAATCGTTGAGAAAATGTCTCCTGATGATAGGGTTCAACTCTTTGATGAATTACCTGCAAAAGTTGTACGAAAATTTTTATCTGCTCTTAGTCCTGGTGAAAGGAGAGTAACAGCTGAATTACTTGGATATGAGCCCGAAACTGCTGGAAGATTAATGACAACTGAATTTATAGATCTGAAAGAGATGCAAACAGCAGCTGAGGCCCTTTCTTTAGTTAGAAAAAGAGCCCCATTTACTGAAACTATCTATAGCTTATACGTTACGGATAAAGAAAGACATTTAACTGGTATTCTCTCTTTAAGAGACCTTGTAACTGCTGATCCTTCTAAGCCAATTGGAGACGTTATGACAAGAGATGTAGTTAATATCGCTACTAATACTAATCAAGAAGAGGTTGCTAGAGCAATACAAAGATATGATTTTTTAGCTCTCCCAGTCGTCGATAAGGAAAAAAGACTTGTTGGGATAGTCACCGTCGATGATTTAATTGATGTTATTGAACAAGAGGCAACAAGAGATATTTATGCAGCGGGGGCAGTACAACCTGGCGATGAGGATGATTATTTCCAAAGTAGTTTGTTTACGATTGCTCGAAGAAGAATTTTATGGTTATTAATTTTGGTTTTAGCAAATGGTTTAACGACAAAAGTTATAGCTATGAATGATCAAATATTAAAAGAAATAGTTTTATTAGCTGCATTTATTCCACTACTTATAGGTACGGGGGGGAATGTTGGCGCTCAAAGTTCAACAGTTGTCATTCGAGGTTTAAGTACTCAAAAACTGAAGTCTCTAGGTGCAATTAAAGCAGTAGTTAAGGAGGCAATAACAGGAGCTCTTCTAGGTATTTTGATGATGCTTGTAGTATTTCCTTTCGCTTGGTGGCAAGGAGAAGGACCTTTAATCGCCTCTGCGGTGGGAATAAGCTTAATATCCATAACAACTTTAGCTGCTACAACAGGAGCGATTCTCCCTTTGTTGTTTGACAGAATGAAATTAGATCCAGCCTTAATGTCCTCCCCTTTCATTACTACCGTAACTGATATTGCTGGTGTATTTATTTATCTAAGTACAGCAAAATGGCTATTAAGCTCTTCATTAGTCTAAATTCACTAGGTATTTATTCTCATTTTTGTAAAATTGTGGATTTTTTTGTTTAACTTTACATTTCTTAATGGTATTGTTTACAAAACATCATTTAAAAATATGTCTTCTGAAACAATAAGTGAAAATAAACTAGCGTCAATCGCAAGTATAAAATCCAGTAATGATGTAGATCTTGTTAGATCATACTTGAGAGATATAGGAAGAGTCCCATTACTATCGCATGAGCAAGAAATTACGCTGGGTCGTCAAGTTCAAGAGTATATGGAAGTTGAAAGAGCAGAATTAGAAATTATCGATTTAACAGGAGATAAGCCAAGTATTGATGATTTATCGACCAAATTAAACCTAACTACTTCCATAATTAAAAAAAGATTGAGAGCTGGACAAAGAGCTAAAGAAAGGATGGTTGCAGCAAATTTAAGACTGGTAGTGAGCGTTGCAAAAAAATATACAAAAAGAAACATGGAACTTTTAGATTTAATTCAGGAGGGAACTATAGGGCTAGTCAGAGGAGTTGAAAAATTCGATCCAGCCAGAGGATATAAGTTTTCAACATATGCATATTGGTGGATTAGACAAGGAATTACAAGAGCAATAGCTGAAAAAAGTCGCGCGATAAGGTTACCAATTCACATAACTGAAATGTTGAATAAGTTAAAAAAAGGTCAAAGAGAGCTCAGCCAAGAGATGTCTAGAACTCCAACTGTAAGTGAACTTGCAAAATACGTAGAGCTTCCTGAAGATGACGTTAAAGATTTGATGTGCAAAGCTGGACAGCCTGTTAGTCTAGAAACCAAAGTTGGTGATGGCGAAGATACTGTCTTATTAGATTTACTGGCAGGTGGCGAGGATTTGCCGGACGAACAAATAGAGATGGATTGTATGAGAGGTGATCTGCATTCTCTTTTACATCAATTGCCTGATCTGCAATGTAGAGTTTTAAGAATGAGATACGGAATGGATGGCGATGAGCCAATGTCTCTTACAGGTATAGGAAGAGTTCTAGGGATAAGTAGAGATCGAGTAAGAAACCTAGAAAGAGATGGATTAAGAGGCTTAAGAAGACTTAGTGATAATGTAGAAGCTTATTTTGTTTCTTGAATAAATTCATTTATTAACTTATTTGTTTTTTCAGGTTCTTCATCATGAGGGCAGTGACCAGCGCCTTTAATAATATCTAATCTTTTGATATTTCTGAATAGTTTCTTCCACTCTATTGCTTCATTTAAAGATTCCCAGGGATCTTCCTCACCCCATATCAATTGGATTGGAGCATCAACTTTATGGAAAAGGTCAGTAGCGAGATAGTCATCAAATAAGTTAATAAAACCACGAAAAGCTTCTTTAGAATTTTTCCTTTGGGAGGGTTGATAAAGTATTTCAATCAATTCTTTATCGATATTTTTTCCTGAAGGGTAAGCTTGTTCAAGTATTTTCTTTATAACTTTTGGATTAGCGGCTCTTGTAAAAAGTGTATTACTAATTACTCTTTGTCTGACAATCGTTTTAAGGACGGGTCTCAGTAGATTCATTAAGATATCACTTTTTTTTAAACGTTTATCATCCATTGTTCTTTGTGCACAATCTATCAAAATGATACCTTTGCAATTATCTTTGAGGATTTCAGCAGCTTTCAATGCAATAACACCTCCAATTGAATTGCCTACCAAGTAAACAGGAGATTTTATTACCTCTGCACAAAATGTTGATATTTGATTACCCCATAAGTCAAATGAATATTTAATGGAGTTTTCTTTTTCAGGTTCGTAATTTAATAAAGCACTAGGCTGACTACTTTCTCCAAATCCCAATAAGTCAATTGCGTAGCAGTTAGAAAATTTCCCAAGAAAATCTTGATTATGTCTCCAGTGGTTTTTTGATGCCCCAAATCCATGAACTAATAAAATTTTAATATTTTTTTTAGAAGTAGATTCTTTGGATAAAGACCAAGAAATTTGCCAATTTTTCCACTTCCAATTTTCAGATTTATTTAAAGACACTATGAATATGCTTTTAGTTAAACTTTAATTCAAAAAAAAATTATTCGTTTTTAATAAATTATTCTTAGTTAATAAAAAGCGTTCATTTTATGAAAAAGAAAAAGGTTATATGTACTGGAGAAGCTTTAATAGACAGAATCAGAAATAAGTCAAGTAAAGGATTTACAGATTTTTTGGGTGGTGCGCCGGCTAATGTTGCTTGTGCATTGAGAAAATTAAAAATAGATTCAACATTTATAGGAAGTTTGGGTAATGATGATTATGGAAAAAAATGTATTTCGCAATTTGATCAATTGGGAGTTAATTTAGATTTCTTGCAATTAAATGATGATTCATCTACTCGTGTGGTTAATGTAGATAGAGATCAATTTGGAGATCGTTTTTTTTCAGGCTTTGAGGAAACTTCTCATTCATGCTTTGCAGACGAAGTTCTTAGTAAGAAATTAATCGAAAAGGAAATTTTAAATTTGGAGAAATCTTTTCTAGAAACACAATATTTGGTTACAGGAACGATCTTATTATCATCTCCAATATCGGCAGAGACTATTTTTTTTCTTCTGGAACAGGCTAAAAAATTTGAAGTCAAAATAGTGATTGATTTGAATTGGAGAGAGGTCTTTTGGGATCATTCCAGTTTTTCATCAGAAATTTCTAAAGCCGCAAGAGTTAATTTAATCAAAAATTTTTTAAATCATGCAAATGTTTTGAAACTTGCCAAGGAAGAAGCAACTTTGTTTTTTGAGGATGAGAATCCTTTGCTAATATCTCAACAATTGTTTAATAGACCAGATGTAATAATAACTGATGGGGAAAATCCAGTTGCTTGGTATATCAATGGACTGCAAGGAATTACCGAAACTCCTTCTTCACAAAAAATAGTTGATACAACTGGCGCAGGCGATGCATTTCTAGCTGGCTTAATTTCACAATTAATTTCTTCTGGCTATCCTTCAAATGAACTAGAGATAGAAGATTGTATTAAGTTTGCAGGTGTTTGTGGATTATTAACTTGTCTTGGTGAAGGAGCCATTGAGCAACAGCCATATTATGAGAAGGTTAATAAATTTTTGGGATCTCTTATTTCGTAGTTCCTTCCATAATTTTTTGCGTAACTAACTTCTATTTTCCAGAAATTATCAATAACTGGTTCTATTAATTCTGGCCATTCAATAACTAAAATAGCTTGTTTTTGTATTGCCTCTTCCTCTTCTGAAAAAAAAACTTCTTTTGCCGAAGAAATATTTTCTAACCTGTATAAATCAAGGTGAATTAACGGAATTCTTCCAGAGTTATAGTGATGCGATAAAGAAAATGTAGGGCTTGTAATGTCCTCAGAGATTGATAAGCCCTTAGCAATCCCTTGAACAAATGAAGTTTTCCCAGCCCCAATCGGACCCTGTAATAAAACAATTGAATGGGGGTTTAATTTGTTTGAGAGTTTTTTTCCTAAATTTAAAGTTTCTTTTAAATTCTCAACAAACACAAAATTACGCAAAAATCATTTATAGTTTAATAGAAAAAGTACATTCTAGATATGGTTATCGCAAATTCAATAAAAACCTCTTTACCTAGTTACGTAATTTCTGATATCTCGTTATCAGATTTTGGTCGTAAAGAAATTAAAATTGCCGAAACAGAAATGCCTGGATTAATGGCACTTAGAGATAAATATCAATCCGAAAAACCGCTAAAAGGTGCAAAAATAGCCGGAAGTCTTCATATGACTATTCAGACAGCAGTCTTAATAGAAACTCTTGTTGATCTTGGTGCAGAGGTGAAATGGGCTTCTTGCAATATTTTTTCAACTCAAGATCATGCTGCTGCAGCTATAGCAGATCAAGGAATTTCTGTATACGCAAAAAAAGGTGAGACTCTTGATGAATATTGGCAATATACCCACTATATACTTGACTGGGGTTCAGCCTCTCCAAATATGATTCTTGATGATGGGGGAGATGCAACTGGTTTATTGATTCTCGGCAGTAAAGCAGAAAAAGATTTATCTGTTTTAAATAATCCCGGTAATGAAGAAGAAATTGCTTTATTTAATTCTATTAAGTCTAAATTGAAAAATGATAGTGACTTCTATTCTAGAATTAAGAGTAATATCATTGGTGTAACTGAAGAAACTACAACGGGAGTTGCAAGACTTTATCAACTGCAAAAACAAAATGCTTTACCTTTCCCTGCTATCAACGTTAATGATTCGGTAACTAAGAGCAAATTTGATAATTTATATGGCTGCCGCGAATCTTTAGTAGATAGTATAAAGCGCGCAACTGATGTGATGATTGCTGGGAAAGTTGCTTTGGTAATGGGTTTTGGAGATGTAGGTAAAGGTTCAGCCCAGTCCCTTAGAGGACTTGGTGCAATAGTAAAAGTTGCTGAAGTTGATCCAATTTGTGCTCTGCAAGCAGCAATGGAAGGTTTTAGCGTTGTTACGTTAGACGATGTTGTGGAAGATATAGATATCTTTGTTACAGCAACTGGGAACTATCAAGTAATTACGAACGAAAATCTCGTCAAGATGAAAGATGAGGCTATAGTTTGTAATATTGGTCATTTCGATAATGAAATTGATGTGGCTTCATTGAAAGATTATCCATGGGAAAATATTAAGCCGCAGGTTGATCACATAACTTTACCAAGTGGCAATAAAATAATTCTTTTAGCCGAAGGTAGATTAGTTAACTTAGGTTGTGCCACTGGACATCCAAGTTTTGTTATGAGTAATTCTTTTACTAACCAAGTCTTAGCTCAAATCGAACTTTTCAATAATTCAGAAAAATATGCTAAGGAGGTTTATGTTTTACCAAAGCATTTGGATGAAATGGTAGCTAGATTACATCTTGATAAAATTGGTGCAAAATTAACAAAATTAACTAAGGAACAAGCTGACTATATTAATGTTTCTGTTGAAGGACCTTACAAACCAGAGCTTTATAGATACTAAGTTTGAGTTTGATTTTTGTAAATTTTCTTACTTCAATTCCCGACTATATTAGTTTGGCTGTTGAAAAGAATTCAACAATTGCATACCTTACTATTTGTTTGGCTATGTTTTTGGAAAACATAATACCTCCAATTCCTTCGGAAATAATAATGCCATTAGGAGGTTTTTTTGTTTATCAACAAAAATTAAATTTCTATATTTTAGTTTTTTGGGGATTACTTGGAACTATTTTAGGATCTTTGCCTTGGTACTATTTAGGTAGATTAGTAAATGAAAAAAGACTTTCAAATTTTCTAGATAATAAGGGAAAATATCTGGGTATTTCTCCTAGTGATTTAAGTAAAAGTAAAAGGTGGTTTGATAAATACGGTGTTTCTTTAGTTTTTTGGGGCAGATTAGTACCAGGTATAAGAACTTTAATCTCTGTTCCTGCTGGCATAGAACTTATGCCATTAAGAAAATTTTTGCTTTGGACTACATTTGGGAGCCTGATATGGGTAGCAATTCTTACTTATTCAGGTTATTTATTTGGTGAAAATTATCTAATCATTCAAACTTATTTAGATCAAATCAAATATGTTGTAAAGCCAATTTTAATTTTAATTTTCTTATATTTTTTTATAAGAATACTTATTAGATTTCTTAAAAAAAATAGAGCTTAAAAAGGAATTTCACTTGAGTTATTGCTGTTGGAATATTGGTTATTATCAGAATCCTTTCGTGAGCCTAGTAAGTTTAATCTATCTACCCTAACAACTGGTTTAAATCTATCTTCTCCAGTATTTTTATCTTTCCAGCTATCAATTTTAAAGCTTCCTGTAATTCCAATTAACGATCCTTTTTTCACATAATCTGCGGCTATTTGTGCTTGCTTGCCCCATATTTCTAAATTAAACCAATCTGGCTCTTCATCTCTGCTTCTTCTGTTAACTGCAATTGTGAAATTCGCTACTATACTGCCTGATTCAAAATATCTGACATCTGGTTCTCTTCCTGCTCTGCCAACAAGGTTAATAGTGTTAATTTCCATAATTTTTTTTTTTTATAATACTCATATTTTCAGTTTCTGCTCAAAGTTTTACGTGCTATTCATAACTAAAGGTCAGAATTCCGAGAGCTTATCAAAAAATAGATATATTATTTAAAAAAAGAAATTCTTATTGTGATTTTTAACAGATTTAAATTTTCTCGTGATATTGGCATAGATTTGGGAACGGCCAATACTCTTATACATGTATCAGGAAAAGGCGTTGTTTTACAGGAACCTTCTGTGGTAGCTATGGATTTAGAAGAAGGGATTCCATTAGCTGTTGGTAAAGAAGCAAAGTTAATGCTTGGGAGGACCCCTGGCAATATAAGAGCTGTAAGACCACTAAGAGATGGAGTTATCGCAGATTTTGATGCTGCAGAACAAATGATAAAAACATTTATTCAAAAATGTAATGAAGGCAAGGGGATAGTAGCTCCAAGGATAGTGATTGGAATTCCAAGTGGAGTTACTAGCGTTGAGCGAAGAGCAGTAAGAGAAGCTGGATTAGCGGGAGCTAGAGAAGTTCATTTAATAGATGAACCTGTCGCAGCAGCAATAGGAGCATCATTACCAGTAACTGAGCCAATTGGAACAATGATTGTTGATATTGGTGGAGGTACTACTGAGGTCGCAGTATTAAGTTTAGGAGGAACTGTTTTGAGTGAGTCTGTTCGCATAGCAGGCGATGAAATAAATGAGTCAATTGCGCTTTATCTTAAAAAAGTTCACAATTTAGTTGTTGGAGAGAGAACTGCAGAAGATATCAAGATAAAAATTGGATCTGCATTTCCAGATGATGATTTTGATAAAACTACTTTAGAGGTTAGAGGTTTACATCTTTTATCTGGTCTACCTAGATCAGTCACTTTGACATCAGGAGAAATCAGAGAAGCTATGGCTGAAACACTTAGCAAAATAGTCGAAGCTGTAAAAAGAACTTTAGAGCGCACCCCTCCTGAACTTGCCGCAGATATTGTTGATAGAGGGATTATGCTTGCAGGTGGTGGAGCTTTAGTGAGAGGCATTAATGATTTATTGAGCGATGAAACAGGAATTTTTACTCACATAGCAGAAAACCCACTGCTTTGCGTAGTGAATGGTTGTGGAGAGGTGTTGGATGATTTTAAAAAACTCAAAAGAGTTGTTGACACTCCAGAATTCATAAGGAATGCCATAAGAGATTAATGTTATGTTAGGTATCCGACGAATTTCCAATAGTCGTTGGTGGCATAAAAAGAAAAATTGGCTATTTTTTTCAATTTTTTTATTTTTGGTTTTTGTAAGAATATCAAAAGGAGCTTTTTATAAAGATTTTTATTATTTTATTTCAAAACCTTTTTGGCCTGGTCAATTTCAAAAAGAAATTGTTCTTGAGAGTATTGATCAAGAATATTTAATAAAGTTAAATCTTCTTACAAAAGATAATATGAGATTGCGACAAATCTTATCTCTTCAAGAATCATCTAATGATGAACATATTTCAGCTGCAGTTATTTCGCGAAAAACAGGAGGTTGGTGGAGGCAAATAATTTTAAACAAAGGTTCAAGTGATGGAGTAGAAATTGGCAATATTGTGATTGGTCCGGGTGGATTATTAGGTAGAGTAAAGAATACTTCTTTATTTACTTCGTCGGTAACTTTAATAACTTCTCCAGAAAGTAAGTTAGGCGTTTGGGTGGACAGAATTCAAATCAATGGATTACTAGTCGGTTTAGGAGATGATTATCCTAGCCTAATACTTTATTCAAAAGATGCCGATATTAAAGTTGGAGATTTTGTATCATCATCTCCTGCTAGTACGTTATTACCTCCAAATATCCCTATTGGTATTGTCCAATCTATAGATGAGACGTTGAAATCAAAAAAAACGGCAAAAATTTCACTTCTAGCAAAACCTCATGTAATTGATTGGGTACAAATTTTGAAAGTAAATATTTAATGAATAAATTTTTTACCAAAAAATTATCCATTATAAGCTTTATTTTTATCCCAATTATTTTTTTGTGGCACCCTAATTGGCTTGGATTTTTAGGTGTTCAGCCTTATTGGCCGTTATTTTGGTTATTGCCTTGGGCAATGATTAATGGATCAATTAATGGATTAGTATTTGGTTTGTTTTTAGGTCTCATCTTAGATTCTCTAACTTTAAATGAAAGTTTTACTCAAATTCCAGGCCTAATTGTTTGTGGATTTTTCTTTGGGAGAATTAAATCACATAGTGGTATTTTGGTAGGACATTTTAGGTATGGTTTAATTTGTTCTTTTGGAAGTTTTTTATGCGGTACTCTTTATCTTGCACAAATTTTGTTTAGCAATTTTTCAGATGGTAATTTTTTAATGTTTATTCCAGGTGTAAAAAATATCTTAGCTGAAATTTTTTTAACAGGTTTGTTTGCTCCCTTTATTTGCTCCCAACTTATAAGGATGTTTAAATTTTCAAGAAGAAAATTGTGGTAATAAATTTTGCCAAGAGGAAAAAATGCTTAAAAAAATTTATATATTTTTAATTAATTTAAAATGTTTGTAAACCTTAGGAATATTTCTTTGAGGGTTCGTAATGTTATATTTTTAATTGTTAGAATAAATATTCAATGCAATAGTTCTTTGCTTTGAAATATCGAGAAATCTTTTTTTAACTATGTCAAAAGCAAGAATCTTAGTTGTTGATGATGAACCAGCAGTTTTGAAGGTATTAGTTACAAGGCTTCAACTAGCAGGATATCAGGTATATTCAGCCACTAACGGCGAAGAAGCTCTTGAGTCTTTTCACAGGGATTCCCCAGATTTGATAGTTCTTGATGTTATGCTTCCAAAAATGGATGGATTTGCTGTTTGTAGAAGAATTAGAGCTGAGTCAGTAGTACCAATAATATTTTTAACCGCTCTAGAGGCTATTTCAGAGAGAGTTGCTGGTTTGGATTTAGGAGCTGATGATTACTTATCTAAACCATTTAGCCCAAAAGAGTTAGAGGCAAGAATAGCTACAATTTTGAGAAGAATGGGACCAACTGTATCGGTTACTGAAACCAAAGAAGTTCCTTCAGGCAAAGGAGTTATGAAATTTGGAAGTTTAGTTGTTGATACTAATCGCAGACAAGTTTCTAGAGCTGGAGACAGGATTAGTCTAACTTATACTGAATTTAGTCTCCTAGAGTTATTATTTGACGAACCAGGTAAGGTTGTTCCTCGAGCAGAAATTTTGGAACAGCTGTGGGGCTATCCTCCTCGTAGAGCGGCAGATTTAAGAGTTGTAGATGTATATGTTGCAAGGCTAAGAGGTAAATTGGAACCAGATCCAAGAAATCCAGAATTAATATTAACCGTTAGAGGCATTGGTTACGCATCTCAGAGAGTTGGCGAAACAGCAACATCTTTGGCAAGTTGATCAATAGTCTGATAATTTTATTAAATAAAACAAATATATTTAAATAAATTTTGTCTGAAATAAAAGAAGCGCGCTTACAAAAAGCTAGTTCACTCGTGAATAAAGGATTTGCTTCTTACGCACAGAGCTTTAAGGTATCTCATACTACCAGTTTTCTTATTCAAAAATTTGATCATCTAGAAAATGGTCAAGAGGAAGACTTTAGTGTCTCTATTGCTGGTAGAGTTCTGGCAAAAAGGGTAATGGGTAAAATTGCCTTTTTCACAATAAGCGATCAAGAAGGTCAGATTCAGCTTTATCTAGATAAAAGGATTATTAATTTCAATTTAGAAAAACAAAAATTACTTTCTTTTGAAGATCTCAAGGAAATAGTAGATATTGGTGATTGGATAGGAGTCTATGGAATTATTAAAAAAACTAATAAAGGTGAGCTTTCAATTAAAGTAGAAAAATGGGAAATGTTATCCAAATCATTACAACCTCTCCCAGATAAATGGCATGGATTGACTGATATTGAAAAAAGATATAGACAACGTTATTTAGATTTAATAGTAAATCCTCACTCTAAAAATGTATTTAAAACCAGAGCGAAATGTATAAGTTTTATAAGAAAATGGCTAGATAATAGAAATTTCTTAGAGATAGAGACTCCAATTCTGCAATCTGAAGCTGGTGGTGCTGAAGCAAGACCATTTATAACTCATCACAATACATTAGATATTCCGTTGTATTTAAGAATAGCTACAGAATTACATTTAAAGAGAATGGTTGTTGGAGGTTTTGAGAAAGTCTATGAATTGGGAAGAATCTTCCGTAATGAGGGGATAAGTACAAGGCATAATCCAGAATTCACCTCAGTGGAGATTTATGAAGCTTATTCTGATTATGTAGATATGATGAATTTAACTGAAGAATTGATTAAAGATATCGTAGCTGATGCATGTGGGTCTTTAATTATAAATTATCAAAATAAAGAAATTGATTTTTCTAAGCCTTGGTCAAGAATATCCATGAAAGCTATTGTCAAAAAATATACAGGGATTGATTTTGATTCTTTCAGTGGAGACTTTCTGGCAGCAAAACAAGCCGTTAAAAATATCAATGTTGATTGTTCTAATAAAGTAAATACTATGGGAAGACTTCTAAATGAGGTCTTCGAGCAAAAAGTAGAATCAAAACTTATAGAACCCACTTTTGTTATTGATTATCCTGTTGAAATTTCTCCTTTAGCTAGGCCTCATCATGATAATAAAGAAATAGTTCAGAGATTTGAATTATTCATTGTTGGTCGAGAACTGGCAAATGCGTTTAGTGAGTTGATAGATCCAGTAGATCAAAGAGAAAGAATGCAATTACAGCAATCTCTTAGAGATGAAGGAGATCTTGAGGCTCACTGTATAGATGAAGATTTTTTAAATGCTTTAGAGATTGGCATGCCGCCTACGGGAGGATTAGGTATAGGCATTGATAGGCTAATTATGTTAATTACTAATAGCGCATCGATTAGAGATGTAATCCCTTTCCCATTGTTAAAACCAGAAATAACTTCCAAAAAAAGTTAAAAATTACCCTCGAATGAAGTA
Organism: Prochlorococcus sp. AG-459-B06; assembly: GCA_003209475.1. Classification (GTDB taxonomy): domain Bacteria; phylum Cyanobacteriota; class Cyanobacteriia; order PCC-6307; family Cyanobiaceae; genus Prochlorococcus_A. The sequence goes on from QCQY01000006.1 coordinate 43,316, forward strand.
AAATAGTTAAATTGATCCAATACGAAAATTTTTAAATGAGTGGTGAACGTGTTGGTTTCCGTTTCAAACATGCGGATGCAGTAGTAAAAAGAAATCCTCAAGGCCGATCAAGAAGGGGATGGGTTATTGAACCAGTAGAGCAAACTACAAGCAGAGGTACAAAAATGCCTGCATACAAAATTCGCTGGAGAGATAGTGAGAGGCCAGAAACTGTATTGCAGCATATGCTAATTGCAGATCCAGATCCTTCCCCACCTCCAACTTCAGTAAGTTTAGATTAATACTTTCAATAATTCTGACTAATCTATTTTATCTTTTTAGTGCAGAGTTGATTTCTTTTTTTATGCTTTTTTGTTTTTCATCTTGGCGTTTGTCATGTAATTTTTTCCCTTTACCAACTCCAATAGTTAGTTTTATCCATGAGCCTTTTAAATAAAGAGATAATGGAACGATAGTCATTCCTTTTTTTTCAGTATTAGATTTCATTTTTATTATTTCCTTTTTATGTAGTAGCAACTTTCTATTTCTTAGTGGATCATGATTAAAGAAAGACCCCACATTTTTATGTGGTGAAATGTGAACATTTAATAATAAGATCTCACCATCTCTGAATGAACAGTATCCGTCTCTTAAATTTGCTTTTCCGTTTCTAATGGACTTTACTTCAGTCCCTAAAAGCTCAATTCCAGCTTCGATTGTTTCAGATATTGCATATTGAAATTTTGCATATCTATTATCAGCTAGAAGTTTAAAATTATTTGCTTTATTAGTATTTTTTTTCACTTTGTTTGAATTTTTTGCCATTTTAGTTGTAAAAAATCTTTCTACTCAGAACAATTGCAATTAACCTTTCATTATGGCAATAATTTCTTCCAATATAGGCGATAATGACTTTTCTTTTCGTAAAAAAGAACTTAGGCTAGTTGATTCAAAAAATATTCCAGAAGAAAAGAGAAATAATAATTTGAACTTAGCCCGGCCTCTTAATTTAAAAGAATTTATTGGCCAAGAACAACTTAAATCTTCTTTAAGAATAGCTATAGATGCTTCAATTATTAGAAAAGAACCTTTGGAGCATACTCTTTTATATGGACAGCCTGGTCTAGGTAAGACTACTCTTGCTTTTTTGATAGCCCACGAATTGAATACAAAATGTAGGATTGCGACTGCACCAGCAATTGAAAGGCCAAGAGATATTGTAGGTTTACTTCTTGGATTAAAAGAAGGTGAAGTTTTATTTATCGATGAGATACATCGCTTAAATAGGTTAACTGAAGAGTTGTTATATTCTGCAATGGAGGATTTTAGACTTGACTTAACTATGGGAGCTAATAGAGGAGCCCGTTGCAGAACAATTAATCTTCCTAGGTTTACTCTGATTGGCGCGACAACCAAATTAGCCTCAATAAGTGCACCTCTAAGAGACAGATTTGGGATATCTCAGAAAATTGAATTCTATACATGTGATGAATTAAAACAAATTATTGTTAATTTCTCCCGATTAATAAACCTCAATTTAGAAGATAAAGCATCTTATGATTTGGCAAAAATATCTCGAGGGACTCCAAGAATTGCTTTAAGATTATTAAGACGAGTTAGAGATTATGCTCAAGTTGTTATGAAAACTAATACTATCTCAGTGAATTTAATAAAAAAAGCTTTAAATTCTTACCAAATAGACGAAAAAGGATTGGATTCTTTAGATAGACACTATTTATCTTTTCTTAACCAAAACAATAATATACCAACCGGCCTTGATTCAATTGCATCTGGGTTGGGCGATGATCCTTCAATGTTAGAATTTGTTGTTGAGCCATATCTTATTAAAATTGGTTTTCTCACGAGAACTCCTCGAGGAAGATTGCTTACTGCTATAGGAAAAAAGTACATTGATTCAAAAGATGATAACTTTTAAAAAAGTTAAGATTTGTTTTTTATTAATTTTTATTTTTTTCAATATTTTTTATATTGCACCATGCTATTCATTATCTCCGAGAGAGGATTTGTTTAAAAATGCATTAGATCTTAGTTCAGGCGGAAAATTTAATCTCGCTTTACAAGAATGGAATCAATATCTCGATTCTTATCCTGATGATGCTGCAGGTTTTAGCAATAGAGGAAATGTAAGACTTGTTGTAGGAGATATTAAGGGATCAATAGATGACCAAAATAAGGCGATAAGTTTGAATCCTAGTGAAATAGATCCTTACATTAACAGGGGGATTGCTGAGGAAGCATTGGGTTTATGGTCGCAAGCGAAAAAGGATTATATGTTCGTTATTTCCCTAGATAGTGAAAATTTCTCTGCATTATATAATTTAGCTAACGTTGAAGGATCTACATCCCATTGGGATAAAGCAAGAGATTTATTCTCAAAAGCTGCTTTATATAATCCAGGATTTGCCATGGCTAGGTCAAGTTTGGCGTTAGCAGATTTCCAATTGGGAAATATTGATGAAGCTGAAAAAGAATTAATAAAGTTAATTAGACGGTATCCAACTTTTGCAGATGCTAGGGCAGCTTTAACAGCTTTGAATTGGTCTAATGGTGAAGCTGGTAAAGCAGAGAGTAATTGGATAGCGGTAACTGAATTAGATCCTAGATATAGTGATGAAGAATGGTTAAAAAAAATAAGAAGATGGCCTCCTCAACCAATTAAAGATTTAATGAATTTTATCGATTTAAAATAAGTAATGAATAGAGATCAGTTATATAAAAAAATTGATTCGTTTAATGATGAACTAATTAACTTAAGAAGACATATCCATGAACATCCGGAATTAAGTGGACTTGAAAATCAAACAGCGATCTTGATCAGTGGTTTTTTAAAAGATATTGGTTGGAATGTTAGAGAATCTATAGGTAGGACTGGAGTTATAGCTGATTTTGGCCCCTTAGATAAAGGTATTATAGGTTTAAGAGTGGATATGGATGCTTTGCCAATATTTGAGGAAACTAAATTAAGTTTTTCTTCAAAAGTAGATGGTGTTATGCATGCCTGTGGTCACGATTTGCATATCTCGATTGGATTGGGGGTGGCAAAAATTATTAAGGATTTAAAACTAAATTTTGGGACTCGGATAATTTTTCAGCCTGCTGAAGAAATTGCGAGTGGAGCTAGATGGATGATTAAGGATGGTGCAACTAATGGTTTAACCCATATTTTGGGAGTTCATGTCTACCCCGATTTATCCGTAGGGACTATTGGCATTAAAGAGGGAAGTTTAACTGCAGCTGCCGGAGAACTTAATGTTGAGATTAAAGGAAAATCAGGCCATGGTGCTCGACCTCATGAAGGAGTTGATGCTATTTGGGCGGCCTCAAAAGTTATCTCGGGAATTCAAGAATCAATAACACGGACGTTAGACCCTCTTGATCCTGTAGTAATAACTTTTGGGAAAATAAATGGTGGCAATGCATTCAATGTTCTCGCAGAAAAGGTTAATTTAATTGGTACTGTTAGATGCACTAATCGTAAAGTATTTACGAATATTGGTAATTGGCTCAATGAAAATATCACTTCTTTAGCTAATAGTTGCGGAGCTGAAGCAAAAGTAAGATTTAAAGAAATCACTCCGGAAGTTAATAATAATCCTGAAATTAATAGAGTCCTCAGAGATTCGGGAATTAAGGTTTTGGGTCAAAAAAATGTAATCGAATTACAAAAACCATCATTAGGAGCTGAGGATTTCGCTGAATTCTTAAATGAAATTCCTGGAGCTATGTTTAGGCTTGGGGTTTCTAGTTCCAAGAGATGTGCTCCTCTTCATAGTTCTAAATTTGATCCTGATGAAAGAGCTATTGCTGTTGGAATTAAAGTGATAACAGAATCCATAGTAAAATTAAACAATGAAAAAATTAATACAATTGGCAAATGAAAATTAATAAAAGATATATTTTATCTTTTGTAGCACCTTTCATGATTTTTATATCTGCCATCGGATTAATATTTGGGGATAATTCCAAGAAGATTTTTTATTTACCTATTGGCTTAATGGGGATTGTAATTATTTTGGAGAGGGGTATAAGCAGACAATTGGATAGAAAAAATATTTTAAAAAAGATAAAGTCTTATCAAAAAAATAAATAAAACAATTTTATTTATTTTCACGCAATATGAGATGACTTATTTTTAGAAAAGAGCTATTAATAAGATAAATACTAGGGGTGCTAAGAAATTTAACTTAGCTGAGATCATACCCTTTGAACCTGAATCATTAATTTCGATGCAGGGAAGTTGAGATTTGATCAAACTTTAGTAATAACACTTTTAAAAATTAAGAAATTATGAGAAGTTCTTGGATTAAGCCTCGCCTTGGGAAAGACAATGTAACTCAGATGAACTTTGCCAGAAATGGATATATCACTGAAGAAATGGATTTTGTTGCTAAAAAAGAAAATCTTCCTTCTTCTTTAATAATGGAAGAAGTGGCAAGAGGAAGATTAATTATTCCAGCTAATGTTAATCATTTGAATCTTGAGCCAATGTCTATAGGTATTGCTTCTAGATGCAAAGTTAATGCCAATATAGGTGCTTCCCCTAATGCAAGTGATATCAATGAAGAAGTAGAAAAGCTCAAACTTGCTGTTAAATATGGTGCTGATACGGTTATGGATCTTTCTACGGGAGGAGTAAATTTAGATGAAGTCCGACAAGCAATTATTCAAGAATCTCCTGTTCCCATAGGAACTGTTCCTGTTTATCAAGCTTTAGAAAGTGTTCATGGTTCAATAGATAGACTAACAGAAGACGATTTTCTTCATATTATTGAAAAACATTGTCAGCAGGGCGTAGATTATCAAACTATTCATGCTGGTCTATTAATAGAGCATTTGCCAAAAGTTAAAGGAAGAATTACTGGAATTGTAAGTAGAGGGGGAGGTATTTTAGCCCAATGGATGTTACATCATTTTAAACAAAATCCCCTTTATACAAGGTTTGATGATATCTGTGAGATTTTCAAGAAATATGATTGTACTTTTTCTTTAGGAGACTCATTAAGGCCTGGATGTTTGCATGATGCTTCTGATGACGCCCAGCTAGCTGAATTGAAGACCTTAGGCGAGCTTACTAGAAGAGCATGGGAACATAATGTTCAAGTTATGGTTGAGGGTCCTGGTCATGTACCCATGGACCAAATTGAGTTTAATGTGAGAAAGCAAATGGAAGAATGTTCAGAAGCCCCATTTTATGTGCTTGGTCCATTAGTGACCGATATATCCCCTGGTTATGACCATATATCAAGTGCTATTGGGGCGGCGATGGCAGGGTGGTATGGAACTTCTATGTTATGTTATGTAACGCCAAAAGAACATTTAGGTCTACCAAATGCAGAAGATGTAAGAGAAGGCTTAATTGCTTATAAAATAGCTGCTCACGCTGCTGATATAGCGAGACATAGAGCTGGAGCTCGTGATCGAGATGATGAACTTAGTCATGCAAGATATAACTTTGATTGGAATAAACAATTTGAACTTTCATTAGATCCGGAAAGGGCAAAGCAGTACCATGATGAAACACTGCCTGAAGAAATCTTTAAAAAGGCAGAGTTTTGTTCAATGTGTGGCCCTAAACATTGTCCAATGAATTCAAAGATTTCTGATGAATCTCTTGATCAGTTAAAAGATAAGCTTGAAGAATGCAATACTTCAGTGTAATTATCAATTAGTAGTTATAAAATTTCTTTCGTCTTCTTAACTACGTTTTCGACCGTAAATCCAAAATTTTTCATACATTCTCCACCTGGTGCAGATGCACCAAATCTGTCCATAGTAATACAAATTCCATCAAAACCTGTATATTTATGCCAACCAAAGGAATGGGCAGCTTCTACCACAACTCTCTTTTTCACACTATTAGGTAAAACACTTTCTTTATAAGATTCTTCTTGCTCTTCAAAAAGTTCTACACAAGGCATAGAAACAACTCTAATTTTTTTACCTAAGCTTGAAATTTCCTTACTTGCTTCAATGCAAAGATTCAGTTCGCTTCCAGTGCCAATAAATATTAGATCTGGTTTGCCTTCACAATCGGAAACTACATATCCTCCTAGAGCAACTTTGTCGATCGAAGTATTTTCTTGATTAGGCATACCTTGTCTACTTAAACAAAGGGCAGAAGGTCTGTTTCGATTTTGAATAGCAAGCTTATAAGCTCCACTCGTCTCATTACCATCTCCAGGTCTGAAAACTAGCATGTTAGGCATGGCACGCAGAGAAGGGATAGTTTCAATAGGTTGATGTGTTGGACCATCTTCTCCTACACCAATTGAATCGTGAGTTAAGACATAGATCACCCCTAATTCGCTAAGTGCTGAAAGCCTCATTGAGCCCCTCATATAATCTGCGAAAACAAGGAAGGTTCCACCATAAGGAATTAGACCACTATTGTGATAAGCAATACCATTAAGTACAGCTGCCATTGCATGCTCTCTTACTCCAAAATGTAAATATCTTTTTTCAGGGCTATGTGGCTGGAATGATCCAGTTTCACCTTTTATATCTGTGTAATTAGAGTGAGTTAAATCTGCAGATCCACCAATTAATTCAGGAAGGTTAGGACCTAGAGCACCTAAACATATTTGTGAATGCTTTCTGGTGGCTAACCCTTTATCATCAGGCGAATAAGAGGGGAGATCTGAGTCCCAATTCTCAGGTAATTGACCCTCTAACATTCTTTTTAACTCAGATCCTTCAGAGGGATAATTTTTTTGATATTCTTTAAATTTAGAATCCCATTCTTTCTCTAAATTTTCACCTTTGTTCTTTGATTTTTTAAAATGCGCGTATACTTCATCCGGTATTTCAAATGGAGGATATTCCCAATTTAGAAACTCTCTAGTTAATGCAGCTTCTTCTTCCCCAACAGCTGCTCCATGAATTCCAGCAGTATCTGATTTATTGGGAGAACCATAACCAATTGTTGTAGAAATTTTTATAATTGAAGGCTTGTTTGTAATTAATTTTGCTTTTTCGATAGCTTCAGTGATTCCTTTAACATCATGATTACCATCTTCAACATGTTGTACATGCCATCCATAAGCTTCGTATCTTTTTAAGACATCTTCGGTAAAAGAAACGTCGGTTCGCCCATCAATTGTAATTTGATTATCGTCGTAGAGTGCAATTAATTTTCCAAGCTTAAGATGACCAGCTAATGAACAGGCCTCTGATGCAATACCTTCTTGATTACAGCCATCACCCATTATTACGTAAGTATAGTGATCAACGATATTGCAATCAGGCTTATTAAATTTAGCTGCTAAGTGTGTTTCAGCTATTGCTAAACCAACTGCATTTGAAATTCCGGCTCCAAGAGGCCCAGCTGTAACTTCAACTCCTTCAGTTTCGAATGTTTCTGGATGTCCAGGAGTTTTTGATCCCCATTGCCTAAATTCTTTAATATCTTCTATGGAAACTGATTTATATCCTGTCAAATGAAGCAAGGAGTATAACAGCATACAGCCATGACCAGCTGATAATACAAAACGGTCTCTGTTGAACCATTTTGGGTTATTAGGGTTGTGATTAAGTATGTTTTGCCATAATGCATAACCCATAGGAGCACATCCCATTGGCAAACCAGGATGTCCACTATTAGATTTATTTACTGCATCGACAGCAAGCATTCTTATACTATTTACACAAAGTGATTCTAATGAAACAGATGCAGCGACCATTTTTTTAAAATAAGTTAAGTTGGAAATAAAGAATTGGTTGTCTTCAATTCATTTTGCTGAAAGCAAGGCAAACATTGTGACCACCAAAGCCGAAAGAATTAGAAAGAGCAACTCTTACTTGAGCTTCTCTTGCATTATTTGGTACATAATCAAGATCACATTCAGGATCTGGATTGACGTAGTTAATTGTAGGAGGGATAAAATTATGTGTCAAAGAAAGTATACAAGCTACAGCTTCTATACCTCCTGAGCCTCCTAGGAGATGACCTGTCATCGACTTAGTAGAGCTTACAGGAATGAGGTAAGATCTGTCTCTAAAAATAGATTTAATTGCAGAAGTTTCATTTTTATCATTAGCTGATGTACTTGTTCCATGAGCATTTATGTAATCAACTTTTTCAAGGCTAAGACAAGCGTCTTCAATTGCTAATTTGATAGCTTCGGCGCCTCCAACCCCGCCTGGAGATGGAGCAGTTATATGATGAGCATCACATGTTGTTCCATATCCAACTATTTCTGCATAAATTCTCGCATTCCTTTTTTGTGCATTTTCTAAAGTTTCTAAAACTAGAATTCCGGATCCCTCTCCAATAACGAATCCATCTCTTTCTGCATCAAAAGGTCTGCTAGCAGTTTGAGGGCTTTCATTTCTAGAAGAAAGAGCTTTGGCACTGGCAAAACCAGCTACTCCAAGAGGGGTAATACTTGCTTCTGCTCCCCCACAGATCATTGCATCTGCTTTTCCAAGTTGGAGTAATCTAAAAGAATCACCAATTGCATTTGAACCGGCAGCGCAAGCAGTGGAAACAGAGGAACTTGGTCCTTTTGCACCCAAAGCGATAGCAGCCAATCCAGTGGCCATGTTTGGAATCATCATAGGGACTGTAAATGGACTTACTCTTTTAGGCCCTTTATGACTCAATATTTGAGCTTGACTTTCCATAGTTAGTAAGCCTCCAACACCAGAACCAATAATCACCCCAATTCTTGATGCATTTGCTTCAGTAATTTCAAGTCCAGAATCAATAAAGGCTTGTTTTGCAGCAATAACTCCAAACTGGGAAAAACGATCCCATCTTTTGGATTCTTTAGCTTCAATAAAATTTTCAGATTGAAAATTCTTTACTTCTGCAGCAAATTTGCAGGGATGTTGTTCAGAATCAAAGAGAGTAATATTTGAAACTCCATTACTACCTGTTTGAAGACCGACTAAATATTCATCAATGTTATTACCAATTGGAGTTACTGCTCCGATACCAGTAATAACTACTCGATGGAAATTTGGCATTCTATACTAACCTTTTTTTTCTTCGATGAATTTTACTGCATCGCCAACAGTTGCTATACCTTCAGCTGCTTCATCAGGAATTTCAATATCAAATGCTTCTTCAAGAGCCATTACTAATTCAACAGTATCTAGAGAATCTGCACCTAAATCATTTTGGAAATTTGAATCTGATTTGACTTCTCCTGCTTCAACGCTTAATTGTTCTGAAACAATAGAACAGACTTTTTCGAGGATTTCTTGTGACATAGTTTATGGAAATTACTAAATTATCTATATGATTTTATGCCCTAGAGTTAACAAGAGTGAAGCATATCTTAATTTTTTTAATTTCTTTGTAAGACAATAGTATTATAAAACGAGGTTTAAAAGACAATTTTTACATGTCACACGCAGTTAAAATTTATGACACTTGCATTGGTTGTACCCAATGTGTAAGGGCTTGCCCACTTGATGTTTTAGAGATGGTTCCTTGGGACGGTTGTAAAGCTGGCCAAATAGCTTCATCTCCTAGAACAGAAGATTGCGTAGGTTGTAAAAGATGTGAAACGGCATGTCCCACAGATTTCTTAAGTATTCGTGTTTATTTAGGAGATGAGACTTCTAGGAGTATGGGCTTAGCGTATTAATTTTTATAGTGCAGTTTTAAGAGAGTCCATGTTTTAGTAAATACGGATTTTATTTCAATATAATTGAAAAAAAATCCCTATGTGTGGAATAGTTGCTGTAACAGGATATAAAAAAGCTTTACCATTATTAATTAATGGTTTAGAAAAACTTGAATACAGAGGTTATGATTCTGCAGGTATTGCAATAATAAATTCCGAAACAAATTGTATTTCTTGTAATAAAGCAGAAGGAAAACTCAAGAATTTAAAAAATAATCTTAATGATCATAATATTCCTGGAACTGTGGGTATAGGTCATACCAGATGGGCAACTCATGGAAAGCCTGAAGTTAAAAATGCACATCCTCATACCGATACTTCAGGAAATATAGCAGTTGTTCAAAACGGCATTATTGAAAATTTCCAAGATTTAAAAAATAAATTAGAGGAAGAGGGCATTATTTTTAATTCTGATACAGATACCGAGGTAATTCCCCATCTAATTCAAAGAGAGTTAAATACATTAAGAAAACTTAATCTTGAGAATAATGGGTCAACATTATTAGTAGCTGTGAGAAATGTATTATCGGATTTAGAAGGATCTTATGCCTTAGCAGTTTTATGGTCTGGTGCTCCTACCTCTTTGGTAGTTGCAAGAAGACAAGCGCCCTTGATTATTGGTTTGGGTGAAGGAGAATTTATTTGTGCTAGTGATACTCCAGCTATTGCAAACTTTACCAACATTATTTTGCCTATGGAGGATGAAGAAATAGCTTTGTTGACTCCGCTTGGAATTGAAATATATGACTCAAGCAACGAGAGACAATATAGAAATCCAGTTTCTTTGAAAGTCTCAGAGCAAACAATGGATAAGATGAATTTCAAACACTACATGTTAAAAGAGATATATGATCAGCCACAGACTGCAAAAAACTGGTTGGAAAATTATTTAATTAAGAAATCAGATAATGGTGAATATCAAATCAACTATCCATTTGATACTAAGTTTTTTGAATCAATAGAAAGAATTGAAATTATTGCTTGTGGTACGAGTAAACATGCTGCAATGGTGGGCAGCTTTTTATTAGAACAATTTTCAGGTATCACTACCAATGTCTTTTATGCAAGCGAATTTCGATATTCACCACCTCCACTATTGCCAAATACATTAACTATTGGAGTCACTCAATCCGGAGAAACTGCTGATACAGTTGCGGCTATCGATATGGAAATTAAAAGACGTTCTGCGATTGAAAATAAAAAATTTAAACCCAATCTTATTGCAATAACAAATAGAAAAGAGAGTTCTATAGGAAGGCAGGTCTCAAATATAATTGATATCTGTGCAGGAATAGAAGTTGGAGTTGCAGCAACAAAAACTTTTTTTGCTCAATTACTTTCTTTTTATGGGTTAGCCATAAAATTTGCTCAAATTAAAGGTAATCAAAGTCCTGATGAAATAGGTAAATTAATAAACGAACTTATAAAACTGCCTCCATTACTGGAAGATCTCTTAGAGAAACATAATAAATCTTCAGAAAAGCTAGCACATGACTTTTTTAATATTAAAGATGTGATTTTTCTAGGAAGAGGAATAAATTATCCTATTGCTCTTGAAGGCGCGTTAAAACTTAAAGAAATTAGTTACATTCATGCAGCTGGCTATCCTGCTGGTGAAATGAAACATGGTCCAATAGCTTTATTAGACAAAAAGGTACCTGTAATTTCTATTGCCGCCCCTGGTGAGGTTTTTGATAAAGTTATAAGTAATGCTCAAGAAGCAAAAGCTAGAGATTCGTATTTGATTGGAATTGCTCCTGAATGTAATGGAACTGAAATCTTTGATTATTTAATGAAAGTTCCTTCCTCTAACGAATGGATTTCGCCTCTACTTAATATACTGCCTTTACAATTATTGAGTTACCATATTGCAGCTCATAGGGGGCTTGACGTGGATCAACCAAGAAATTTAGCTAAAAGTGTAACTGTTGAATAACGAGTATCTTACAAATTTTTATTTTTTTTAATTTATAACTCTAAAAGTCCATTTGGAGGATTGATGATTAGAAAATTATTTTTTATATCTACTAATGGGACTATTTCTTTAACAAATGGTATGAGAACTTTTTTTTGATTTTTAAATAGTTCAATAACAAGTAAATTATTTTTCTCATTTTCTAAATTGATAACTTTCCCAATTTTTTTTAATTCATTATTTTCTAAAGTCTTGACCTCGAGATTTACAAGTTCTAACAAGTGGAATTCCTCCTTTTTTAATTTGGGTAGTGTATCGGCTTTTACAAGTATTTTAAATTTTTTCAGTTGCTCTGCATGATTTCTTGTATTTATTCCTTGGAACTTAACTATGAAGGTTTCTTTACCAGGCTGTTTGAAACCAGATATAAGTTCTATTTTTGAAGGAGGATCATTTTCTTTTTGCAACCATCTAATTCCCGGTTTTAAAAATCTTTCTTCAAAATCACTTAGAGACTTAACCTTTACCTGTCCATTAATTCCATGACATGATGTTATCAATCCAACAGTCAACCATTCATTTTTATTTATCATATATTGTATTAGAGAGAGTGTTTTATGGAATTGTCTACTAAACCTATACTCCCAGGATCTTTTGTTGTTGTAAAAGACACCAATTCTATCTATAGAGGATACAAAGGGTTTGTACAGAGAGTTACAAAAAAAAGAGCAGCGGTTCTTTTTGAAGGAGGTAATTGGGATAAACTCATAACTTTTCGGATAACCAATTTAGAAATAGTATAAAAATTAGATTTTACCTATAGTAATAAATTTTTCTATCAAAACTTTAGCTGCATTTGTTTCTGCTTGTTTATGGGACCTGCCGAATGCAGATGATTCTTTTAATCCTTCGATAAATACATCGCAAGAAAATCTTTTAGGGTCCCCATTTTTCTTTGAGACTTCAATTATTTTATAAACTGGCAAATCAAAACCTTTACTTTGACACCACTCTTGCAATACTGTTTTAGATTTGAATTTATATGGAGCTTGTAAAAATATTTCTGAATCTTCCTCCCAAATATCATCTAACCAAAGATTGACTTCCTGAATGGAATTAAAGCACTTGTAAACAGCACCGATTAAAGCTTCTGTAGCTTCAGCAATAATAGTATTTTTTGAATTTTCATCACCAAGAGCTTTAGGTCCTTTAATTATTAATTTTTCTATATCAATTTTCCCCCCTAATTTAGTTAACCATTCATCACTAACAATTTGTGCTCTTAGCTCTGATCTTTCTCCTACACTCATTTGAGGATATTTTTTTTCAATAAAATTAGAAGCCGCTAATCTGAGGACTGCATCTCCGAAAAATTCTAGTTTTTCATAATTTAATATTTTGTCCTCTGAGGAGTGGATAAATGCTTGATTAAAATCTTGAATAATTGAAATATTTTGAGTTCTAATTATTTCAGAAAACCTTTTTGATTTAATATTTAAAGACTTTAAAAAAGTAGTTATTTGCTTAATTCTCTTTGCGTTAATTATATTTGTCATATGATTTGAATAACCACAACAATTAGAAAGCAGGTCATAAGCCGGGTTCTGTTCATCTTACTTAATAAGATGGGCAATCATCTATCTAGGACTGGAATTACTTCACAGTCTCAAGCGGCGCTTAAAAGTAGATTGTGTAATGGTCATAAATCTACTAAGCCTTGCTCCCAGCCGGGGTTTACCTAGCCAACACTTCTCAATGTTGCTGGTGCGCTCTTACCACACCCTTGCACCCTTGCCATACATAAAGTATTAGGCGGTATGTTTCTGTGGCACTATCCTCACGGTTGCCCGCACTGGGAATTACCCAGCAAGCCTGACCATGTGGGAGCCCGGACTTTCCTCAAGAAAGTTTTATTTTGGAAACAAAATAAAACTTTCTTGCGATTGCCTCTCCTGCTTTCATTTAGCATAATGCTTAATACTCCAAAAATCATCTATTGGGGCTGTAGCTCAGCAGGATAGAGCAACGGTTTCCTAAACCGTAGGTCGTGGGTTCGACTCCCGCCAGTCCCGTAAAAATAAAAAACTATATGTAGTATGTGTGCAAACTTGCTACTCTCTAGCTAGCGTATAGTTAGTAGTAAATCTTTTATGGCTAAGTTGCATGATATGCGTTTAAAGCTCTTAATTCAACAAGAGCATGAACGCATTTCTAAATCCCAACCTAATGATTTAGATCTTTCAATAGTTCAAGCAAGATGCCTGTGCTGGCTTGCTCTTTTGGCGGAAGCTCACGAAGATCAAGCAAATGATGCTGAAAAAAGAGGTGATGCCGAGCAAGCAATGGGATGGTTTGCTGATTCTATGAGACTAAGAGATGTTATTAATTTGGTTACTAGTATTGAGATACCTTTGCCAGATAGTCCAGATTCACTTGATGAAAATGACGAATTATTAGATGGTCCTACAATTTTGCCCAAATAGTGAGATGATATAAAAAGAATTATATTTTCTTTTGGCTGAAGAACCATGTCAATGCTCTGATTGTAAGAGATTTTATAAAGAGCATGATCGTCTTATTAGAGAATTTCCTACTTATAAGCAGCAACAAGAATTGAATTGGGCATCTATACAATCTTTCAGAACTCTTTGTACTAAGGTTACTGATGAGTTGCAGAGAGAATTATCTGAAAGAGAAACAAATGAAGATCTAAGTCCAGAAGATAAACATATCTCTGATACAGAAATTACTGAAGTTTTAGATGAACTTGAAAGTGTTAATGCTTATTTATATTCAATTGAGGCATTAATGGAAAGAATATTTGATACAAAAATTTCAAACAATGTTGAATCAAAATTTAAAGAAATTGCAAATGAATTAGCTCCAGACCCATTAAATATGGACCGATTAATTTTGAATAGATTATTTCATCAAACCCCAGATTCACCAGATAAGAAAAACATTAATTAGTTAATTCTTCGACATCGCAAGTAATTTCTACCGGCATTGGGGAGACTTTCCAAATAGATTTACAGTACTCTCTAATAGATCTATCTGAAGAAAAATATCCTGATCTAGCAGTATTTAATAATGCCATTTTATTCCAAGATTTTTTATTATTCCAGCATTCACTGACTACATCCTGTTTATTTAAGTAGTCTTTAAAGTCAGCCATAACAAAAAATGGGTCATGTCCAGTCAAGCTATTTAATAGAGGTTTAAATAATTCTTTATCCCCATTGCTAAAGTGTCCAATTTCGATTAGGCGTATTACCTCTTGAAGCTCTGGACATTGATCAATAAAAGTTTTGGGTGAGTAATTATTATTTTTTAAATCCATAATTTCGCTTTCAGTTTTACCAAAAAGAAAGAAATTCTCTTTTTTCACAAGGTCTCTTAATTCCACATTAGCTCCATCTAAGGTCCCAATGGTTAATGCACCATTCATGGCAAACTTCATATTGCCAGTTCCAGATGCTTCTTTTCCAGCAGTTGAAATTTGTTCTGAAAGATCTGTTGCGGGATAGACTATTTCACCAAGTTTAACGTTGTAATCTGGTAGGAAAACAACCCTTAATAAGCCATCCATATCTGGATCAGAATTAACTACATCAGCTATACCATTAATGAATCGAATCATTAGCTTTGCCATAAAGTAACCCGGCGCAGCTTTACCTCCAAATATTATTGTTCTTGGGACTTCATACTTATTTGTACCATTTTTGATTCTTAGATATTGAGCGATAATTTGCAAGGCATTTAAGTGTTGCCTTTTATATTGATGAATTCTTTTTACTTGAACATCAAATAAACTTGATGGATCTACGAGTATTCCAGTTTTTGAATGGATAAAACTAGCTAATTTTCTTTTGCCATTTAATTTAGTTTCCTCAAATTTTCGTAAAAAATTGTTGTCATCTTTTTTTTCTTCTAACTTCTTAAGAAGTTCCATATTTGTTATCCAATTAGGACCAACCTCTTCTTCAAGAAGGTTGGATAATGATGGATTAGATAGGGCAACCCATCTTCTTGGAGTAACTCCATTAGTTACATTTGTAAATTTTTCAGGCCATAGTACCGCGAATTCTGGAAGAAGTTGTCTTTTTATTAAATCTGAGTGAAGAGCTGCGACACCATTTACATGATGTGCTCCAATTGTAGCCAAATGAGCCATCCGAACAGATTTGGAGCCTTCTTCATCAATTATTGAGAGTTTTTGAAGGATTTTGTCATCACCAGGATAACGTAGTCTTAATTGTTGTAGGAATCTCCAATTAATTTCATAAATAATTTCTAGATGACGAGGTAGAAGATCATTAAATAAATTTAAATCCCATTTCTCTAAAGCTTCTGGCAGTAATGTGTGATTGGTATAAGCAACTGAGGAAGTTGTTATGTTCCAAGCTTTATCCCAGCCTATTTGATATTGGTCAATTAGAAGTCGCATTAATTCTGCAACTGCTATGGCAGGATGGGTATCATTCAACTGTACTGTCCAATGTTTAGGGAATTCTGTTATTGGTATTGATCTTTTCTCAAGGCTTCTCAACATATCCTGAAGAGAACAACTTACAAAAAAGTGTTGTTGTTTGAGTCTTAATCTTCTACCTTCGTCGGTTCCATCATTTGGATAAAGAACTTTTGAAAGAGTTTCAGAGGCAACTTTTTCTTCAACTGCTCCATAGTAATCACCAATATTGAAAGCATAAAAGTCAAAACTTTCTGTTGCATCAGCTCTCCAGAGTCTTAATCTGTCACATGTATTTACCCTGTACCCTAAGACTGGAACATCATGAGGGACACCTATTGCATGTTCAGAAGGTATCCATCTTGATCTGTAGTTTCCTTTATCGTCTCTATAACTTTCAGTTCTTCCTCCAAAGCCAACAAAACACGATTCATCAGGTTGCGGTAGTTCCCAAGGCCATCCACCTTTTAGCCATTTATCAGTAACTTCAACTTGCCAACCATCTCTGATTAGTTGATTAAATATGCCAAATTCGTAGCGAATCCCATAACCAACTGCGGGTACTTGTAGAGATGCTAATGATTCCATATAACATGCAGCAAGTCTACCAAGACCACCGTTGCCTAATCCAGGCTCTTCCTCTACTTCTAGTATTGTTGATAAAGATTCAATACCAAATCTTTTTAATGCATCTTCCGCCTCTTGAGTTATGCCAAGATTTAGGAGGTTATTACTTAATTGAGGACCTATTAAAAATTCTGCCGATAAGTAAGCTACAGTTTTTTGTGGTTTTTTTCTTATGACCTCTTGGCTAGCTAAGTATCTTGTCATTAGCCTATCTTTAACTGCGTAACTCAAAGCCATGTATAAGTCGTGATGACTTGCAGAGGTTGCTAACTTTCCAAGAGTGTAGAAAAGATGGGCTGTCATTCCTTGAAAAACAGCATTTGAATCCATGCCAGCTTTCTCAGGATCTAAATAGCAACCTGGTGTAGGCAAGCGTAGATCAAAGGGTTCGTTGGAGTTCATTGGATTAGCCATATAACAGACAATAGCCATTTTTAAGAAAATTTCTTAGTTGTAACTTCAGATCCACACTTGTTGAGTATTTTTGCTTTTTTCTTACATATTTCTTAAAGTGGGCCCTCAATAAACTATCTTCCAATTAGGTAGTTTATTTTTTACACTTAAATGTACTCTTTACTTGCTGAATTAAGTGCACATGATTTAGAAGTTGCTGAAACTTTGATCGGAGTTATAAGATTTTTATTGATCTTTTTAGCAGCAAGAGCATTAGCAGAAGTATTAGTAAGACTAAGTTTGCCAACGATAGTAGGTGAGCTTCTTGCAGGGGTTGTAATAGGAGCATCAGGATTCCATTTATTGATACCACCCTCAGCTGGAACTGAACTAAATGAGGGACTTGTAAATGTTATTAGTTCATTAGCTTCAATTCCTCCGGATGTAGTACCTGATGTTTATTTCGAAAGCTTTCCCTCTCTCCAAGCAGTAGCAACACTTGGTTTATATGCACTTTTATTTTTAACAGGATTAGAAAGTGAGTTAGAGGAACTGGTAGCTGTCGGTGCTCAGGCTTTTACTGTTGCTATGGCTGGCGTAATTTTACCGTTTGCCTTTGGAACTTTTGGATTAATGTTCATTTTCCAAGTAGATCTAATTCCAGCAGTTTTTGCTGGGGCATCTATGACAGCCACAAGTATAGGAATTACTGCAAGTGTTTTCGGTGAATTGGGATATTTGAAAACTAGAGAAGGACAGATTGTTATTGGTGCAGCAGTGTTAGACGATATTTTGGGAATTGTTATTCTGGCAGTTGTTGTGGCGCTTGCTGCAGGAGGTTCTTTAGAAATTGCTCCTATCGTTAAATTAGTTGCGGCAGCAGTGGTATTTGTTATAGCTGCTATAGCACTAAGTCGAACAGCCGCGCCAGGATTTGATTGGTTGTTAGATAGATTGAAAGCTCCTGGAGCTGTAGTAGTGGCATCTTTTGTGATACTTGTATTATGTTGTTTTGTCGCAACAGCTATTGGATTAGAAGCAGCTTTAGGGGCTTTTGCAGCTGGATTGATTCTTAGTAGTTCTAAAAATAATCATGCAATACAGCAATCTGTTTTACCTTTAGTTTCCTTATTCGCAACTATTTTCTTTGTATTAGTTGGAGCTGGAATGGATTTATCAGTTATCAATCCACTTGATCCAACAAGTAGATCAGCTCTTGTAGTCGCAGCATTTTTATTAGTTGTTGCGATTATTGGAAAAATTGCAGCCGGATGGGTATTTTCAAGTGATAAACCTACGAATAGACTAGTTGTAGGCTTGGGTATGATGCCTAGAGGAGAAGTTGGTTTAATTTTCCTTGGGCTAGGAACAAGCGCTAAGTTATTAACTCCTTCTCTAGAAGCTGCTATTTTATTGATGGTTATAGGAACTACATTTCTTGCACCTGTTCTCTTAAGAATTGTTCTAAAAGATAAGCCCCCAAATGATGGCAATAAAATTTCAGATGATGTTGCAGCTGATCCTGTGGGTCTTCTTTAGGAAATAAGTTTATTACAATCAATAAAGATAGAATTTTCAATAAATGGAAAAGTCAGCTTTAATTGATAGTAATGTAAATTATGACTGGAATTTTTTAAATTACCCAATACATACAGTTTCTGCTAAGCCTGAGAAAAAATTAAAAGAATACGCAATTTTATTAATTCATGGTTTCGGAGCCTCCACGGATCATTGGAGATTCAATATCCCTATTTTAAGTAACAAATACGAAGTTCATGCGATGGATCTTCTCGGTTTTGGAAAAAGTCCAAAGCCCCAAGATATTGAATACTCAGGATCTTTATGGAAGGATCAGGTTGTTGCTTATGTAAAAGAGAAAATAAAAAAACCTACAATTGTTGTTGGAAATTCATTAGGTGGTTATGCAGCATTAGCAGCTGGTTCAGAATTAAATAAGCTTAATGCAGGAGTTATTTTACTTAATGCTGCAGGATATTTTAGTGAAGAAAAAAATAATAAAAAAAATATATTACAAACTTCAATTGAAACAGTTGCCGGCATATTTTTGAAAAATATTGTTCTTCAACGTTTGATTTTTGAGAATATGAGAAATCCAAAAAATATTAAAAAAACTTTGAATCAAGTTTATGTTGATAAAAAAAATGTTGATGATTTCTTAGTTGAGTCAATAAGGAAGCCTTCACTAGATTATGGAGCTTTTAATGTTTTCCGAAGTGTATTTAACCCATCAGGGCCTCAGGGGTTGCCGTTGGATAAGTTATTTGCAAAACTCGATTCACCATTATTACTGCTCTGGGGAGGTAAAGATCCTTGGATGAATACTCCAAAAAAAAGAAATCTATACAAAAAATTTACACCAAAGAATACGCAAGAAATCATTCTTAATGCTGGACATTGTCCTCATGATGAAATACCTGAATTAGTTAATCAGCATATATTGGATTGGGTTGATTCTCTTTAAGTAACAATTGTGCAAATTAAACTATCTAATAAAGAGCAAGGAATTTTTTTATTTCAATTAGATCAATATAACTATATTAAATTTTGCCCTGAAAGAGGAGGTGTTATTACAAATTGGGTTTCGGATGGTGAAGAGATACTTTATTTCGATGAAAAAAGATTTATGGATAAGACAAAAAGTATTAGGGGTGGCATTCCAATCTTGTTTCCAATTTGTGGAAATCTTAATACCTCTAGTTCAGTTTTTGGAACAGATTATTTGCAATTATCACAACATGGTTTCGCTAGGGATTTGCAATGGCAATACACCTTTAATGAAAATGAAAAATCTTTGTGCTTATTTTTAAATGAATCTAAAAAAACCAAAAAATATTATCCTTTCGATTTCGAACTAAGAATAGAAATTACCTTAAAGGTTAACTATTTAGAATTTGAAATTACAATTTTTAACAAAACAGATATTGCTATGCCTATAAATTTTGGGTTGCATCCTTACTTTAATGTTTCAGATTTCAAAAATTTAGAATTTATTGATAATCCACTTAATTGTCAGAATCAAAAAAAAAATATAATAAGTAATACTTCGGATGAGTTGAAAAATATTAATTTAGGAGTTGATCTACTTATGTATACTTCCGGTAGGAGTGCTTTTCGGGATAAGATTTTTAAAAGACAGGTAACTTTAAATCATCCATATCCTTTAGACCTAGGAGTTATTTGGAGTGATCCTCCAAGACAAATGATATGTCTTGAACCTTGGACTAGTCCAAGGAATTCTTTTATTGATGGATTCAGAAACATTGTGATTCCTTCAAATGATAATCAAAGGTTTGATACCTCAATACAAATAGAATCTCTTAAGTAATGATGCAATACTTATGAAATTTGTTGTTTTTGATGATGATCCAACAGGTTCACAAACTGTTCATAATTGCTTATTACTTCTTAAGTGGGACTGCTCAACTTTAGTCAAAGGTTTTGAATCTACATCTAATTTATTTTTTATTTTGGCAAATACAAGGTCATTATCGGAAAATGATGCAAAATTAACTATAGAGGAAATTTGCAAAAATCTTAAGAAAGTTATAGCTTCTCAAGCTTCTGAGGAAGAAATTATTTTTATAAGTAGAGGAGACTCTACTCTTCGAGGACATAATTTTTTAGAGCCAAGTGTCTTAAATAATTGCCTAGGCCCTTTTGATGCTACTTTTCATATTCCAGCTTTTATAGAGGGTAAAAGATTAACAATTAATGGATCACACTTTGTTGATAAAACTCCTATAGATCAAACAATTTTTGCAAGAGATAAAATTTTTGGATTTGAGACAAGTAATGTCAAGAATCTTTTATTTAAAAAGAGTAAATCGCAAATAAATATTGCAGATATTAAAAATCTTCTATTGTCAGATATCGAGATTCTAAATGATGAAGAAAGTAACATTGTTTTTAAAACACTAAAGAACTTGAAGAATAATAAACATGTAATTGTAGATGTAGAAAATTATTCTCAACTAAACAAATTTGCATTTGTAATTAAAAAATTAACTAAACAAAAAAAATTTCTTTTTCGTACTGCAGCAAGTTTTATAAGTTCAATTTCTGATAAAAAAGCGTCCCACAGGTTGAGACATTTTTCTCAAATTTAAGAATTAGAAATAAAGAAAAGAGTTTTCTTCCAGGACTGATAATTGTTGGATCCTATGTGGAACTTTCAACACTTCAATTGAAAAATTTATTAGAGATAAGTAATTGCAATCCAATTGAACTAGATGTTTTTGAATTCTTTAAAATTACTTCATTAGGGAAAAATCATAAGCAAAGGATTTTTTTTAAAAATAAATTTTTGAAACAAATTAGATTTTCTTTTGAGAAAGGAAAAACTCCTGTATTGTTTACTTCAAGAAAATTTATGTCTTTTAATTATTCTGAACAATTTAATTTTTATAATTCACTTTCTTCTTTTATTGCTGAATTAGTCGCAGATTTGAAGTATGAAATAGGATATTTAATTTCAAAAGGAGGAATAACAACAAATATGATTCTTAGAAATGGACTTAATGCAGATTATGTTTATCTTGAGGGACAGATTTTAACAGGCATTTCAGTGGTGACTTGCAACCTGAAAAATGACGAAAAACTTCCTGTTGTTACACATCCTGGAAACATTGGCACTAAAGATTCACTGGTGAATATTTGGAAAGTTTTTGAAAATAAAATTAATTTTTAAAATTAGAAATTTGCGATAATTTCTTCAGCAAAACTGCTACAGGACAACGGTTCTACTTTCGGCTCCATTAAACGGGCTAGATCATAGGTGACTTTTTTTTGCTCTATTGCCTTACTTAAACCATTAGTAATTAAGCTAGCTGCTTCATCCCAACCAAAATATTCAAGCATCATTACACCACTAAGAATTACTGAGCCTGGATTTATCTTATTTAAGCCTGCATGTTTTGGCGCAGTACCGTGCGTTGCTTCGAAAATTGCTGCATTATCTCCAATATTTGCACCAGGAGCCATACCTAGGCCTCCAACAATTGCTGCAGCTGCATCAGAAACATAGTCTCCATTGAGGTTTAAGGTTGCAAGAATTGAATATTCTTGAGGTCTAGTTTGAATTTGTTGAAATATACTGTCAGCTATACGATCATCAACAAGAATAAGTTCTCTCCATTTTCCGTCTCCATGAGAATTTGAAATTGATGCAATAACTTCTTTAATTTCTTCGCAAATAAATGCTTTTTTGTTATTGGTAAGTTTGTCAAAACCTGGTTCGATTTTTCGGGCATTATTTTCAATTGTAATTTCTGGATTTTTTTGAATATTATCTAAAATCCAGCTTTCTCTTTCTGTAATGCAATCTTCTCTGAATTCATTGACTGCTAATTCATACCCCCAATCCCTAAATGCACCTTCGGTATATTTCATAATATTCCCTTTATGTACAAGAGTCACATGCCTTTTATCTCCTGATAATCTTTTAGCATGTTCAATGGCCTTTCTAATATGCCTTTGGCTTCCAGATTTGCTAACTGGTTTTATTCCAATTCCTGATCCTTTTGGTATGGATCTATTTTTTAAATTTTTACTATTTGGTATTACAATATTATTTAAGTGATTAATTAATTCAAGACAATTATTATCCTCGGCTTCCCATTCAATTCCCATGTAGATATCTTCAGTATTTTCTCTATAAACAATAACGTCCAAATTTTGGGGATTTTTGTGAGGACTTGGAGTTCCTGAATAATATTTGCATGGTCTAACACAACTATATAAATCAAAGATTTGTCTTAATGCAACATTAAGAGATCTAATACCTCCACCGATGGGAGTCGTTAGAGGACCTTTGATCGCTACACCG
>QCQY01000007.1 GCA_003209475.1 Prochlorococcus sp. AG-459-B06
CTCTACTTAGTGCTTTTAAAGGGGTTATCAATAATATTTGCACACTTTTATTATTTTTGGGATCTTTTATCTGTGATAAAGGTCCCATTAATGCAGCGTATGTTTTACCGCATCCAGTAGGAACTTGTATTACTCCGTTTTCCCCATTTAAAAATGCTTTCCAAGATTCTACTTGGTAGGGTAATGGCTCCCATCCTTTTGTGAAGAAAAACTGTTTAATTTTAGAAATCAAATAATTTGGTTTACTATTTTGCGTAATATTTCTCATGATATTTTTTTCATCAGCTCATAAGCATTTTCTAGGCTATCTGCATCATTGATTTTTTTATCTTTTCTCCATTTTGTTATTCTTGGAAATCTTACTGCTATGCCAGACTTATGACGTTTTGAAATTTGTATTTTCTCAAAAGATATTTCGAATACCATTTCTGGTTTTAACGATCGAACAGGACCAAATTTTTCTATTGTATTTTTCCTTATCCATTTATCTAACTCTTTAATCTCAATATTCGTTAAACCAGAATATGCACTTGCAAATTTAATTAATTCTTTGTCTTTCCATAATGCAAAACTGTAATCTGTATACAGACCAGCTCTTCTACCACTACCGCTCTTAGCGTAAATTAGAACAGCATCCAGTTGCATAGGATCAACTTTATATTTCCACCAAATACCTTTTTTTCTACCAGAGGAGTATATAGAAGTCTTTTTCTTAATTATTAATCCTTCAGTATTATTTTCTCGAGATTTTTCTTTATAAATTAAAGCATCAGGCCAATCTTTAGGAAAGATTAAATCACATATTTTGAAAATATCAGAGAAATTATTCTCAGTTTTATTTTGCCATTTTGAAAAATATTTCTCTAACTCAATTCTTCTATTTTCTAATTTAATTTCTCTTATATCTTTCCCATTAATCTCTAAAAGATCATAAGCAATAAAAATAATTGGATATTTTATTTGGATTGCTCTAGTAGGAGACTTTCTATTTATTCTTTTTTGAAGTAAAGAAAAATCAAAGGCAATTTGTTCTTTAAAATTCCAAACTAATAATTCCCCGTCAAGAACAAAATCATCTTTTATATTCGACATTTTCTCTACTAATTCTGGGAAAGATTCATTGACTAATTCTTGCCCTCTTGTCCATAACGAAAAATAGCCTGATCTTTTAATTAATTGCATCCTTATACCGTCGTATTTCCATTCAAATTGAAAATCATTTATTGAATGTTTGAAGATTTTATCTTCTATAGTATTCGCTAGAAGAAATGGAAATGGTTTGGAATCTAACTCTTGAAGATTGATATTCTTGTTAATTAAAAATTCATATGAATCAATTGAAGGCTCAAAATTCCCCATCAACCTATGGGAAATAATCTCTTCATCAATATTAATTAGTTTTGATATTGATTTTGTGATTAATCCGATAGAGACTCCTACTCTAAAAGTTCCTGTAAGAATTTTATTAAAAATTAGATGGTTATCTTCAGGTAATGTTTCCCAAATATTTTTAATTTGTAAATTTTTGTCCTCCTCATTAAGTTTTGATAACTCAGGTATTGTTTTGCTTAGTAATTCATTGAGACTTATATTTGATAATTTCTTTTTTCTGGTAGTACTTTTATTTTTAAGTAATAACGTTATTACCTCAGCAGAATCACCAACTTTTAGATAACATGTATCAATTAACCATTCAGGATATTCATATATTTGAGAAAAAAGATTTTTTAAATATCTTCCATTAATAAATCTCTTATTACTTTTTCCAGTCAGTAAATATATCGCCCATGAATTGTCTATTGGATCATTAGATAAAAAATAATTCTTTAAAACTTCAATTTTATTATTTGTACTGTTACTTGAATCTAAATCTAAAAATAATTCTGAAAAATTTTTTAAGCTCATATTTCTTTATCGAATAAAAGAACATTTATTGATTCCTTTTCAACTAAAAATTTACTTAAAGCTTCACTATCTCCATGATGAAAAAATACATTTTTTGCTTCAGACTTTTTTACTACTTCCAGAATTCCATCCCAATCTGCATGATCAGAGATTGCGAATCCTTTATCATATCCTGATCTTTTTCTTAGAGCTCTTATTGACATCCAACCGCTCGCAAAGGCTGTTTGAATATTTTTGAAATTTTTTAGATAAGAGCCCTTACTTAAAGATGGCGGTAATAATATTAGACTTCCTTTATGTTCATCAATCTTTTTTTTAGTATCGATTTTTATAGTATCTTTAATGTCAATTCCAAGTTCCTTATAACAATTGTTAATTTTATAGATACTGCCATGGGAATAAATATTACCTTTAAAATTTGTCTTACTAATTTCGTTTAACAATCTCTGAGCTTTTCCAAGTGAATAGCAGAAAAGTAAAGAAGTTTTTTCAGGTGAATTAGTTATCCATTTTGAAATATCATTTGCTATTTTATTAGTCTCATCCCACTTGAATATTGGCAGACCAAAAGTACATTCGCTTATTAAATAATCAGTTTTTAATATTTCATATTGTTTGCAAGTCTCGTCTTTTTGAAGCTTAAAGTCACCTGAAATTAGCCATTTTTCTTCAGCAAAAATAAATCTTATTTGACTAGATCCAAGGATGTGACCGGAGGGATGAAAAGAAATATTGATGCCATTTATCTTAAATTCTTCTCCATAATCAAAAGTCTTAATTTTGATATTATCTCCAACTCTTTCTTTAAGAAGTATCGCAGTCTCGATAGTAGAAAGGTATTCTTCACAGCCAAATGTAAAGTGATCAAAGTGAGCATGGGTTATTAATGCTCTTTTTACTGGCTTACTTGGATCAATCCAAATATCACCGAGTTCACAATAAAGATTTCCATCTTTATATCTAATTAAATATTCTTGTTTAGTTCTCAAAACTGCGTCTCTTAACAATGAAGTTAATTTAGCTAATTATGCCCATGCTTGTTTTGATAAAGCTATGGCTGAAATTGTTAGTAAACCAATAACTACAAATTTGTTACTCCAATTAATCATGAATAAACTAATTTTATTAAAAGAAACTCTATTAGATGGCACGATCTTTTTCTGGTTCATAATGTAATGATGTTCATTATTTTTTAAGTAACTTAAATTTTTAATCTCATTAATTAATTTAGATTCGCAAGTTGAGAGTTGTTCTACTTGATTTAATAAATCAATATCTTCTGGTCTTAATAAAGAATTTAATTCTTTAATTTGTATTTCGTTTTTCAAAAGAAATTCATTAACTATCTCATCTGTTCCTATTCCCTTCTTAATGTTTAAAAGAATATCATCTCTTTCCCAGGATTTTTCGAGAGAATTTAAAATTTTGCTTATGGTCATTTTAAGTATTTTTACTTATGATAAATTATTATTTTTTTATTCTGTGGCTTATTCCTTTGAGTAATTAGAAAAAATTATTTTTATTTAAGATTTACGAATAAGTCTGTTTGCAAAATATTTTATTTCTACCTTTTCTACTATTTTTTTGGAACTGCTTTTGGTTTTAACTTCATTCAAATTAATCACTTCATCTGATACATTTTTGCCTGTTTGAAAATAACTTTTAATTTTTTTTAATTCTTCTTCATTTAATCTTTTTGTCGCACCTTTTGCGTTGATTCCAAGTTTCTTGCAGGCTAGTAATATTCTATTACTTTCGACATTAAGATCTTTGGCAATACTGAAAATAGGAGTGTTGATAGACATTATTTTCTTTACTATGTAATTTATTATTAATAGTATATTTATAAGTAAGAAATTAAAAATATTTTTAACTATTATTAATTTCAAAAACTTTTTTAATTAGGCTACTTCCTCTTCGAAATTATTTAAATCATCAAACTTTTTCTTCATTGTTGGGTTATTTCTAGTTAATTTCTTTACTGTCAAATCTTGAGATTTGCTGTCAGCAGATAAAAGATGTTTTTTTGAGAGAACTAAAGCCTCCTTAGTTTTTTGTAAATGGGTTATTGATTTATCAATTTCTGAAATTGCATCATTAAATCTATCTTGGGCAAGTGAAACATTTTTACTAACTGCATTTTTGAATTGCACAAGAGTACTTTCAAAATTAGTTATGTCAAAATTCTCACGTTTCATTAAATCAATTTGTGATTTGTATTTTAAAGTTTCCATAGATGCATTTCTTAGCAGAGAAATAATGGGCAAGAAAAATTGCGGTCTTATGACATACATTTTTGGGAATCTATGAGAAACATCTACTATGCCAGCATTATATAGTTCACTATCTGGTTCTAGAAGCGATACGAGGACTGCATATTCACAAGATTTTAGTCTTCTATCTCTATCTAATTCTTTAAAAAAATCTTCGTTTTTTCTTTTATTAGTTCCATTTAAACTTTCATTCTTCATCTCAAACATTATAGATACAACTTCAGTTTTATTTTCATCAAATTCTCTAAATATGTAGTCACCTTTACTTCCAGAAGTGACATCATTATCCTTTTCGAAATATGAGTTTTTAAACGCAGAAGCACGATTCAGATTAAATTGGTTTTCGCAATGGATTTCTAATGTTTCTCCTACCATCTTTGTAGATAATCTAGATTTCATTTCTCTTAACTCCTGAATAGTCAGGTCCCTTTCACTAATTTTGCTTTTAAACTTTTCTTCAATTAATTTTTCATTAATTGAATGTTCAAGCCTCATCTTTTCAATGGAATTTGTTAATGATGAGTTCTCTTTTTCTAAATTAGTAACAGCTTCACTAACTTTGTTTTTTAAAGATAATTCTGTAATTAAAGACTGGTTTTTGATTTCATCCTTCAACTTGATTAATTCATTATTCAATGAATTAATTTTATTTGTTGCTTGATTTTTTAAATCATTAAGAGCATTTGTTTTCTTTTCTTCAGCTATTTTTAATTTAGATTCAAGAGTTTGGATCTCAGACTCTTTAATGCGATTTTGCTCTATTAACTGTATTTTTAACTCACGTTTTAGAATTTCCAAAGCTTTTTTATTATCTTCTTCAGCCAAGATAAGTCTTTCTTTTATTTGCTTGTTAAATTCTTCGTCTTTTATCTGAAGAAGTATTTCTTCAAAGCTGCTGGGGTCAATTCGGAAAGTTTTGCCACATGAAGGACATTTAATATCTTTCATTTTTTAATTACAAAATTAATATTAGGTAAGGATTTAATATTCGAATTATGTAAAAAGAATATTATTCTTGACTAAGAATAAACAATGATCCTCTGTTATGCATTAAAAAATAAAATAATTACGCAATAAAAGTTATATTAATCCTGATTCCTTAAGAATATTTATTTTATTTGCTAATTCAATATCTGCAGAAGATATTGAGCGGTCTAAATTTTTGTGAGATGAAACTGTGTAACCACTATCATCAACAAATTCGTCTTCAGCATCTTTAAAGTGGGTATTCTCATTTTGTAGATCTTTAAAATTATCCGACTTGTATATATTAGACTTACTGGCATTACTATATCCAAAATTCGCAATTCCTCTGGCATCTAATGCCTCCTCAACTAATATTCCAACTACCTTGGATCTACTTATAGATTCGCTCTTGGATATTTCATCAATAATTTCAAGTACTCTTTTTCTAGGGAGATATCCTATTCTTTTAACTTTATTTTCCATAAGTATTTACATATAACATTATTGTAACACTTCTGTCAAATAAAATCAGATTTCGATTAAAAGCACTTATTTGTAAATTTAAATTATGAGATTAAAGTATAATTTTAAAGATCACTCATACATAGTTATTTCTCAAATATTCATGAGGATAGTTTTAAATGCTTCTTCGAATTACTCTTTCAGAGTGGGTAGAGTTTCTGAAATTTTCTTGATTTAAATTCCAAATATTATGAAAGATAAACTATATAATAATGCTGATAGCTTTGCAATATCATTTGATGAGGAATGGGAAAGTATTGATTGTGATGATATACGATTAAAGATAGATAAGGTATTGGAACTTTTATCAGACCACCCTTTTGTAATATCTAATCCAGAAAATGCTAGAAAAATAGGAGAATTTAGGATATTTTCATTAAAAAAATTTCAATAATTATTTTTAATATTTTTAATTAATTTTTAAAGTTAATATTAATTACTTAAGATTTAAATAGTTGGTGAATTAAAAAATCCTTTACTGTATAAAAATATTATTATCCCAATAATTGGACCTATCCCAAAAACAAACAGTACTAATTTAGCAGAATTTTTTGTTTGACCTAATTTTTGATCTTTTGAATTTGAATTGTTTTGATTTTTTTTTGATTTTTTCTTTTTCATGAATGATATATTACTACAACGCGACTTTAAAAGATTTTGATATGTTCTTGGGTTTGAAATAATTTTTCAATTTGACAAAATTTTAATGGGGGTCAAAAAAGATCGTATTGTATAATGTAAAGAATATAAAGGAAATATGAGCGCAACTAAGAGAGAGGAAGTATGTTCTCACCTTAGATATATAAGGTTAGAGCTTAGAGAGATGCATCAAATGCTCATCAAAGAAGATTTGTTGCCAGATCTTAATGAAGCAAAGGAAGTAATTGCACAACTTGATGCTTTATTGGATTTATTATCAGAAAAAAGAGTAACGAAGATAAAAAGCCAATTTTGAAAACTTTCGGTTAATTTGAATATATTCAAAGATAATTTGTAGCTGATTCTATTTTTTTTCTATTATCATGCATTTGCTCTAATTTATTGTAAATTTCTTTAATTTGGATTTGTATTAGATCGGTAGAATTTATATTACTTAAAGCATCTAATGTTGATAGAAGGCTTTCTTTAGCTTCAATTAAATGTCTACATTCTTTACTGCCTGCTTCGTATGACATAAGTTTTTTAGAAAAGGTAATTATCTCAAATATATTAAAAATTCTTCCGTATTGTTTGATACTCTTATTAAATCAACGCTTATTATTGTAATTTTAAATACAGAATAAGAAATTATTTTTACTAAGATTTAATAAAAACAAATGCAAGAAAACTCCAATGATTATAAATTCTGTATTAAGTTGGCTTTAGATAATGCGAAAAAAAGAATTAATTTACTAGATAATTATGATAAAAAGTGCGTCCTAGAAGAATATAAGGAATGGATTAATGATGGTTTAAATAAGCATACAGTTTTACTACTAAGAGATGATCCGATCATCTAAGAATTATGAAAAAATATTTTTTAATTCTTTGTATTAGAAGTAACCCTAAATAAAAAATAAATACTTACGATAAAAATAATTGAAAGAATAACAGTTAATGAAGAAAAACTATCCATATCTATATTAATTAAAAAATTTATTTAACCATACTAGTTAAGTTAAATAAGTCCTGCAATCAGTTTTCTTTGAAAAGTGAAAGAATAAATTTATTCAAACTTTCTTTTTCTAAAAATATTTTTTTATTCTTGTAGGTTTTTAATTTTTTAAAAATTAAATCAACTAAGTGTTCTGATTTTGGAGTCATATATTAAATTTATTTTTCCAAAAAATAAATTTTCTCTTCACCTATTTTATCTGGCTTTGTTATTTTACATCCTTTATCTTTTTCCATATTACAATCTTTTGTGGCAGGGACAGATTTCCAGGTGCAAACTTTTTCTTGGGAATCTTCTTTTAAAATCTTCCATCCATCATCCAAGTATTCTGAAATACCATCCTCTCCACAAGAAAACTTTATTTCCATTCTTTTCTTTTTTGGATTAGGATTCTCATCAATATTTTTTTCCAAATTATTTATGGGATCCTCCTTATTTGTTGATGTCCTGCAAGAAATTACGAAAATTGAAATTAGAATTATCAGTGGAAATTGTTTTATTATTTTCATTTTTAACTTTTGTTGATTCTAATTTATTTCAAATTATAGTTATTTTATTCTATTAATTTTAATAGTTTATCCATTTTATTCATCAAGTCTTTTACATCACCTGGCTTCGGTAATATTAATTCTTCTGTAACTTCTAAATGCATTTTCTTTAAGTTTTGCCTCAAATCTTTTAAATGCATTTTTACATCTTCTTTCTTTTGTCTTACATCAGTCATAGGAAAAATTAAAACTTTATTAAACTTAAAATTACTATCATAATATTGAGATGCTTAATTAATAGAGAATAATTGAAAATTTAATTTTTTAAATTTTCTATTTCATAGATTTCTTCGCCACCATAACAAAAATTTGTAGATAACATTTTTATTTCCCTATTATTAATTCCGATTATATTTTTATTTTTAATAATATAATTTTTAGCAATCGCTTCACAATCTAATTTATTTTTTGCATGTTTAATAACTGGATAAAAATATGTCAATGTAGTAATTACAGAGAAAAATATTATTATTGATTTTTTATCATTTTTAATAAAATCATTAGATGTTTTTTTTGCTTTTAATATTTTTATTAGTAATTTATCTGGTAATCCTATTTGAACAAATAATAACTCTACCCACCATGGAAGATTCTTATCTTTCTTTTTCTTAAAGTTTTCGGAAGTATTCATTTTCTTGGCTTCATAGTTTTGGTTTCTAATCTCTTTAGGATTAGTTGTTTCTTTTTTACTCATATCATCGAATGATTTATTTGGAATGTAGAGGTTTTATTTTGATATGGAAACTATATTTTTATTTTATAAGTTTTAATTTAATTTATCTATGAATTTGAGTATTGTTAATCTGAATCTAGAAATTTGAAATGGCCAAAAAAAGAAGGAAGTTAAATAAAGATTTTGAGAGAAAAATATATTCATCAAAAAAAAATGTCGAATTAGTACTGGCAAAAATCTATGATATCGATGATGAAGAAATACAAAAAGAATATATGAGCTCCTTTAACAAAGTGGTTTACTTATATGATGAATTAAAAGAAGATTACGAACGACAAGGATTTTCTGATAATTCTGAAGAACTTCTCAAAAGCTATAAAAATGCTTTTAATCTTTTCGAATCAGAATTTGAAATTTAAATTCAATTTCTAATTACCGTTTGTATGGAGTTACAGGTATTTCAATTAAGTTTCCTTTTTGGAGATCAGATCTTTTCTCTTTTAAATTTCTGATACAAAAAGAAACCCTTTTCTCCTTTGCGCAAAATCTTTTTATTTGGAAGTCAGTAAGTGAAAATGATTCCTTACTTAATGAAAAAAAGGCCAATAAAAACATAGAAAAATTTAATACCAATTTCATTTGTTATCTCCTGACTATTTTCTAATTTTTGTTTAATTTAATTACTTTTTATTATAAATATCTATAATTTCTTTTAAATCATCTTTACTTAAGTCTGTTGAAATAAAAACTTCTTGGGCCGTTTTACCCTTTCTTGCTATTGCTTTATATCCGTTTATAGTTTTCACTGACAATCTAATTATCAATTTAGAAGATCTTCCCCTTGCTCTTGAAATAGCAGCTGGAGTTATTGTCTTGATATTAATGTCCAGTGCTAACTTTTGGAGTATTGGAATTAGACCTTCTATATTTGTACTATGATTTAAAACTAACCTACCCAATTTAAATTTTTCTTTATTCTATTAAAAAAATTTTGTTTCTGAGAAATTAACTTTAGCTTTAAAATGATTAAAAATTTTGAAGTTCTGTTATATTTATATTAGCGATTCTAATTTAATGATCTTTCAAATAGGTTGGGCAGCATTGGCTGCAATTTTTACTTTTTCAATTGCCATGGTTATTTGGGGAAGAAATGGTGATGGTTCCATTGATATATGATTCATTTTTAACTTATCAAGTCTATTTAAGTAAATTTCTTATCCTAACATCGTTCGTTTTACTTATATTCATAACATTTGCTGTAATTTATATATCCTATGTCTCTTGGAAAGATAAAAAAAGATTAAAAAAATAGGTACTATCGTTTTTGTTCTTTTTTCTTATCTTTAGTCCTTAGCTCTTCAACTAATTCTTTTGCTTGTTCCATTTTTGATATACTGCTTTTATAAATTCCAATATCTTTTTCTGCTTTATTAGTAGATAATTTTAATTTTTCAAAAATATCGGAAATCATCTTATTTGTCTCTAATTCATCTTTCTCTTTAAGATCTTGGGCGTTTGAAATTAATATATATATAGCTAGGTTCAAAATCCTTGAAGGATAAAGTTTAGAATTGCTTTTATCTATTAATAATTTCAAAATATCTTTAGATGTTTTATCTTTGAATTCCTTTTGAGATTTTTGAGATATCTCATTAATTGCCTTCGCTTCAAAATTTGTAGAATTGCATAAAGATTCAAAAAGAAGATCTAAATGTTTCTCAGGTTGATATCCTTTCATTAATTCTTTGAATGTTTCGGTTAGACCAACACAAAAGAGATAATCTTGCGTAAATTCATTTTGATGGTTTAAAAGATTGAGTTCGACAAGCATTTCATCAACAATTCTTTTATATAAACCTGGAATAACGTAAGGGAATTTTTCATGAAATAACTTTTTGCTATCTGAAACAGTCAATTTTTCTTTCAATTTTTTATATGTAAACCTTAATAAGGTTAGCGTATGTTGACTCAATATCGTTAATATCTAATAAACCGATAAATATTATCATGATCCCTTTAGTATTAGAAGAATCAGGTGGTAGCGAAAGAGTCTTTGATATTTATTCGAGACTATTAAGAGAGAGAATAATCTTTTTGGGAGAACAAGTTACTAGCGAAACAGCCAACAGAATTGTTGCTCAATTATTATTCCTTGAAGCAGAGGACCCAGATAAGGACATTTATATGTACATAAATTCACCAGGTGGATCTGTCTATGATGGATTGGGTATCTTTGACACTATGCAACATGTTAAACCCGACATTCATACAGTATGTGTAGGCTTGGCAGCAAGTATGGGCGCTTTTTTGCTTGCGGCAGGTACTAAAGGAAAAAGAAGCAGCCTTAGGCATTCAAGAATAATGATTCATCAACCACTTGGAGGGGCTAGAGGACAAGCCAGCGACATAAGAATCCAAGCAGATGAAATTCTATTCCTGAAAGAACGTCTTAATACTGAATTATCTGAAAGAACTGGGAAGAACTATGACACTATTAAAGAAGATACAGATAGAGATTTTTATATGTCTCCAAACGAAGCAGTTGAATATGGATTAATTGATCTCGTATTAGATAAAAAACCAATTAAAGACTAACTTAATAATTGAGGAGTTCTTTCTTTCTGAGGAATAGTAGTGAATGTGGAGAGAATTTTTACGAATTCTTCGCCATCTAATGTTTCCTTTTCAATTAATAGGTCAACTATCTTATCCATAGCTTCTCTATTTTTGCTGACTATTTGGTATGTTTCTTTATAACATTCTTTAACCATTACTCTTACACTTTCATCAATTTGTTTTGAGATTGAATCAGAAACTTCACTTCTAGTCATTAAATCTCTACCAACAAATACTTCCTGATTTCCACTTTCTAAAGCTATCGGACCTAGATTACTCATTCCAAATCTGGTAACCATTTGGCGAGCCATAGAGGCAACTTGTTGAAAATCACCACCTGCGCCTGTTGTAATTTCACCTTTTCCAAAAACAACATCTTCTGCAGCTCTTCCTCCTAAGGCACCCATTATTCTTGCTTTAAGTTGAGCTCTGCTAACGAGAGTTTGTTCATCATCTGGAGTAAACCAAGTTAACCCCTTTGCTTGACCTCTTGGAATGACGGTTACTTTTTGAACTGGGTCATGAGCTTTTACTAGTGAACCGATGATTGCATGGCCAACTTCATGATAAGCAATTAATCTTTTGCTTCTACCATCCGTTAAAGGAGAACCTTCCATACCTGCAACAATCCTATCTACAGAGTCGTCTATTTCTATAATACTTATAGAGTCTTTTCTTCTCCTGGCAGTAAGGATAGCAGCCTCATTTAGTAGATTTGCTAAATCTGCTCCAGTAAAACCAGGAGTTCTTCTTGCAATACTTTCGAGAGTTAAGTCCTGTTGTAGCTTCTTATTTCTTGCATGTACTTCGAGTATTGATAATCTTCCTTTGATATCTGGAGCATCAACAGTTACTTGTCTATCAAATCGTCCTGGCCTCATAAGAGCTGAATCTAGAACATCAGGTCTGTTTGTGGCTGCAATTATTATTATTCCACTATTACCTTCAAATCCATCCATTTCAGTAAGTAATTGGTTCAGAGTTTGCTCTCTCTCATCATTACCTCCTCCGATACCAGCGCCTCTTTGCCTTCCAACAGCATCTATTTCATCGATAAAAATCAAACAAGGACTATTTTCTTTAGCTTTTTTAAAGAGGTCTCTTACTCTACTAGCACCAACACCAACAAACATCTCAACAAATTCAGAACCTGATAATGAAAAGAATGGCACGCCAGCTTCACCTGCAATAGCTTTTGCTAAAAGTGTTTTACCTGTTCCAGGAGGTCCAACTAGTAAAACACCTTTAGGAATTTTTGCTCCTACAGAAGTGAATTTTTCTGGTTTTTTGAGAAAGGTGACAACTTCTTGTAAATCTTGCTTAGCTTCGTTAACACCTGCTACATCGTCAAAAATAACACCTGTTTCAGCTTCCATTGCAAACCTTGCTTTTGTTTTTCCAAATTGCATAGCTTGTCCTGGACCTCCTGGCATACCATTTGATCTTCTTGCTAAGAGAATTAAACCTCCAATCAAGATGGCTGGGAAAAGTAAATTACCTAAAATTCCCAATGCAGGAGGAGCTGTTTTAACAGGATGTACATCAAAACTTATACCCTCATTCTTTAAAATACTTATGAGTTCTGGTGTTAAGCCGGGAAGATCTACACGCAACCTTTGAACTTTATTATCTAAATCCGAATCTATTGTCTCTATAACTGCATTTCTGCCTCCCTCAAAAATATCAACAGATGTAACCCTTCCTGAATCAATGTAATCTAAAAATCTGCCGTAACTTACTCTTGCTACCGCTGAATTTCTTGGCGCAACAGTAGTTCCATTAGATTTGAGTGAATCAACATTGCTTGAAGATAAAAATTGGTAGGAAAGCGCTATTACTAAAAGTATAGGTAAAGCCCATAAAATTAATGTTTTAAATTTCTGATTCATTAATTTGTAGAAAGTTAATTCTAGGATTCTAAACTGAATCAGTGCATTTCGTTGATATTTTCTCTAACTTTATGCTTATACTACACTCTAATGTATATAATTTTTAAATGAAATTTGAGATCAACGATAAGGTAAAGTTGATTGCGCCAGTCTCTTACTTGAAGACTTCAGATAATATGCCGATGTTAAGACCACCTGATCTAGTGGCAATTGATGAAATTGGGGAAATCCTTTCAATTAAATCTCCAGATACTGTTGAAGTAAAGTTTAGAAGAGGTTCGTTTTTAATCGATATTGATAAGATTGAGAAAAACTAATTTAAAAGTTTTTCTTCCACCTATTAGAAATTTCTAAACATATATTCTTATTTCCAGAAATACTCAGAAAAGGTTTTGAAAAATATTTATTTGTTAATTTAAAAATATCTAACGAAGATATTTCCTCTATTTTTGAATTTAAATCGTTCTCAGAAATTGGTGAAATACCATAACTAACTAACTGTATCTTTCTCTGTAAAATTTCATCTAGTGATTGATTTCCTAATAGAAAAGAACCTTTTAGTTTTTCTTTTGCTAAAAATATTTCAGCATCAGTCAACGGATTAAAAAGTAAATCTTTCCAAAAAGTT
Source organism: Prochlorococcus sp. AG-459-B06 (assembly GCA_003209475.1). Taxonomy (GTDB): domain Bacteria; phylum Cyanobacteriota; class Cyanobacteriia; order PCC-6307; family Cyanobiaceae; genus Prochlorococcus_A. The sequence goes on from QCQY01000007.1 coordinate 13,675, forward strand.
GATAAAAGTTCAAAAGCAAAAAGTGCTTGCTCATTAGATACGGATAAATAAATTAAAAATGGGGCATTTCCACTCCTGATAGGATAATAAACACCTAAATCGTAAGTGATACCATGTTTTTCTCTAAAAAGTTTAAATAAAGCAGAGCTCATTCCATAGGATAAATATGACTCCAAAACCTTAAGAGGAAAATATTCACTACTTCTTCGCGAGCAAGTTTGGTCCCCCATCATTATTATTGTTTGATTTGAATCATTATTAATGAAATCAAATCTACTATTAGGACTTAAATCTTGAGTTATAGGTCTTGATTTTTCTTCTAAGGGTTTTATTTCTAATGTTTCTGTACTTACTCCATTTATTTCTAAATTATTTGAAATTAAAAACTTATCTCGACTTTTGAAATTTTTAAACTCAAGCAAAACATCTTCATAGGTAATCTTTGAGACATCACTAGCATTGCCAATTGTGTTGAAAGCATAAGGATGATATGAGTAAACAATTTTTCTCCATTTTTCAAAACATATATTGAATGGATTCTCTTTATCTTTTTTAATATGATCAATAGAAGATTTTTTTACTTTTTTAAATTCAGTTTCCGAGAGGATTGGCTTATTAATTATTAAATCTAAAATAGGGAATAATTTGCTGAAATGTTCATTTAGGGATTTAATGCTTATTGAAATACCATCTTCAAATATTTCTTGATTTAATTCCGCTCCATAGGACTCAATAAACTCAGAGAGAGTGAAATTGTTAAAACCTTCACATCCTCTGGTAAGTAATGAACAAAGCATCTTGTTTATCCCTTTTTTGCCAACACTATCCAAATCACTGCCTCCTTTAATCCAAATTGAAGCAATTGAAAAATTCCTTTTTATATTATTTAAGAAATATCTTTTTAGCATTTACCTGGGGATGCAACTAAAGTGAATTTCTCTCCACGAATATATTCTGTGATCTCTTTGAAGTTATCCAAGTCATTCCAATATTTTAAATGACTCTCTAAATTATTTATTGAAGATTTTCTCCCCCAAAGAAGTTCATTCCCAAAGAATGAAGAAAGTTGTGTAGATGTTTCTAAATTAAAGATATAATTACTTTTCACAACATTTATTGCTTTTTTTATTTCATCCAAAGCCAAGTCTTTACAATTTGAGATCTCATCAATTGTTTTATTAATTTGCTCTTCTACTAAATCAATATCTTTGGACTCACAACTTGCTTCCATCATGAATAATCCGCCTAATTCTCCAGCATTTACATCTACATATACCGATTCAACAAGATTAGTTTCTTCTTTTAAAATTTTCACTAATCTGCTGTTTCTTCCAACAGAGAGTATTGAAGCTAATATCTCTAGTCCAATAATATTTTTTTGATCATTTAGATTTGGGATAAACCAAGCCATAATTATTCTTGAAAATTCTAAATTATCCAACTTAACTGACTCTCTACCATTTCTAATTTTTAAAGAAGGGTTATTTTTTAGATTTATTAAATTTGGAGTTTTATTTATGCCAGATAGATCACTTTTTTCAAAAATTTTATAAATTTCTTCAGAGAGATTCCCAGCAATTGCAATACAAATTTTTTCGGTAGTGTAATGTTTCCTATGAAATTTCACAAGGTCATTTATCTCCAAGTTTTGAATACTATGTTCAGTTCCCAGAATTGAATTGGAATAATTAGGACTTAACCAAACCCTTTTCAAAAAATAATTAAATAGTCTTTCTTCAGGCTGATCATTTTGTTGTTTTATTTCATCAATAACTACTCCTTTTTCTTTTATAAATTCATCAGGATTAAAATCTGGAGCAACGACAATATTTGTCAAAAGAGCAAGTGATTCTTTAAAGTTACTGGGTGGAACTAGGACATGGTAATGTACATCATCATAACCTGTTGAAGCATTACTTAATCCACCTAGTGATTCAATTTTATGGTCAAACTCACCTGGCATTATTTTGTTAGATCCTTTAAAAATCATATGTTCTAGAAAATGAGCAGTGCCGTTTTTATCAACATCCTCAAATGAAGAACCTGCTTTGCACCAAATATCAATGCTTATAAGCGGCAATTCTTTATTATCCACAAAAACGCATCTAGTTTTGCTTGAATGGGTGTAGTAATTTACATCTCCTACGTTCATTTAGGTTCTCTCTTTAAATTCTATTTTGGTACTTTTTAGCCTTGTTGTCTGAATCTTTAACTAAAACAAAATTAACTGACCCTCTTATTTTGAACTTATTACAAAATATTAGAGAGCATAGATCCATGCTTGAGGACCTTAAGAGTATAAAAATTGATCCAAAACTAACTAACATAATATCTAAAGAAATAGGTAGAGAACTTTGTATTGAAAATGAATTTCATAAAGCAAAAGGTTTTAGAAAGTTACATATTGAAGTAGCAGAATTTTCAAAGAATCTTAAAATATTACACTGTGTTTTTTTCCCTGATCCAAAGTTTGATATCCCAATCTTTGGGATGGATTTGGTAAAAATAAAAGATATCGTTTCTGCTGCAATTGTTGATTTATCCCCGGCATCACAAAACCAAGGTTTGAAATACGAAAAATTACTTTCTGAAGTTGATAAAAGTTCTTTTACCTCTTTGAGAGAGATTCCTAAATGGGGGGGGATTTTTTCTAATAATGTATTTTTTGCTTCCTTAAAAAGTAAATCTGAAAAAAATGATTTTTGTAGAGTTGTGGATCAATACCTCACTATTTTGATCAAATTAAGTAAGAAAGCTAAACCGGAAGTTAATGAGGAAATTATCCAAGAGAGAATAGATTTTCAAAAAAATTATTGTGTTCAACAAATGAAAAATGAGAAGACTAGCATGGTTCTTTTAAAATATTTTAATGAAAAATGGGTCAATAACTATATAAAAACAGTACTCTTCGATTTTTTATGAAATTAAAAAAATTAAAAAATTTATTTATTTATTTTTTATTATTTACACCAATATCTCTTGGTGTTATTTCGTGTTCTGGAAATAATAAATCTAGTTCAAAATTTAAAGAGGAAATAACTTCAGATTTCATACCTCCTATTACAGCTGTTGCCGCACTTGGTCAACTTTCTCCTTCGGGCGAGATAAGACAATTGGCAGCTCCAATAAGTCAGTTTGGCTCTTCCCCCCGAATTGTCGAAATTTTAGTAAATGAAGGAGATTTCGTAAAAAAAGGTGATATCCTCGCAATCTTTGAAAATGGAGAAAAATTAATTGCTGATCTTGAAAGAAATGAAAATCTAATTAGTACTATTAAAGAAGAAATTACTCTAAAGAAAGATCAAATTCAAAGGTATAATTTAGCTTTGAGCAAAGATGTATATTCTTTTGTAGAGTTTTCACAGAGAAAAGATGAATTATTAAAATTGCAAAAACAGAAAATAAACCTTATTGGAGATCAAAAAAATATCAAGATAGATCTATTTAATTCAAAATTAAGGAGTCCAATTGATGGTTTTATCCTTGGAATAAATACGAGAGTTGGTGAGAGGCCTAAAAATGAAGGGATTTTAGAGATTGGTTCTAGTCAAAAAATGGAAGCTTTAATAGAGGTTTATGAATCTGACATCGATAGAGTCTTTATTTCTCAGAATGTTGAATTGAGCAGTGAGAATGGCGGTTTCCAAAAAAATCTAAAGGGAAAGGTAATTAGGATTAGTCCTCAAGTAAAACAAAGAAAAGTTTTATCGACTGATCCAACAGGAGATGCTGATTCGCGAATTATCGAGGTACTAGTAAAACTAGATCAAGATTCTATTGATATTGTTCAAAAATATGCAGGAATGAAAGTGATCGCAAAATTTATTCCCTAATGAGTTTTTCTTTTTTAAAATTTAGAAAAATCCCATTAGCTTGGTTGTTATTAACTAGGCAACCATTAAGGCTAGCAGTTGCCATAGCTGGAATCAGTTTTGCAGGGATTTTGATGTTTATGCAATTAGGTTTTAGAGATGGTTTATTTGACACAAGTGTAACTATTCATAAACTTCTAGATGCCGATCTTGTTTTGATTAGTCCCAGATCAAAAAGTTCTATAAGCATGAGTGGCTTCCCAAAAAGAAGGTTAATTCAAACTCTTGCAGTAGAAGATGTTGAAAAAACTGCTCCCGTCAATCTAAATTATTTACTTTGGAGAAATCCCGATAATCTTAAAACTAGATCAATACTTGCATTAGGTTTTAATCCCTCCGATTCACTTCTTTTAGATGAGGGATTCTCAAAGAAAGCTTATAAATTGAGAAATCCATCAAGGGTTCTTTTTGACAAACTATCTAGACCTGAATTTGGACCAATTGAAGAATGGTTCTTATCTGAAAAAAAAGTTGAGACTGAGGTTGCTGGAAAAAGAGTAATTGTTGAGGGCCTTGTGGAGTTGGGACCATCTTTTGGTGCAGATGGTAATTTGATAACTAGTCGAGAAACCTTTTTAAGACTTTTTCCTGCTAATCCTCCTGGCAGTATAGAAATTGGTTTGGTAAAGCTAAAAAAAGGATCTGATCCTGAATTGATTTCAAGGATATTAAATAACTCACTACCAAATGATGTTAGAGTTCTCACAAAAAAACAATTTATAGAATTTGAGAAGAATTATTGGAAAAATAGTACTGCAATAGGTTTTATATTTAGTTTGGGAGCTTTGATGGGTTTCGTTGTAGGATGTGTAGTCGTTTATCAAATTCTTTATAGTGACGTTACAGATCACCTACCTGAGTACGCCACCTTATTGGCAATGGGATATAGACTTAAGTCTCTTTTCTTTGTCGTAGCTAGAGAGGGAGTTTTGTTGGCATTGTTTGGTTATTTACCTGCTTATTTCTCTGGTCAAATACTTTACTCAGTCATAAGAAGTTCTACTAAACTCCCAATAATAATGGACGCAGAGAAAACTATTTTAATTTTCGTATTAGTTTTAGTTATGTGTATGGGGTCCGCCGCTGTTGCGATGCGTAAATTAGTTGACGCTGATCCTGCTGAAATTTTTTAACAATTAAAGATAAATGGTTAAAGCTAATAAATCAAAAAATAATGTTAAAAACCTTAAAACAGTCTCGATAAATAATTTGAGTCACTTTTATGGGAAAAATGAGAATAAAAAACAAGTTCTTAACGAAGTTAATTTAAATATTGATAAAGGTGAGTTGGTTCTTTTAAAAGGACCTTCTGGATGTGGTAAAACGACTCTTTTAACATTAATTGGTGCCTTGAGAACCTGTCAAAGTGGAGATTTAACTGTATTAAATAATCAGTTAAATGGTGCATCAAGGAAAACGCGTCAGATTCTTAGAAGAAGTATTGGAATGATTTTTCAAGGTCACAATCTTCTGAGATGTTTAACAGCAGAACAAAATGTCCAGATGGGCGCCGATTTAATAAAAGGTTTAACATATTTGCAAAGAAGGGAAATAGCACGGAATTGGTTGTCATCAGTAGGATTAGAGGAGCATCATAAAAAGTTGCCAAATGACTTATCTGGTGGGCAGAAACAGAGAGTAGCAATTGCTCGAGCTTTATCTGCTAACCCGAAACTTTTATTGGCTGATGAGCCAACTTCTGCTTTAGATAGCGTCACAGGAAGAGAAATAGTAACCCTTTTAAGAAAACTAGCAAAAGAACAAAATTGTTCTGTACTTATGGTGACGCATGATCCAAGAATTTCTGATATGGCTGATAGGATATTAAATATGGAAGATGGTAAAATATATGGTGCTCATAGTGAGCTAATATAATTAAAAGTTAAAAATTTCATGTCTAAGAGAAGGAATCTAAAAAAAGAAAAGCAGGAACGTAATCGAGCTTATGCTAGAAAATTCAAAAAAAGGAAATTAAGAACTGATGGAAGACCTGATGGTGGAAACGTCACAGGCACAGCAAATAATGGCGGTGCAGCTGATTAGGCAATATCTTTTATTTTTATCTTTTGGAGTCCAATATATTATGCATATTTAAGACATAACCATGAATGTAAGTATTGTTATACCGACTTACAATAGATTACCTATATTAGAGAAATGTCTCTTTGCGCTTGAGAATCAAAAATTAAATACAAATATCAGTAATTATGAAGTAATAGTTGTTGATGATGGATCTACTGATGGGACAGCCTCATGGATAAATAAAAACAACGCTAATCTCCCACACGTTATTCTATTTCAACAAGAACATGGAGGGCCTGCACTTGGAAGAAATCTGGGAGTAATTAAATCAAAATATGAAATTATTATATTCATTGATAGTGATCTTGTTGTTTTAGACAATTTTATAAATTGCCACGTAGAAAAATTACTTGCATCTTGGAGAAAAAATGATAAAAAATGTTTTACATATGGCTCGGTAGTCAATACTTCAAATTTTCTAAATCCTCAGAGTGAAAAATATAAAATAATGGACACTTCTTTTGCTTACTTCGCTACTGGTAATGTTGCTATATCAAAAGAATTGATTTTAAGTGTCGGATTATTTGATACTTCTTTTAGTCTTTACGGTTGGGAGGATTTAGAACTTGGAGAAAGATTAAAAAAAATTGGGACAAAATTAATTCAATGTCCAAATGCAGTAGGTTTTCATTGGCATCCGCCATTTAATTGCGAACAAATAGATTCATTAATAGCTCAAGAAAAAGAGAGAGCAAAAATGGCTTTAGTTTTTTATAAGAAACATCCGAATTTAAGGGTTAGATTTATGATTCAATTAACTCCTCTTCATAATTTACTTTGGCAAATTCTTTGTTTAGGAGGACTAATCAGTGTTGATAGAATCTTGCCCTTATTAAGATTCCTAGTAAATATAAGAAGAAATAGACTTGCACTTGAGATACTTAGGATCCCTCTAAATATGATTTACATTAAACAGTTAACTAAATCAAGATAAAAAACTTTTAGAAATACACATCACTTGCTAGAATCGTTGAAATTAAATCCACACATCTGACAGTTTCGGGTGATTTATTAATATTAATTCCCCGTCAGATGGAGGCTAACCCGAAACCTTTTTTAAATTATGGCTGTTGTATCACTATCAGAAATGATGGAAGCTGGTGCTCATTTTGGGCATCAAACTAGACGTTGGAACCCTAAGATGTCTAAATATATATATTGTGCACGAAATGGAGTTCATATTATTGATCTTGTAAAAACAGCATTGTGTATGAATAATGCGTATAAATGGACGAGAAACGCAGCAAAAAGTGGTAAACGTTTCTTATTTGTTGGTACAAAAAAACAAGCATCAGATGTAGTAGCTCAGGAAGCTACACGTTGTGGAGCTGCATATGTAAATCAAAGATGGCTTGGAGGGATGTTGACTAATTGGACAACAATGAAAGCTAGGATTGAAAGATTAAAGGATCTAGAAAGAATGGAAAGTAGTGGTTCGATAGCAATGAGGCCTAAAAAAGAAGCTGCAGTATTAAGGAGAGAGCTTGAAAGATTACAAAAATACTTAGGTGGACTTAAGGGTATGAGAAGATTACCAGATGTAGTTGTATTGGTTGATCAGAGAAGAGAATCTAATGCAGTACTAGAAGCTAGAAAATTAGATATCTCATTAGTATCAATGTTGGATACAAATTGCGATCCTGATTTGTGTGAAGTCCCAATTCCTTGTAACGATGATGCCGTTAGATCTGTGCAACTTATTTTAGGAAGACTTGCGGATGCCATAAATGAGGGTAGAAAGGGCTCTAATGCCGAAAGAAAAAATTAAATTTAAATTTTAAACTTACTACTTACAATTTTTTATTACTTCAAATGGGAAACATTACAGCAAAACTTGTAAAAGATCTTAGAGACAAGACTGGCGCAGGAATGATGGACTGCAAAAAAGCACTTAACGAAACTGACGGAAATGTAGATAAAGCTTTGGAATGGTTAAGAAAGAAAGGCATAGCTAGTGCTGAAAAGAAATCAGGAAGAGTAGCGGCCGAAGGGTCAATTGGTAGTTATATACATACTGGATCAAGAGTGGGAGTTTTACTAGAGTTAAATTGTGAAACTGATTTCGTTGCAAGAGGTGATATATTCCAATCTCTGTTGAAGGATGTCTCAATGCAAGTAGCAGCCTGCCCAAATGTTGAGTATGTATCAATTGATGAAATTCCAAAAGATGTTGTGGAAAAAGAAAAGCAGATTGAAATGGGTAGGGATGATTTGTCAGGAAAACCAGAACAAATTAAAGAAAAGATAGTTGAAGGGAGAATAGCAAAAAGACTTAATGAGTTAGTGTTGCTTTCACAACCCTACATTAAAGATAGTTCCCTAACAGTTGAGGATCTTGTTAAACAAGCAGCTGCAAAAATTGGGGAAAATATCAAAGTAAGACGCTTTACAAGATATACATTGGGTGAAGGTATCGAAAAAAATCAGATGGACTTCGCTGAAGAAGTTGCATCAATGCAATCAAAATAGTCGCTTGAACGATTTGAATAATTTCAATAATTATATATACATAGATAAAATTCATTCTCAATTAGAGAGAGCAGATATACAAAAAAGAATATTAACTAGAAATATCTACAGGGAATATGAACTTTATCTTGATCTAGTAAGAGATTTACTTTACATCTCTGTGGAAAAAGGTGTTAAGCAAATATATAGTTTCTCAACAATTAATGATAATTTCTTAAATGAAAATGAATTCTATAGTCTCTTTGAAAAAAAAATAAGTAAATTAATATTTACTAATTTGCCATTACTTACAGTAGAACAATTAAAAATAAATGAAATTGAAATAAATATAAATAAGGAAATTAATTTTGCTATTTTTGATAGTTCCACAAAAATAAAGGATAACCAAAAAGAAAAATTTCAATATAAAGATGGTTTTCAGTTTAAAGAACCCACTCAGTTCCAGAGTAGTAAAGATTTTTCAAATACTTCTGAATATTATCAAGCTCATAATTATGAGAATTTCGGATCACTTGATTTAGATAATAACGATTTTTTATCTGATAATAATATTTTTGAAAATTCAGGAATTGAAAAACAATTTATTTCATCCCTACTTGAATTAATACGAGAAGAAAAGGTTGAAAAATCAAGATATCTAGAAAAAGACAACATCAATCAAATGGATAATTTATCAAAAAATCAGATCCTTAAAAATTTTGATTTAATAGACAATTCATTGGAGAATTTACTATTGAATCTTTCATATAATATTAACCAAGAATTATTTAAGGCAAATCTAATAAAAAAGATGATATCTAAAGATTCCTTTGATTACTTAATGGGCAAAAATTTTATGATAAAACATCCATATCCTTTTGTTATTAATTTCGAATTAAACTTTAATCGGTCATCATTAAATGGCCATTTTCCAAATATTATTTTCTTCAATATATCTACTGTTGAGTTAGAGTTCAAAAATTTAAATCTTTCAATTCAAAGGAACAAAATAAATGAGCTAAAAAATCAATTTCAGCGTTTGATTAAAAAAGAGACATACTGGAGGCAAAAAGAAATAACTTTGAATAAGATACATTGAAAAATAATTCTTTTTTAAAATGTGACTATTAGCAGGAATAATAATAAATTAATTAAAGATTGGATAAGACCTCTTCAAAAGTCTCTAACTATTGAAACTGAAAACAAATTTATTAATACTTTAGGAAGAGAAAAATATTTTAATGATTATTTGCATGAATCATTGAAAAAGCTAAATAACCTAAATCTCTCAGACGAATATTTGAGAATATTTTATGAATTTTCAAAAAAATATTACGAATATAATAAATTAGATGAAAATCAAAGAAAAAGGTTAATTATAGATACAAGAAAAAATCTTTATAAACTTGGTAAAACTCTAGAAATAGAAAGTTCTAATAATATTTCTAATAAAGTTTTTCTAAATGAAGCTGATTCAAGTTTGTCTTTTGATTCAGATATTTCATTAATAAAAAATGTAGGAAAAGTTTATAAAAATAAGCTTAATGAATTAGGGATATTTTATATAAAAGATCTAATTAATTATCTCCCACGAACATACCTAGACTATACGAATAGAGTTAAGATAATAAATTTAAAACCAGATAACTTATACACGTGCATCGCAAACGTCAAAAGATTTTATATTCATAAGAGTAAAAAGAATAATAATTTATCAATAATGAATTTTGTAGTTTCTGATGAAACGTCTTCCATAAAGGTTACAAAATTTTTCTTAGGAAGAAGATTTAGATCTTACTCCTTCTTCGCATCTCAAAAATCTTTGTATACTATTGGAACCAAATTAGCAATTTCCGGTAAGGTTAAATTGACAGAGTATGGCAAGACTTTTGTAGATCCGCAGATTGAAATTCTTAACGATAATAATGATAATTTTAATTTCTCAGGCAAAATATTACCCTTGTATTCATTAGGTGAAGCATTATCAAATATGAGTTTTATAAAACTTATGAAAAATGTACTAATTTATGCAAAGCAATATCCAGAAATTTTAAATAAAAAGCAACTTGATTCATTATCTTTATTATCAAAAGGAGAGTCGTTGATTAATATTCATTTTCCACCAACTCAACAGGCACTTATTGAGTCAAAAAGACGTTTAGTTTTTGATGAGTTGTTCCTATTGCAAATAAAGTTCTTACTTAGAAAAAGAAAGACGAACAAAAATGTAACTTCCCGACAATTACCTCAAAAGAAATCTTTATTAAAAGAATTTTTAAATACTTTTCCTTTTGAATTAACAAAATCTCAAGAAAATGTTTTAAATGAAATTAAGAAAGATCTATCTAATTCCGTACCAATGTCTAGATTGCTTCAGGGAGATGTGGGAAGCGGTAAAACCATAATTGCAATAGCGTCTCTTTTACTTGTCATTGAAAAAAACCTGCAAGGCGCATTTATGGTACCAACTGAGGTATTGGCAGAACAACATTATAAAAATTTATTAAAATATTTGAACCCCCTTTTAGTTACTGTTGAACTACTCACTGGGAATACTCCTCAAAAAAAGAGAAAAGAAATTTTCTCTAATTTGAACAATGGATTAGTTGATATCCTTATAGGTACTCATGCATTATTTGAGGATAAAGTCATCTTTAATGCATTAGGGATGGTCGTAATTGACGAACAACATAGATTTGGAGTTACTCAAAGAAATAGATTACTAAATAAAGGAGAAAATACTAACTTGTTATCAATGACAGCAACACCAATTCCAAGAACTCTTGCGCTTTCCATTTATGGTGATTTAGATGTGAGTCAAATTACAGAACTCCCTCCTGGGAGAGTTCCTATAACTACAAAAATAATTTCAGAAGATGATTTAACTAACTTGTTTAAGATTGTTGAAGATGAGATCAATAAGGGAAAGCAAGCTTATGTGATTTTGCCACTTATAGAAGATTCAGAAAAAATGAATTTAAGCTCCGCAAACAAAATATTCAAACATTTATCAGAAGAGATCTTTTTTAACAAAAAAGTTGGATTATTACATGGCAAATTAAGTTCACAAGAAAAGAATGAAGTGATTAATTCTTTTTTAAAGAATGAAATTAATATATTGGTTTCAACCACTGTAATTGAGGTTGGCATTGATGTGCCTAACGCAACAATTATGATTATTTATAATTCGGACAGATTTGGATTGTCTCAGTTACATCAATTAAGGGGGAGAGTTGGTAGAGGATCAACAAAATCTTTTTGTTATCTGGTAACCTCCGATAAAAATGGATTAGACAATAAACGACTTTGTGTCTTGCAAAAATCTAATGATGGCTTTTATATTGCTGAAAAAGACTTGGAGCTTAGAGGACCAGGCCAGATTTTAGGATATAGACAATCCGGATTGCCTGATTTTGTACTGGACAATTTACCTAACAATAAATTTCTTATTGATAAGGCTCGTGAAGAGGCTATTAAGATTGTTAGTGATGATCCTGATTTAAAAGAAAATATTGTTTTAAGGAATATACTTATTGATAATTCTGATAATAAATTCATTCATGATTTCTTAAATTGAAAACTATCATTGTAATTTTTGATATGTATGCCACTATAAATCAATTGCAAACTTTAATTGAAAATTTGGAATAAAATACCAATTAAAGATAATGGAGATAAATTAATAGCTATACCTAGCTGTTTAAAGTTTTTAGATCCCCACCCTTACTCTCTTATAGGAGCACCTTACAAAGATAAAACTTCTCTTTGGAAATTAAGAGAGGAGGTCGTAAATAGATTAGTTAAAGTAAATGACTATTTGATATCAAAGAGTAGTTTTAACATTTTAATTTATGACAGTTGGCGACCTTTAGAAGTCCAGGAATTTATGTTTAAAAGAGCATTTTTATTAGAGTGTGAAAAATCCGATATTGATATTTCTTTTGAAAATATAAAATCTTACCCATCCATTTTAAAAAAAGTTGAAAAATTTTGGGCATATCCTTCTTATGACATTAGGTGTCCTCCTCCTCATTCAACTGGGGGTGCATTGGATGTTTGTTTATCAGATAAAGAGGGGAATCTTGTTGAAATGGGAAGCATGGTTGATCAAATAGATGAGACCTCAAATCCTTATTTTTATGCAAACATAAAGAATGAAGAAGCAATTATTTGGAATAGCAGAAGAAATTTATTAAGGGAAATTATGACTAAATTCGGATTTGTTCAGCATCCTAATGAATGGTGGCATTTTAGTTATGGTGATCAATTATGGGCTTGGAAAAACAAAAAAGCAAATGCTCTTTATGGAAAAATTTAAAATCTATTGATTTTTATTTAGTAAATTCAATATATAATTTTCATCTTGAGTATTTATATAATCTCCGAAATCCAAATCCAAATTACTCTTCCAATTATCAAATAATGGTTGAAGAGTTTTTTCTAAATCGTTAAGTTCCATTCTTTGTAAGAATGGTTTAGCGAGTCTTTGTAGATTTTTACTCCCCCCCAACCATAATTGGTATTTGTTTTGCCCACTTCCAACAAGTGCTAATTCGGCCATATAAGGCCTGGTACATCCATTCGGACATCCTGTCATTCTGAATAATATTGTCTTTTGTATTTTTAGATCTAATAGTAAATTTTCAATCCTTTTTAATACATCAGGTAATATTCTTTCAGCTTCAGTCATTGCAAGACCACAAAGTGGTAAAGCAGGACAAGCTAAAGCATGTCTTTGTATTTCATTAATGTTATCTAAATTTTCGTATCCAATTTTAAGTAGAGATTTTTGAATTTCACCTTTGTTTTTATTGGCTATATTACAAAGTAAAATATCTTGATTTGGTGTGAGTCTTAAATCTAAATTAAATTTTTTAACAATACTTGTGATGGTATTCTTCTTCTCTCCAGATAATCTCCCTGATAATAATGGTAAACCTACGAAATAGGAGGTTTTATTTTGTTTATGCCAACCTAGGTAATCAATAAGAACCTTATCCGGTTCTTTTCTGATTTTTTTAATTTCTTTTTTGAAATACTTATCAGAAAGTATCTTTTTGAACCATTTAATACCTTTTCTATGAATAAGGTATTTCATTCTCGAATTTTTTCTTGATTTTCTATCACCATAATCTCTTTGAATAGCCACAATGCTTTGTATTAATTCATAAACATCAGGTTCTTCAACATATCCAAGTGGATCTGCAATTCTGGCAAAGGTCTCTTCATTATTATGTGTGCGACCCATACCACCTCCAATATAGAAGTTGCACCCTTCTAAGTTTCCATCTTTAGAAGTAAAGGCAACTATTCCTATGTCATTGGTAAGAAGATCAACTGAATTGTCCCCAGGAACTGTCACAGCACATTTGAACTTTCTTGGTAAATAATTTGAACCATAAAGAGGCTCATCTTTTATTCCACTAAAAACATTATCTTTAAATTGGAGCTTCCTAATTTCTTCAATATCTATGTCAGGCTTTATGGTGTACTCTAAATCTCCATCAGCCCAAAGCTCTAAAAAAGTGCCTTGGCCAGCCATTGGGGTGAGAAGATCTGCAACTTTTTTTGCCAATGATCTTGCAATTTTATAGTCTGGCAAATCAAATGGAGCCGCTGGGGCCATAACGTTTCTATTTATGTCTCCACATGCAGCTAGTGTGGAGCCCATTGAATTTACTATTTTTTGAATTACTTCCTTTAGGTTCTCCTTTCTAATTCCATGCATTTGAAAGGCTTGTCTTGTAGTGGCCCTAAGTGTTCCATTACCTAGTTTGTCAGATAATTCATCTAATGCTAAAAATAATTTCCCAGGGACTTCACCGCCCGGATTTCTTAACCTAAGCATCATTTGCCAATCTTTGCTTTTGCCCGGCCTTCTGTTTTCCCTGTTATCTTGTTGATAACTACCATGAAATTTTAATAACTGAACTGCATCATTGGTAAAATGATCGCTCTCATTGACTAATTCCGTAGCAAGTGGTTCTTTAAGAAATTGGCTACTTTTTTTAAAATTTTCAAATTTAGAAACTTCAAGTCCATTTGCTAAACAAACAGTTTCTTCCTTAGTAGGATCTTTTTTCTTTTTTACTTTCTCAACCTTGATCAAAGGAACAAAAAATATCTCTTTTTATACATTAGCGAAAAGCTTATTTAACTGGTAGTAAATTATAGTAAGTTAAGTCATATTTTTTTCTTGTCTAAATATTTACTTGAGATAGGAACAGAAGAGTTGCCCGCAAAATTTTCTCATTCTGTTCTAAAGCAATTTAAATCTCTAATAGAATTTGAATTGGATAAAAAGTTAATCAAATTCGAACATATTGTTGTTACCTCCACACCAAGGAGGATAGTTCTACTTCTCGAAGGTTTAGTTGATTATGCAGAAGATAAGATAATAGAAAGAAAAGGGCCTAAAGCAAATTCAGCTTATTTAAATGGATGTCCTACTAATGCTGCTTTTGGATTTGCTAATAGCTTAGATATAGATGTAGTTGAGCTAAAAATAAAAAATACAGATAAGGGTGATTTTGTATTTGGAAAGAAAATTGAGAAAGGACTATCAACAAAAATTTCTTTGTCTTCGATTATCCCAAAATTAGTAAAGAGTCTTCAAGGCCCTCGATTTATGAAATGGGGGGCTGGGAATATAAAATTTTCAAGACCTATTAGATGGATTACCTCTATTTATAATGATGAAATTCTTGATTTTGAATTTGATGAATGCGATCCAAAGATCAAAATAAGTAATAAAACGAAAAGTCATAGGCTAATCAATGAAGTTTTAGAAGTTCAGAATCCTGATGATTTTTTTGAATTATTGAAACGAAATAGAGTAATAGCTGTTCGAAAAGAAAGAAAAGAAAAAATTGAAAGTTTAATAAATCAAGTATCTAAATCTTTAAATCTGAAACCTGATCTTTCAGAAGGATTACTAAATGAACTAACTGATTTAGTTGAATGGCCAGACTTAATTATATGCAAATTTAGTGATGAATTTCTTGATCTTCCGGTTGAAGTTCTCTCAACAGTCATGAAAAGTCATCAGAGATACGTTCCTCTTTTATTGAAAAACAAAAATTTTTCTAAAATGGATTTAAGCTCTGAAAAAAATATTAGTACAACTTTCTGCGTTATTTCAAATGGTCTTGAAGAATCAAATAATAATATTGCCAAAGGTAATGAGAAAGTATTAAAGGCAAGGTTTTCAGATGCAAAGTTTTTTGTAGAAAGTGACAAAAAAGTTGCTTCAATCGAAAGAAATGAAAAGCTTAAATCTGTTTCCTATTTGAAAGGATTTGGAAATATATTTCAGAGGGTAGAAAGGATAAAGGAAGTTACTAAAAAAATTCTTAAATTTTTAAATGATAAGTCTTTAGAAGAAAAAAAAATAATAGAAGCTGCTAAGTACTGTAAAAACGACTTATGTAGTGAAATTGTTTTCGAATTCCCTGAGCTGCAAGGAATAATGGGTGGTAAATATCTTAAATATGAGGGATTTAGTGAGGATGTTTGCTTAGCTGTCGCTGAACATTATTTACCTTCTTTTTATAAAGATGCTTTGCCCTCCACAAAATATGGTGCAATAGTTTCTATAGCAGATAAGGTCGAAACTTTAATAAGTATATTTATATCTGGTAAACGTCCTAGTGGATCATCTGATCCTTATGCTTTAAGAAGAAATTTGAATGGAGTGATTAAAATTATTTGGGATTACGAACTTGATTTACCTTTAGATAAATTATTCAACGAGCTTATTGATTTTTGGAAAATTGTATTTCCGAATTTAAACTTTTCAAGAGAAAAAGTATTTAATGATTTAGATGAATTTTTAGTTCAAAGAATTGTTAGTCATCTAGACGAAATATCACTAAGTAAAGAATTAATAAAGGCCGTTTGCTTTTCTGATGAATTATCTCAAAAAAGAGCATTGAATATTGTTGATCTTAAAAATAGGATTAAATCTATTATGAATTTTAACGAAAAGGATAATTTTGTTGAAATCCAGAAGGTTATTACTAGGGTAAGCAAATTAGCAAATAATAGTGATCTTTCAAGAGACCTTCTCTCAACAAGTTATGTAAACACAAAACTTTTTGAAAAAGATTGTGAATTGAAAGTTTTTGAATTTATTGAAGAATTAGAAAAACTTTTTTCGGAAGGTTATTGCAATTATTTGGAACTTCTAAATTTGTTTGAGATTAATGTAAACACTATCGAGGATTTATTTGATAATGAAAAGGGAGTCCTAATAATGTCAGAGGATTTAAAAATAAGAAATAATAGACTCAATTTGTTGAGCTTAATTAGAAATTATTCTCTAAAAATAGCCGACTTTACACTTTTGAACTCTTAACTTTAATGCCTCCCTTTATTGAATAATTTTTTAGCATTTTTTCTACTTCTTGATTTTCTCTAACAGCACTATCAACGGGTTTATATTTTAAAGGTGCTAGGGCTTTCCCTCTTAAAATCGAACCAAGTGTAAGCATTGTAATTTTAAGTTGCTGTAATGGTTTCATGGAAACAACTCTTTTGTATAAGTAACTATCAAAAGTAAGTCTTTGTACATCCATGTCATCACACATCTCAACAAAGGCTTCTCTAGCAGAATCATTTCTGTAGAAAATATTTTGAAGGATTTCTAACACCTTATAAGTTGTGCCATATTTTTTATCCCATTTTTTAAGATAGTTTTTTAAATCTTTTTCTGATGGAATTACTTGACCGTTTTTTGATGCTTCAACAATTTCTTCAGCACACATTCTTCCGCTTTTTGCAGCAAAATAAATACCCTCTCCAGAACTTTTTGTAACATAACCAGCTGCATCACCAACCAATGCCATTCTCCCAACTACTCTTCTTGGCCTTGGATGCTCAGGAATAGGGTGAGCTTCTACCTTTATTACTTCACCATTAACTAGTCTTTTCTTTGCCCTATTTCTTACACCCTCTTGAAGTCCTTTAATTAATGACTGATTCTTTTGCATGGTTCCAGTGCCAACAGCAACATGATCATATTTAGGAAATACCCACCCATAAAAATCAGGAGAAACATCAGTTCCGACATACATTTCAGCAAGATCTTCGTAGTAACTCATTTCTTCTTTAGGCAATTTAATTCTTTCCTGAAATGCTATAGCAACTTTGTAATCCCCTGCATCCATTGCTTTTGCGACTCTGCTATTGGCTCCATCAGCTCCGACCAAAAGGTCAACAGTAAGCTCTTTGAGTTCCCCTTTTTTATCTCCATTCGTAAAATCTGAGTAGGAAAGCTTATATGGACCTTGATTATTATCGCCAGTATCAATAGAAGTAACTAATCCATTTATTAATGTAGCACCAAGGTCTGATGCTCTGTTGCGCATAAAGGCATCCATAACTTCTCTTCTACACATCCCAATAAACTCATTATCACTTTTCCCGTAAACTTTATCTAAACTTATATCTACCTCTCTATTTGATGGAGATATCATTCTCATGTGCCTTACTTTTCTATCAATAATTGACTCAGGTAAATCAAATTCTTCGACCATGCAAAGTGGAATTGCTCCTCCACATGGTTTTGCATTATCTAATTTTCTCTCGAAGAGCCAAGTTTTTATTCCAGCTTTAGCAAGTATTTCTGCCGCACATGAACCACTTGGACCTCCACCAATAACAGCTACCCTCAACATATGAAAAAAAATAATACTGTATATAAAAACTACATCTTTTTTGCTTACAAAAGTGCATTTCTTAAAATAATAGTTAATATCGAAATATCTTTTCCAAATTAACTTCTAAATATTGGAACTAAACAAAGATATCGATCAAATTGATATACCACATGCCAAAAGAACTTACCTAAATAACCCAAATTCAACATTATTAAAAAAATTATTAATTTTTTATCCATTTCTTTTTCTTATATTTTCTGTCGTTGGATTACGCTTTATTAGAAATGTAGGATTAATACCTCTTAATAATCTCAAATTTCAGGTTGAAAGAAATAATGGTGAGAGGATTTTAGGCCATCTTCCCTATAACGAAACTCCTAAAGAGAAACTAGTTTTAATTGAGCCTAATATTATAGTTCATATGGATATGCGCGATTCTCTTCTAAAGATGAGAGAAGAAGCCAAAAAGGATGGGATATATTTGGTCTTCTTGAGTGGTTATAGATCAATAAATTTGCAAAACGATATCTTTTATTCTTTAAAATCTATTAGAAATCAAGAAGCGGCAGAAAGAGCTAGAGTTTCAGCTCCTCCAGGGTATTCTGAACATAGTACAGGTTTCGCAATCGATATTGGTGATGCTACTCAAAGAGAGACAGACTTTGAAACCCACTTCGAAAATACTGACGCCTTTAAATGGCTAATAAAAAATGCAGCTAAGTTTCACTTTAAGTTATCTTTTAACAAAGATAATAAATACATAGATTACGAACCTTGGCATTGGAGATATGAGGGGTCAATTGAGGCATTAAAAGTTTTTGAAAGCTCAAATAGAAAATTATAAATCTAATTGATTAATATAATTATTCAATTAGATTATATTTTTCAAAGTCTTAAAGAGAAAATTCTCATAATAAGCATACTTTGAGTTAGCCTTAACAAAGTCAATCTACTATTTATATAAATTCTATAAATGTCATCTTCGATAAAAGAAATTAGAAATGTTGCAATTATTGCTCACGTAGATCATGGGAAGACAACTCTTGTAGATGCATTGTTATCTCAATCAGGAATATTTAGAGACAATGAAGTTATCCCTACATGTGTAATGGATTCAAATGATCTTGAAAGAGAAAGGGGGATAACAATTCTCTCAAAAAATACTGCAGTTAACTATAAAGATACCAGAATAAATATTATAGATACACCTGGACATGCTGATTTTGGAGGAGAAGTTGAAAGGGTTTTGGGAATGGTTGATGGTTGTTTGCTTATTGTTGATGCAAATGAGGGACCTATGCCTCAAACAAGATTTGTTTTAAAAAAAGCATTAGAAAAAGGACTTAGGCCTATAGTCTTTGTAAATAAAATTGATAGACCCCGAGTAGTACCAGAAATAGCAATTGATAAGGTCCTTGATTTGTTTTTGGAATTAGGAGCTGATGATGATCAATGTGATTTCCCTTATCTTTTTGGGAGTGGCTTATCTGGTTTCGCAAAAGAAGAGATGGAATCTAATAGTGACAATATGATGCCTCTTTTTGAAGCTATTATCAGACACGTACCTCCTCCAGTAGGTGACTTTAATAAGCCTCTTCAGCTACAAATAACTACTTTAGACTATTCTGATTTCTTAGGCAGAATAGTAATTGGAAAGATCCACAATGGAACTATAAAAAATGGCCAACAGGCTAGTTTAATTAAAGAAAACGGAAAAACTATTAAAGGTAAGGTTAGTAAGCTTTTAGGATTTGAAGGATTACAAAGAATTGATATAAATGAAGCATTTGCAGGTGATATTGTTGCTGTTTCTGGTTTCGATGACGTCAATATTGGTGAGACCATAGCATGTCCCGATTCTCCTCATCCTCTTCCATTAATCAAAGTTGATGAACCTACTTTAAATATGACTTTTGTTGTAAATGATTCACCATTCGCGGGAAAGGAAGGGAAATTTGTTACTAGTAGACAATTAAAAAATAGATTGGAGAGAGAACTTTTAACAAATGTTGCCTTGAGAGTAGAAGAAACTGATTCTCCTGATAGGTTCTCAGTTTCAGGGAGAGGAGAATTACATCTAGGGATATTGATTGAAACTATGAGAAGAGAGGGTTTTGAGTTTCAAATCTCACAACCTCAAGTAATTTTCAGAGAAATTGATAGTGTTGAATGTGAGCCCTTAGAGACTTTGGTTTTAGATGTACCTGAAGTATCTGTAGGTTCTTGCATCGAAAAACTTGGATCTAGAAAGGCAGAGATGAAAAACATGCAGACAAGTTCAGATGGTAGAACTCAATTAGAATTTCTTGTTCCATCAAGAGGATTAATTGGATTTCGCGGTGAATTTGTAAGGATAACCAGAGGTGAAGGTATTATGAGTCATTCGTTTTATGAATATAAACCTAAAACAGGAGACTTTGAAACCAGAAGGAATGGTGTTCTTATAGCTTTTGAGGAAGGTGTAGCCACATTTTATGCTTTAAAGAATGCTGAAGATAGAGGAGTCTATTTTATTAAACCTGGAGTTAAAGTTTATAAAGGAATGATAATTGGAGAGAATAATCGACCTCAAGATCTTGAGTTGAATATATGTAAAACTAAGCAGTTGACTAATATGAGATCTGCAGGGGCAGAAGAACTTGATACTTTACAGTCACCTGTCGATATTACCCTTGAAAGAGCACTCGAATATATTGGTCCAGATGAAATGCTAGAGGTAACACCTGATTCAATAAGAATGAGAAAAATAAAAAAAAAGAAAAAAAATTAGTAATTGGTTTAATGAACGAAGAAAGTACAAAAAGTTTTCAAGTTTCCCTTTTTACAGCTTTAAATCTTTTTAACAATCATGAATGGTATGAGGCTCATGATGCTTTTGAAGAAATATGGAATTCCGTAGATGGTGACGAAAGACAAGTTATTCAAGGAATTTTACAAGTATCTGTTTCTCAGTTTCACTTAAGTAAAGGTAATTTAAATGGAGCTACTATTTTGCTCGGAGAGGGTTTAGGCAGAATAAAAACTAGAACCAAGATTGATTTAGGTATTGATCTTGAATCCTTCTGCCAATGTTTGGAAGATTTATTAAGGAAATTACAATATAAAGAACTATTAAACGAGAATGATAAGCCTTTTTTGAAACCTCTTTGATGAATATATCTTTATCTTCAATTAAATTATTATTATCTATTTCATTTTTTTTTCAAGAAAATAAGAAAACTAATCGATCTCAAGGAAAATGAACCTAAAGATTCATAATATATCCCTTTCAATTAAAGGAAGATTAATCGTAAATGATGTTTCCATAACTGTTAATCCAGGGGAAGTTGTAGGTTTGATGGGACCTAATGGTGCTGGGAAAACTACAACTTTTAATCTTGCAGTTGGGAATATAAAACCAGATAAAGGCAAAATTTTAATGAATGGGAAAAATATAACCAATCTTCCTCTCCCAATTAGATCAAGACTTGGGTTAGGGTACTTAACTCAGGAAGCGAGTATATTTAGAGACCTCACTGTTAAGGATAATATAGATTTGGCTTTACAAAATTCATCTTATAGTAGAGCAGCGATAAGAAATAGAAGAGAACAATTAATTAATGAATTTAATTTGAATAACTTTGTAGATAATTATGGTTATCAACTTTCAGGAGGAGAGAGGAGGAGGTGTGAAATAGCTAGGGCTCTCACTGTAGGTAGAAAAGGACCTAAATATTTGTTATTGGACGAACCTTTTGCTGGGATCGATCCTTTAGCTGTTAATGATCTAAAGAAACTAATTCTTAAATTAAGTAGTGATGGGGTGGGGATTCTCATTACAGATCATAATGTGAGGGAAACCCTTCTAATTACCAAGAAATCATATGTATTAAGTGAAGGAAAAATTTTAGCTAACGGTTCATCAAGTGAATTGGCTGATAATCCAATAGTCAAGAAGTATTATCTAGGAGATAATTTCAAACTTTGAAATGCTTTTAAAAAAGTAAATTAAAACTTTATTATTAAAGATTTACTCATATAAGAATGATTTTAACTATTATTTGTTTGTCATTGAATGTTAAAACTTGAGAAATTCCTAGAAATGATACTAGATAATTTTTTTAAAAATTTAATATATGAACCGGTTTCAGTTTTAGGTCTTTTAGTTTTTTATTTTTTATTAATTAACTTAACAATATCTTTGGGTGCAGTTTTTAAAAAAAAGTCTTCCTCTGCTGTAAGACTTATCACGATTTTAGTGAACTTATTAATAACATTACAATTACTTTTTAGATGGTCAATTTCTGGGCACTTTCCTATTAGCAATTTGTATGAATCTCTTTATTTCCTTACTTGGGGTATCACATTAGGTCAACTATTGGTTGAGAGAGAATACCATGCTCCAATAATTCCCACAATTGCTATACCTATTGAGTTACTGACTGTTGCTTTTGCTTGTTTTGTTTTACCTGAGGATTTGAAATTATCATCCAACTTAGTTCCAGCTTTAAGGTCTAGTTGGTTAGTAATGCATGTTAGCGTCGTAATGCTTAGTTATGCAGCATTAATAATAGGTTCTTTACTTTCAATGTCCGTTTTGTTTATTAATAAAAATAAGCCGCTTCAAATCAGAAGTAGTTCTACAGGTATAGGAGGATTTAAACTTTCAGATAGCTATCCTGTTCATGATTTAGTTGAACCTATTGAATTTTCTCATTCAGAAGAATTAGATACATTAAGTTATCGTTCTATATTAGTAGGTTTTGTTCTTTTGACTCTCGGTTTAATTTCAGGTGCAGTTTGGGCTAATGAGGCCTGGGGCACATGGTGGAGCTGGGATCCAAAAGAAACATGGGCATTTATCTCATGGTTGTTTTATGCCGCTTATCTGCATATGAGAATAAGCAAAGGTTGGCAAGGACGAAAACCAGCATTTTTAGCTTCTACAGGCTTTTTAGTTGTTTTAGTATGTTATTTAGGAGTTAATTTTTTAGGAATAGGGTTGCATAGTTATGGATGGATATTTGGGTGATTTCTTAATCATCCATAATATTTATTGAGGTTCTGAAAGAACATTCCCTTTTTGTGCTTCTTGTGCAACTTTTCTCAAGTCATCACATCCTTCTTTTAATGTTGGGTAAGCAAACATTCCACTACCTGCAATAAAACAATTAGCACCAGCATCGGCACATTGTGAAATAGTCCAATTTGCTTTTATCCCCCCATCAACTTCAATATCGACATTTAAGTTTTTTTCGATAATAAAGTTTCTTATTTCTCTGATTTTATTAAGCATTGTTGGTATGTAAGCTTGTCCTCCAAAGCCTGGATTAACTGTCATAACCAAAACATGATCAACCATATCCATAATGTTTTTAATCATTTCAAAAGGAGTATGGGGGTTTAATGCAACAGAAGGAGATCCTCCTAGATCTTTTATTCTTCCGAGAACTCTATGCAAATGAATATTTGCTTCGGCATGGGCTATTACTACTCCTGGTTCACCATTCACTCCTTTTGTGGCTTCTACATAAGATTCAAGCATTGTTTCACAGTTGTATTGACTCACCATTAATTGAGTTTCAAAAGGGACAATGCAATATTTCCTGCATGCTGCAATCATTTCAGGACCGAATGTAAGATTTGGTACGAAATTCCCATCCATTACATCAAATTGAATTCTATCAACCCCAGCTTCCTCGAGCTCTTTCACACATGCCCCCATATTTGCCCAATCTGCTGGTAAAACTGAAGGAATTATTTGAATTGGTCTATTAACACCAGCTAAAATTGTTTGATTTGACTCAGTCATTTAATTTTGAAAATATTTAATAAAGATACTATATTTAGTTGTTTATTCCTAATTTCAAGTCATGGCCTGATAAAGTATCAGCTGTAAAGAGTAAAAAAAAGCTTACTAGCATAATAATTCTTATAAAAAATGACATTTTTTATGAGATCATACTCAAAACCTTAAAGAAAATCCTCAAAATTTAATTGTGAATCAAACTTTAATTCAAGAAATTCTCGAAGTTGTCGAGCAAGCAGCTATTGCCTCAGCAAAACTAACAGGACTAGGTCAAAAAGATGAAGCTGATGCTGCGGCTGTAGAAGCAATGAGATTGCGAATGGGCAAAATTGAAATGAAAGGGAAAATTGTTATTGGAGAAGGTGAAAGAGACGAAGCGCCTATGCTTTATATAGGTGAAGAGGTTGGTAGTGGAAGTGGTCCAGGGGTTGACTTTGCAGTAGATCCTTGTGAAGGAACAAATCTTTGTGCAAATAATCAAAGAGGTTCCATGGCGGTTTTAGCTGCCTCTGATACAGGTGGCCTTTTTAATGCGCCTGATTTTTACATGAACAAATTAGCAGCGCCTCCTGCGGCCAAAGGTAAAGTAGATATTAGAAATTCAGCTACTGAAAACTTGAAGATTCTAAGTGATTGCTTGGGCCTTTCTATTGATGAGCTTACTGTTGTTGTAATGGATAGAACTAGGCATAAAGATTTAATTAAAGAGATTCGAGGATGTGGTGCAAAAGTACAACCGATTTCTGATGGTGATGTTCAAGCTGCGATCGCATGTGGTTTTGCAGGTACTGGAACACATTGCTTGATGGGTATAGGTGCAGCTCCAGAGGGTGTTATTTCAGCTGCTGCAATGAGAGCTCTAGGCGGACATTTTCAAGGACAACTTGTTTATGATCCAGCAATCGCTCAAACTTCTGAATGGGCTGATTACACAAAAGAAGGGAATATAAAACGTCTTAATGAAATGGGCATAATAGATATAGATAAAATCTATGAAGCGAATGAATTGGCATCGGGAGAAAATGTTGTTTTCGCTGGAAGTGGAATAACTGATGGACTATTATTTGACGGAGTTAAATTTGAAAGGGATTGTGTTAGAACAAGTAGTCTAGTTATTAGTACACTAGATAGTACTGCAAGGTTTACAAATACTGTCCATATAAAAGATGGTGCTAAGAGTATCAGCCTTTAAAAATTCACTTTTGATTTTATGCATATTGTTGTCGTCGGACTGAGTCATCGCACGGCACCTGTCGAAGTGCGTGAGAAGTTAAGTATTCCTGACCAATCCATAACAGAGTCATTGAAAACATTAAAAGCTTTCTCTGATGTATTAGAGGTATCAATCTTAAGTACTTGTAATAGGCTGGAAATATATGCGTTAGTAAAGGATAAAAATACTGGAATTTCATCTATTAAAGAATTCATATCAGAGTATTCTGGAATTATTTTTGAAGATTTAAATCCACATCTTTTTTGCTTTAGGCAGGAAGAAGCAGTTTTGCATTTGATGAAAGTTTCGGCAGGACTCGATAGTCTCGTTTTAGGAGAAGGACAAATCCTTTCGCAGGTAAAAAAAATGATGAGATTAGGTCAAGAGAATCAATCTACTGGACCAATCCTTAATAGATTATTAACTCAATCAGTTAGTACAGGTAAAAAAGTAAGATCCGAAACAAATTTAGGAACTGGAGCTGTGTCAATCAGTTCAGCAGCGGTAGAACTAGCTCAATTAAAAATTGGACAAGAAAAGGGTTTTGATACTCTTGTAAGTTTAGAATCAGAGAAAGTTCTTGTAGTTGGCGCCGGACGAATGAGTAGGCTTTTAATAACTCATTTAAAATCAAAAGGCTGTCATAAATTAATTCTTGTCAATAGAAATATTGATAGAGCATTGAATCTTGCTCTAGACTTCCCTGACTTAGAAATTGTTTGTGAAGGATTAAACGAATTAGAAAAAAATATATCAATATCTTCGCTTATTTTCACCAGTACAGCTTCTGAAGAGCCGATAATTGATCTCGCTAAAATTGAAAAATTAAAATTGAGTAATAAAATTAAATTTATTGATATTGGTGTACCGAGAAATATATCTAATGATGTGAAAAAACATGAATTCGTTAAGTCATTTGATGTAGATGACTTACAAGAGGTCGTTTCAAGAAATCAAGAATTTAGACAGAAAATAGCAAAGGAAGCAGAATCTTTAGTAGAAGAAGAAAGAATCATTTTTCTAGAATGGTGGGCAAGTTTAGAAGCGGTTCCAGTAATTAATAAACTTAGATCAGATTTGGAGTTAATTAGAAAGGAGGAATTGCAAAAAGCATTAAGCAGGATGGGACCAGATTTTTCGGCTAGAGAAAGAAAAGTAGTGGAGGCTCTGACTAAAGGAATTATTAATAAAATACTTCATACTCCTGTTACTAAGTTGAGAAGTCCTCAATCAAGAGAAGAAAGACAAGTTTCTTTGAAAATCGTTGAAAAATTGTTTTCTTTGGTAGAAGAGGATAAAAACATCTAATTTTTCTCGATTTATATTAAGTTTTTCTAGTGATTTATCGAAATAGCTATGTAAATTGACCATAGCTATTTCTAAATATGCCCATAATCAGTTACTTTAAATAATTGTATATGTACCTCCATTAGATTTAATGAAGCGTGTGTTGGCCATAATCCTCGGAGGAGGAAAAGGTTCTAGACTTTACCCTTTAACAAAAATGAGGGCTAAACCTGCTGTGCCATTAGCAGGAAAGTATCGTTTAATAGATATCCCAATTAGTAATTGTATAAATTCAGGCATTGAAAAAATGTACGTATTGACCCAGTTCAATAGTGCATCTCTAAATAGACATATAGGAAGAACCTATAATTTAAATGGTCCTTTCGGTCAAGGATTTGTGGAGGTTTTAGCCGCACAACAGACTCCTGATAGTCCAAAGTGGTTTGAAGGTACTGCTGATGCTGTAAGAAAATACCAATGGTTATTTCAAGAATGGGATGTTGATGAATATTTAATATTGTCAGGTGATCAGCTGTATAGAATGGACTACAGTTTATTTGTTCAACATCATAGAGATAATGGTGCTGATTTAACTGTTGCAGCTTTGCCTGTTGATGAATCTCAAGCAGAAGGTTTTGGCCTTATGAGAACAGACGATTTAGGAAATATAAAAGAATTCAGTGAAAAGCCTACTGGAGATAAATTGAAGGCAATGGCAGTAGATACTTCAAAATTTGGATTAAGTAAGGAGTCAGCCGTAGAAAAGCCTTACCTGGCATCTATGGGTATTTACGTTTTTAGCAGAAGTACTCTTTTTGATCTTCTAAATAAATTCCCTAATTATACCGATTTTGGTAAGGACATAATTCCTGAAGCTCTTAATAGAGGGGATACTCTTAAAAGTTATGTATTCGATGATTATTGGGAAGATATCGGAACCATTGGTGCATTCTTTGAGTCAAACCTAGCATTGACTGAACAACCAAAACCTCCATTTAGTTTTTATGATGAGAAATTTCCAATTTATACAAGACCTAGATTTCTCCCACCTTCTAAACTTGTAGATGCTCAAATTACTGATTCAATAGTCTGTGAAGGTACAATCTTGAAGTCATGCAGTATTTTGCATTGCGTTTTAGGTGTAAGAAGCAGGATTGAAAGTGATTCGGTTCTTGAGGACACTCTTGTTATGGGAGCTGATTTCTTTGAATCCCCTGAAGAGAGGATTGAATTAAGAAAAGGAGGCGGAACACCTCTTGGAGTAGGTGAAGGAACTACTGTAAAAAGAGCAATTCTTGATAAGAATGCAAGGATTGGTGATAATGTCGTTATTATTAATAAAGATCGAGTAGAAGAAGCAGATAAGCCAGAATTAGGCTTTTACATAAGAAATGGGATTGTTGTAGTAGTTAAAAATGCAACTATTGCAAACGGCACTGTTATTTAAATCTTTTCGATCATTTTTCGCTGACATAAGTATTTTTTTAAAGCAATTTTGTTGAGTTGCATGCACACTATATTTATTGAGTTTTTTTAATTTTTTATGTCCAAGGCACATTTTGGTTTAGTAGGTCTTGGTGTTATGGGCGAAAATTTAGTTCTTAACGCAGAGAGAAATGGATTTTCTAGTGTAGTTTTTAATAGGACTTACTCAAAAACTAAAGAATTTTTACAAGATCGGGGTTTTGGGAAGAATATAGAGGGAGCTGAAACTCTTCAAGAATTTGTTAACAAGCTAGAGAGACCTAGAAGAATTCTAATGATGGTAAAAGCTGGACCCGCTACAGATGCTGTTATAGACAATATTTCTGGATATCTCGAGGAAGGAGATTTATTAATAGATGGTGGTAATTCTCAATTTAAAGATACAGAAAGAAGGGTAAATACTCTTGAAAGTAAAAGTTTTGGATACATTGGAATGGGAGTCTCAGGTGGTGCCAAAGGGGCTCTAGAAGGGCCAAGTATGATGCCTGGCGGTACTAAGGCTTCATATGATGCAATAGAAAGCTTATTAACAAAAATGGCTGCCAAAGTTGAGGACGGACCATGTGTTGCATATGTTGGGCCAGGAGGCTCAGGTCATTTTGTAAAGACTGTTCATAACGGAATTGAGTATGGAATTGAGCAAATACTCGCAGAAGCTTATGACCTTATGAAGAGAGTTAAAGGTATGAATGGACAACAGATGTCAAAGGTATTTGGTATTTGGAATAATACTGATGAATTAGCTTCTTATCTTGTTGAGATAACAGAGATTTGTCTAAATACAAAAGATGAGGCAACTGGAGATGATGTCGTGGAGAAAATATTAGATAAAGCTGGCCAGAAAGGTACGGGATTATGGACTGTTGTAAGTGCTTTAGAACTTGGGGTCTCAGTCCCAACTATTTATGCATCTTTAAATGCTAGAGTAATGAGTTCCTTAAAAGAGCAACGTAGTGAGATTGAAAAAACTATTCCTTCTAAAGAGATAGAGGATTTTAATTTGGGAAGTATATCAGATGGAATGAAACCTTTGTTTGATGCTGTAGTCCTTGCCACAATTGCTAGCTATGCCCAAGGTATGGATATTTTAAGAGAAGCATCTGCAGTATATAACTATGGTTTGAATATGCCTTCAATTGCTCAAATATGGAAAGGTGGTTGCATAATTAGATCGAAATTATTAAGTAAAATACAAGATGCTTATAACAAAGACCCTAATTTAAAAAATTTAATTTTTGATGATTGGTTTAATAATGAAATTGCGACAAGATTAGATAACTTAGCCAATGTAGTTTCTTTATCCACAAAAGCTGGTATACCAGTTCCTTGCTTATCCAGTACATTAGATTATTTAAATAGTTATAGAACCAATAGACTTCCGCAGAATCTTGTTCAGGCAATGAGAGATTGTTTTGGCTCTCATACATATGAAAGAATTGATAGAGAAGGTAGTTTTCATACTGAATGGATGAAATGATTGAAAAGGTCAAAAATGGATATACCTTACATATATACAAAGACAAGTTAGAACTATCAACAGCGGTTTTTAAGCTTATTGAAAGCTATATTATTCATACTTTAAAAAAGAAAGATAGATTCAAATTTTGTGTATGTGGAGGTTCAACTCCTAAATCTGTGTATAAGCTTTTATCAAAATGTGATCTTAGATGGGATATGGTTGATGTCTTTTTAGGAGATGAAAGATGTGTTGATCCAAATTCAGAATTAAGTAACTCGTTAATGTTGAAAAATTCATTGTTAACTAATTTTGGATCTAAATCTTTTTTTTATGAAATTTTCAATGATTTAAAGGCTGATGATGAAGCTATAAAAAATCAATTTATTTTTAAATTATTTGAAAAATGCGGATCAAACCCTCCCTCCTTTGATTTGACTTTATTAGGTCTTGGAGACGATGGTCATACAGCTTCACTATTTCCTTATCAAAAAAATAATAATGAAGATGATTTTGTGATTTTTAATGAAGGTAAAGGATTAAAAAGAATTTCATTAACTCCAAAGGTCCTTTCAGCCTCATCAAAGATAGTATTTTTGGTTAGTGGAGCCAATAAAAGAATTGCTCTTGAGAGGTTATTAGATGAAAAGGAGTCTCTTGATAGAACACCATCAAAATTAATAAAATCTATTAATCAAATTTCAATATTTTGTGATAAAGAATCAGCAAAAGAATTAGAAATTTAGTTAAAGTCTAATAATAATTTAAATTGTTCAATGAGTAATAAAAAATTTTTATTCCAGAAAAAGGAGTTTGATGGTTGGAAAACATTAAATGATACTGTTATGGGCGGATCAAGTTCAGCTTTTTGTGAAATTTCAAATTCTGGTTTGTTATTAAAGGGTAATATTGTCGAGAAAGCAGGAGGATTTGTTAGTTGTAGATCGTCTATATATAAACCTTCCTTAAATGTATCTGAGTATTCATCCTTTGAATTAAATATTGATGGACAAGGAAGAACTTTTAAATTTGCTGTCGCTTGTGAAGATGTTTTCCTAGGACTTACCGAATTTATTCCAGGCGGACTCAGGTGGATAAAATCATTCCCAACAAAAAAATTCGGAACAACAAATGTTCAAATTCCTTTTGATGAGCTAAAACCTTCAGTAAGAGCTAATAAAGTACGTTTTCCATTTAAATTCAAGCCATCTAAAATTAAAAGATTGCAACTACTACACTCTAAGTTTGGTGATGATGGATTACTTAATAATGAGTTTAAACAGGGATCAATTAAAGTTTTAATTAAATCAATAAGTGTTGTTTGAAAATCCACCTAAAAATATAGAGAGCTTAATCGCTAAGTCAGCAGATTTAACAAATAAACCTTTTGTTCATTCTGTCGTAAATATAAATGGTGAATACGAATTCGAAGAAGATATTGATTTGACGGTTAATATCTTGTGTCGAGATAAAGAAGGTAAAAGATTAGAAATTTATGATCTTGAATTAGAACTTTTTAAATCAAATAAAGAGTTGGTTTTAGTTATCTCTAAGCTTAATTTCCCTGATGAACCAATATTATGGTGCGGAGTTAAAACATTATGGATGGATAGTAATAATGGGAAAAAATGTAACTCACCAAAATACAGCGCAAGATTGGAAAATTTAGCAAATAGAATAAAAAGTTTTATTGATTAAGAAAATAAACTTTGAGCTAATTTATATATCAGTAACAGCCCCTAAACTTGATGTGCTTACGATTCTCGAATATTTTGAAAGAATTCCTCTTTTGTATTTTTGTTTAGGTTTTATCCAATCTTTTTTTCTTTTTTCTAATTCTTTCTCAGATAAATCAACTTCAATCAGTTGTTTTACAGCATCTACAGTAATTAAATCACCTTCTTTTATTAGAGCAATATTTCCGCCTACAGCAGCCTCTGGAGCTATGTGACCCACAACCAAACCATAGGTGCCACCGCTAAATCTGCCATCGGTAATTAAAGCTACCTTCTCTCCAAGTCCTTGACCAACAATCGCAGATGTAGGAGCTAACATTTCTCTCATTCCTGGACCTCCTACAGGACCTTCGTTTCTAATAACAACTACATCACCAGCTTTGATATCGTTATTTAATATCGATTTTAAACAATCCTCTTCACTTTCAAAAATCTTTGCTGGACCTGTTAATACAGGGTTTTTTACTCCGCTAATTTTTGCTACAGAACCTTCGCTTGCTAAGTTACCTTTTAAAATTGCGAGATGTCCTTTTTTATACAGAGGGTCATCTATGTCTCTTATAACATTTTGATTTGCTGGAGGCTTATCTGGAATATTCTCTAAGTATTCTGAGATAGTTTTGCCTTCAATGTTTTTACATTCACCATGAATTAATCCTGCATTCAAAAGTATTTTCATTACTTGTGGAATCCCGCCTGCGTTATGAAGGTCCACCGTCACATATTTCCCACTCGGTTTAAGGTCACAAATAACAGGTACTTTTTGTCTTATTCTCTCAAAATCATTAATGTTGATATCTATTCCTGCAGTATTTGCGATAGCTAAGATGTGCAACACCGCATTAGTTGAACCTCCAATTGCCATAATGACTGATATTGCATTTTCAAATGCTTTCTTAGTCATTAGGTCTAATGGTCTTATATCTTTTTCTATTGCAGAGACTAAAATCTCAGCACTTTTATCTGCACTTAGTTCTTTTTCAAGATCTTCAGCAGCCATAGTAGAACTGTGAGGAAGACTTAAACCTAATACTTCAATAACTGCAGACATTGTATTAGCTGTAAACATCCCTCCACAGCTGCCAGCACCAGGGATACAATTTTTCTCAACTTGGATAAGCCTTTCTTCATTTATTTTGCCTGATGTTAGTTGTCCAACAGCTTCAAATGCACTAACAACAGTAAGATCTTCTCCATGTAATTTCCCAGGTTTAATTGTCCCTCCATAAATGAAAATTGAGGGGATATTCATTCTTGCAATTGCTATCATGGCACCTGGCATATTTTTGTCACATCCACCTATAGCAAGCACTCCATCCATACTCTGAGCATTACATGCTGTTTCTATTGAATCAGCAATAACTTCTCTTGAAACAAGGGAATATTTCATGCCCTCTGTGCCCATAGAAATGCCATCACTTACTGTGATCGTTCCAAACATTTGAGGCATCGCACCGGATTTTTTTATTGACTCTTCAGCTCTTATAGCTAACTTATTTAAACCCATATTGCATGGTGTTATGGTGCTGTATCCATTTGCAACTCCAATAATAGGTTTATTAAAATCTTCATCATTAAATCCAACAGCTCTTAACATAGATCTGTTAGGGGATCTTTGCACACCTTGGGTTATTGCAGAT
Source organism: Prochlorococcus sp. AG-459-B06 (assembly GCA_003209475.1). GTDB lineage: Bacteria > Cyanobacteriota > Cyanobacteriia > PCC-6307 > Cyanobiaceae > Prochlorococcus_A. Next base: position 46,341 of record QCQY01000007.1, read on the forward strand.
GATCTGAGTTTATTCATATTATTTGAGAACCTTTTTTATTCTATTGCCCCAACTCTTCAAGTTGCTTCCTCACATCAGCAATTGCAGAATTAAGTTGCTCAACTTTCTTCTCCAGATTCTCTCCTTCAACTTCATTTATGTTTTCATTTGAATCAATTGCTTCAGATCCGTCTTGAATTCTGGAGGAATACATCATTGCTTTTTGTTTTTTTTCCTCTTTTCTTTTGTCTGCTTCGGATATCAACCACCAAGCTAGACCCGCTGCTCCAATAAAAGCACCGCTTATTAATGATAAAAGATTATTTGAAGACGAATCTCTGTATTCAGACATTGGTAAAATATTTACTCCTACATTATATATTAGTTCTTATCTTGAAATATAGTACTTAACCGCGATAAAGGATTCCCAATACCCGGTACTAATAATTTTGTTTTTTCGTCTTCCTCATCGATGCAAGAAGTGTAAATTACCTGATTAGGGAATAATTTCGCAATTTCATTTAACCCTTTATTTGAGCAAATAGCAGTTATTAAAATAATCCTATTAGAATCAACACCTAATTCATTTAATTTAATTAAAGTTTCTAATGTTGCTGATCTTGTCGTTATCTGTTCCGAATAAAATATAATTCCTTCATTTAATTCAATAGTTTTAGGAAGTTCTCCTAATGAGAGTGTTGAATTAGGAATTACTTCTTTAGATCCAAACCAAAGAGATAACCCTTCGGGTAACATTGCGAGAACTTTTATTGGATAATCATTATTAATAAAGAATCCATCTGCGTCCCCATTTTCAGTATTTACTATTTCTTTTTTATATGGCAACCAGTTCCGTAATGCTTCATATGTAAGCCATTTTCCTAATTGTTCGTATCCTGTTGAGTACAAAATATTTGGAGTATTTTTTTCTCGCAATATTGAAAGCCAATGTTTTATTAATGGATGAGGAGGAACAATAACCTTAAGTGACATTGCCATATATTTTCCTTTAAGATAGTCTTACAAACTTTTAATACTTAAGTCCTAAAATACAGTCTTATTATGATTAAATCAATTGTTTCTCCTTATCTAAAAAATACATTAATTGCTTTATTGCTTGTTGGAATTATATTTTTTAATTCTGTAAATTCTGCATGGGCTAAAAGACCTCCTGAGATTAGAAACCAACAAGACCTTAATTTAGAGCCAGATATGCATGGTCAAGATTTAAGCGGTAACGAATACGTTAAGTTTGATCTGAATGGGTTTAATTTCAGTGAAAGTAATTTAGAAGGGGCGGTTTTCAATAATAGTAAATTGCAAAACTCAAAGTTTAATGGAGCCAATTTAAGAGATGCACTAGCTTATGCAACAGACTTTACGGATGCAGATCTTTCGGATGTTAATTTTACAAATGCTTTGTTAATGGAGAGTATTTTTGAGGGAGTAAAAATAGATGGTGCAGATTTTACTGATGCTGTTCTTAGTCGTACACAACAAAAACAATTATGTGCGATTGCTAATGGCACAAATAGTTCTACAGGAGAGAGTACAGAATATAGCTTAGGTTGTTAATCATCATAGATGAAAAAAAAAATACCAGTTATAGTTGTTTCCGGTTTTCTTGGTTCAGGTAAAACAACTTTTCTTAGATACTTATTAAAGGAGAGTAATAAAAAATTCGGTTTAATAATCAATGAATTTGGTGATGTTGGAATTGACGGTGATTTGATTAAGAGTTGCGATAGATGTGAGGAAACTGAAGAAGAATGCGTAATCGAATTAAATAATGGATGTTTATGTTGTACTGTTCAAGATGATTTCGTTCCATCAATAAAAGCTCTCCTAGAATTTCATCCTCCTGTCGAATCAATAATTATCGAAACAAGTGGCTTGGCACTACCAATTCCCTTAATTCAAGCACTTAACTGGCCTGATATTAGGTCTTCCATCTATCTTGATGTTGTTGTTGGTATCGTTAATGGAGAATCAATGCTTAATGGTTCACCAATTAATGATTTAAATAAAATAACAAAACAATATAATGAAACAGATAAAATTGATCATAACGCCACCATAGATGAACTTTTTGAGGAGCAACTAGAAGTTTCTGATATCGTTTTAGTCTCTAGATCAGATATCTTAAATGATGATCAGTTTGACGTTGTAAAAAATAAAATTCAAGGAAGTCTAAACTCATCTACACCAGTCCTAAAATCAAAGAATGGCAAAATTGATTTAAATTATCTATTTGATTTTAATTTTAAAAAAGAGACTTATAAAGAATTTTTAACTGAAGAACATGACCATAATCATGTTGAGCTTGTATCAGATTCATTTAAATTATATTATTTCCTTGAAAAAAATGACTTTGAAAAGGAGATGTCAAAAATCTTGGATGATTTAAATATTCTTCGAATTAAAGGACGTATTTGGATACCAAACAAATCATTGCCTTTACAAATACAAATTGTTGGAAAGAAAATTAATACTTGGTTTGAAGAAGCTCCAGATAATTGTTGGAGACCAAATGATAATGCTGGGCTTGAATTAGTAATAATTTCCTTTGATGAAAAATCTATAAAAACTTTCAACAAAAAAATTAAAGAGAAATTTAAGATTTTAAGTTACCCAAAAATAGAAGTTTGACTTTATAGTTACCTACCGGGATACTTACTACAGTGAATAGTCCAAGATGGAAAATCCAAAAATTGTTTTAAAAAAAATAATCTCTGACGAAGTTACTTCAATTGATAGAATAAAATGTTCAAAATGTGGAGGGGCAGGAAATTTTAAAACACATGAAATTTCAAGAAGAACTTGCTTAGTTTGTTTTGGTAGAGGCTACATAAACATTTAATTACTCAGAAAACCTCAAGGTAAAAAAAATATTTGTTTATTAATCAATAGTACCTTTTATAAAAATTTAAACTAATCTTCTAGTAGAAATTAATTTTTAATTGGACCAATTTGCTGTAAAAGTTTTTGTAAGACTAAGACCCTCAGTTTTAGATCCAGCAGGGGAAGCTACTAAATCTGCTTCTATAAAACTTGGAGCCGAGGGAATTAAATCATTACGTATAGGAAAAATGATTGAGGTGAAAATAGAAGGTAATGGTGAAAACGAAGTAAGAGAAAAAATTGATTTATTGTGTTATAGGTTATTCGCAAATACTGTTATTGAAGATTATGAGTATTCACTAGAAAAATTATAAGATGGATAATTTTACTGTAGGAGTTGTTGTCTTCCCTGGTTCTAATTGTGATCGTGATGTTTCATGGGCATTGGAAGGTTGTCTAGACATAAGAACAAAATACTTGTGGCATGAGTCTTCAGATTTAAGTGATGTAGATGCAATAGTTTTACCTGGAGGATTTAGCTATGGTGATTATTTAAGATGCGGAGCAATTGCGAGATTCTCTCCATTAATAAATGCCTTGGATGAGTTTGTTAAAAGCGGGAAAAGAGTTTTAGGAATCTGTAATGGGTTTCAAATTTTGACAGAATCAGGGTTTTTGCCTGGTGCTCTTGTTGCAAATAAAAATCTTAATTTTATCTGTGATGACGTTGAACTGGATATTGTTTCTTCAAAAGGAGGTTGGTTTAATAATGGAGATGAAAAACAAACTATTAAGTTGCCAATAGCGCATGGGGAAGGAAGATATCATTGTGATTCTGATACTTTAAAAAAACTTGTAGATAATGAATTGATCTCTTTGAGATATAAAAATAATCCTAATGGATCATCATTTGATATCGCAGGCATAACTAATGAAAAGGGAAATGTTTTAGGTTTAATGCCTCATCCAGAGCGAGCATGTGACGAGACAATTGGTGGGACTGATGGTCTCTTTACGTTAAAATCATTAATATTGAAATAAAAAAAAGACCTCCAAAATTGGGGGTCTTTTTTTGTTTGATTCCGTTACTAATTAAACAGTAGCTTTCACTTTGGGATCTAAATCACCTTTAGCGTAAAGATCAGCAAAATAATTAGTGCTGTTTTGTTTGATCTTACTTGCTTGACCTTCACACCAGAACTGCTTGTATCTGTCAAGACAAACTTGCTTCATGTATTTTCTAGCAGGTTTGTTGAAATGTCTTGGGTCAAAGTTTGCCTTGTCAGCAAATGCTGCCTCTCTAACCGCGGCAGTGAAAGCAAGTCTGTTATCGGTATCAATGTTTACTTTCCTAACTCCATTTCTTATTCCTTCTTGAATCTCTTCAACGGGAACACCATATGTTTGAGGAATCTCACCACCATATTTGTTAATGATATCCAACCATTCCTGAGGCACTGAACTAGATCCATGCATTACAAGATGTGTATTTGGTAGTGCTTTATGGATTTCAGCAATTCTGCTTATTGCAAGAACTTCTCCAGTAGGCTTCCTTGTGAATTTATATGCACCATGACTTGTACCTATAGCAATTGCTAATGCATCAACTTTTGTTTTAGCAACAAAATCTGCCGCTTCTTCAGGATCAGTCAAAAGCATATCTGTAGAAAGTTCACCTTCAAATCCATGACCATCTTCTGCCTCACCTTTCCCTGTTTCTAATGAACCTAAGCAACCTAATTCTCCTTCAACACTAACTCCAACTGAGTGAGCAAAATCTACTACTTTTTTAGTAACTGTGACATTATATTCGTAACTAGCGGGTGTCTTTGCATCTGCCTCTAGAGAACCATCCATCATTACTGATGTGAAACCATTTATTGCTGCTGAATAACATGTTGATGGCTCATTACCATGGTCTTGGTGCATTACCACTGGAATATTAGGATATGTTTCTGTAGCAGCAAGGATTAGATGACGCAAGAAAATTTCTCCTGCATAATTTCTTGCCCCTCTTGAAGCTTGGAGGATTACAGGGCTATCAGTTTCATATGCTGCTTCCATAATTGCTTGAACTTGCTCAAGGTTATTAACATTGAAAGCTGGAATACCGTAACCATTCTCAGCAGCGTGATCTAAAAGTAGTCTTAGTGGAACGAGGGCCATAATTAAAATAAGTTAAATGCTATATAAAGCACATGTTTCCGAGAGTTTAGTATAAAGAGGTATCAAATGTCACGTCATTAGATATACAAAATACTAAATTAAAGAGATTAATTTTATGACCCAGAGTATATTTTTAGGATTTTTTTAGTTAGTAAGTGTAGCCTGCCACAAACAATTGCTCATCAGATGAAGGTTGAGATCCTGCTACATAGGCTCCTTTTGAAGCTTCAGAATTTGCCTTGGCTCTAGCTATTAATGCTTTTTGCCCCCCTTCAACGTCGTTTCCTTTCCAAGCCTTTAAGCATGAGTGCTGTAATGCTCTTCCATAGGAGAATGAAACATTCCATAAAGCTTTCCTGTAAAGAGTGTTCATATTATTTAAATAGACAGAAGCAGCTTCTTCGCTTAACCCTCCTGATAAGAAAACTATTCCAGGAACAGATGCAGGAACGCACCTTTCCATAGTTCTTATTGTCATTGCAGCAACTTTCATGGGATCTGCCTTTGTTGGACAATCTGCTCCATTAACAGTCATAGAAGGTTTTAATAGAGTTCCCTCTAGAAAAACTCCATTTGCTTGACAGGCAATATAAACCTGTTTTATTACCTCTTCTTGGACTTCAGCAGTTTTTTCAATAGTATGGTCGCCGTCCATTAAGATTTCAGGTTCAATAATTGGTACCAAACCAGATTCTTGAACGGATCTTGCATACCTTGCTAATCCCCAGGCATTCTCTTGAATTGATAGTTTTGAAGGACAACCATCATTTGTAATTTGCAGAACTGCTCTCCACTTTGCAAATCTTGCACCTTGTTCATAATATTTTGCTGCTCTTTCAACTAACCCATCTAGGCCAGAGCAAAAAGTTTCTACATCTCCTCCTCCAGGAAGTGGATTTAGACCTTTATCGACCTTTATACCTGGAATAATACCTAAATCATTTAGTTTCTTAACCATTGACTCACCATCTTGGTGATTCTGATAAAGAGTTTCTTCGAAGAGGATTGCACCACTTATATACTTCCCAAGACCTTCTGTAGTAAAAAGCATTCCTCTATATGCCTTCCTATTTTCTTCAGTATTCTCAACGCCAATTCCAGCAAGTCTTTTACCTACTGTTTTAGTGGATTCATCTACCGCTAATATCCCTTTCCCTTTAGAAGCTAGTAATTGAGCATTCTCTTTAAGCTCATTTTTGTAATAATTTAAAGCCATTCTTTAATAGTTCAGTTCAATTGATTTTTCCAGAATATGAAAAAAAAATAAAATCAATCCAATACTTTTTCGGGTGATAATTGCTACTTATAGATGTATAGCTTTAAATTTTGATTCTTAATCCGCTTTCCGAAGATTCTCTTATAGCTTCGCAAACTTTATGACTCGCAAGTCCCTCAGATAATCCTGGAATGATAGGTGTTTGATTAAAAATACTCTCAGCCCATAAATTTTGAATTCTTATAACTGGAGCTATTCTTCCATCATTCCAAGTTTTTTCAAAATTAAATCTTGAATCTGCAGTTAGATTTTGTATTTTATTTTCATTGTTTGAATATTTCAAATTAAAACCATGGACGTAATCTTTTTGGTTCTCGCTTTTAAGAATAAGTGAACCTTCGCTTCCATATATTTCTAAACTAAAACCTCTACCATTTTTAGAAATCGATGATAGAGATACCTGACATGGAATAAGATTGGAGCTATAGTTTGATATTTCTATATTAGCCAGACAAACATCCTCGCTAGTAACATCATTAAAATCAGAAGAATTGGCTAAAGGTCTTTTTTTGATTGATGTTGCTAACTTGCCAGATACATTTATTGATTCTCCAAAAAACCAATTCAACATGTCGAATGCATGAGTACCTAATGCCCCAATAACTCCTCCACCTTTTTCTTCTAAAGAATACCAATTCCAAGCTCTTTTAGGGTCGGATCTGCTACCCATTAACCAATCTAATTTGACTAAATATATTTCCCCTAAAATATTTTCATCAATAAGTTTTTTTGTCTGAAGAAAAAGGGGTACTGCTCTATATTCGAAATCAACACATACGCTTAAGTTATTAATCAAAGATATCCTCTGAAGCTCTTCTATTTCAGAGGAAGATATTGAAACAGGTTTTTCTAATAGCAAATTTTTATTATTCTCAAGAGCTTGTTTTGCCAATTTAAATCTTGATTCAGGAGGAGTAGCAATAATAATCCCATCAATTTCTTGAGATTTAACTAAGTCTTCCCAATCATAAAAAAACTCTAATCCAGTTTCTTTTTCTAGAATTGATTTTTGCTTTTCGTCATAATGATAAATAGCAACAGGCGTTAAATAATTCGACTCTTTTAACGCTTCTAAATGTACTTTTTTACCAAAGCCTAGTCCAGCGATTGCTATTTTTAATTTTTTATTTTTAGAATTCATTCTTATCCGTTTATAAACTCTGAACAGCTATTTTCAATAACTACATCTATTAGTTCATCATTATTGGAAGTTTGCCATTTTGAATTGAATTGGGGTATTCCATTTATTGAAGTATCTTTAAACTTTTTTTCATCGCAATTAATTCTCATTACATAAAGTGATAACTCTCCATCATCATCAGAATTACTTGGATTTTTGAAGAACTTTGTTAAGACACTTATTTCACCATTTGCAAGCGGCTTAATACTGCCTTTATCAAGCCACTCTTTCCCTTCATTATTCTCTTTTAGCAAAACCCAGTCAACATTTCCTATCCCATAAGAATATGGCGCAAAATTGAAAATAAAAAATAAAAGGCTTAAAGAAAAATAAAATAAATTTGAAATAATTCTCATTTTATATATTTGCTTTTGCGAGTTCTTTTACACCATGAATTTTTAAAATTTTAGTCAGAGTATCCTTTAGATCTTTCCTTTTAACTATTACATCAACAAAACCATGCTCAAGCAGATATTCAGCTGTTTGAAAATTGTCGGGTAATTTTTCTCTTAATGTTTGTTCTATAACCCTTCTTCCAGCAAATCCAATAAGAGCTTTAGGTTCCGCCAAAATTAAATCACCTAACATCGCAAAGCTTGCTGTTACCCCCCCAGTGGTTGGATGGGTTAATAAGGGCATATAAAGAAGACTTTTCTCTTTATGTTTTTTTAGTGCTCCAGATATTTTTGCCATTTGCATGAGACTTAACATGCCTTCTTGCATCCTTGCTCCTCCTGATGCGCAAACAATAAGAATTGGAAAATTTTCTAAAGTTGCTCTCTCAATTATCCTTGTAATTTTTTCACCAACTACTGAACCCATGGATCCTCCCATAAATCTAAAATCCATAACAGCTAATGCTAAAGGCATTGAATTTACAGAACAGATACCTGTTACTACTCCATCTCTTAAACCTGTACCAGCTTGACTTTCTTTAATTCGATCAGCATATGATCTTCTATCTTTAAAACCTAAAGGATCTGTAGGACTTAGTGAACTATCAAACTCTTCGAATGAATTTTTGTCAGCAATTATATTTATCCTTTCGTCGCTATTAATCCTATTGTGATGTCCACAATTACTACAAACATTGAAATTTGAAATTAGGTCTTTTCTATAGGCTACTTGCGAACATTCTGAACATTTAACCCACAAACCATCTCCCTCATCAGTATCTTGCGAAACTTTCCCAACAAATTGATCTTTACGCCTCGCGGCAAACCAGTCGATTAATGACACAACGATTCCTGTTTTTTCTATTTAAATCTAAATAAGGTACTTTTATCAAGAAAGATATATAAAAATTTGAGATCCTCTAGATTAAAAACTCCTCAAAATAAAAAAAAAATAATGATTTGAGTTGATAATCGAAAATTAATTATTATTTATTTTTTTCCTCAATCATTTTATGAATTATTGGAGTGAGAATTAGTTCCATTGCAAAACCCATTTTTCCTCCATTTACAACGATACTTGTTGGACTTGACATAAATGAATCGTTAATCATTCCAAGCAAGTATTGAAAATCAATGCCCCATTTCTCTCTTGCCCCTTTTCTGAAATGTATGATCACAAAGCTCTCATCAGGAGTTGGGATATTCCTGCATATGAAAGGATTAGAAGTGTCAATTGTGGGGATTCTTTGAAAATTAATATCGGTTTTACTGAATTGTGGGCAAATGTGATTTATATAATCAGGCATTCTTCTCAATATAGTATCCACAATGGTTTCCGCTGAGTAACCTCTTTCTGCATTATCTCTATGGATTTTTTGAATCCACTCTAAATTTGTTATCGGAACAACACCAACAAGTAAATCAGCATAAGATGCCACATTGTATCTATCACCTTCTACCCCGCCATGCAAACCTTCATAAAAAAGTACGTCTGTCCCCTCAGGAATATCTTCCCATGGAGTAAATTGCCCAGGTTCTAAGGATGTACCAAGTCTTGTATTATGTTCTTCTGCTTCTTCAAGACTATGTAGATAATATCTTTTCTTTCCTCCTCCAGTTTCACCATAGATTTTAAAAAGTTCTTCTAGCTTGTCAAAAAGATTAGCCTCTGGACCAAAATGAGAGAAATTTTCACCTTTTGAAAGAGCGTCTGCCATAGCTTTTTTCATAGGCATTCTTTCAAATCTGTGGTAACTATCACCTTCTACAACTGCGGGAACAATATCTTCTCTCGCAAAAATATGCTCAAAGGCTCTTTTTACTGTACTTGTTCCTGCTCCTGAAGATCCTGTTACAGCAACTACTGGATGACGTTTTGACATTTTTTAAAAACAATATCCCATGATTCTGACAGGTCATATGCCAACTTTATGTTTTACTTAAAAATATTTTTTTATTTATTAATTTTTTTTAAATTTCATCCATTATTTTATCTCCGATTTCACTGCAAGATAAAACTTCAGAAGACCCATCAGCTAAATCAGCTGTTCTTAATCCTTTTGATAAAACTTTATCAATGGCAGTTTCTAAGTTTTCTGCAGCTTCTTCTTCATTTAATCCAATTTTTAACATCATGGAAGCAGATAAAAGCATTGCTATAGGATTCGCTATGTTTTTACCAGCTATATCAGGCGCCGAACCATGAACCGGTTCAAAAACTCCTGGACCATTATTGTTAAGAGAAGCAGATGGAAGCATACCAATAGAACCTGTTAACATTGCAGCTAAATCGCTTAAAATATCTCCAAATAAATTACTTGTTAAAATCACATCAAATTGATTAGGATCTCTAACCAATTGCATTGCTGCATTATCAACGTACATATTGCTTAGAGATATATTTTTATCTTTTGAGGTGATATCTAGAACTGTATCTCTCCACAATTGACTAACCTCAAGAACGTTTGATTTATCAACAGAACATATTTTTTTATTTCTTTGGTTAGCAATTTTTATTGCTATTTCCGTTATTCTCTCTATTTCGGTCGAATCATAAACCATTGTATTAAAAGCTTTTGGAATTTTTGTATTTGTTATATGTCCTCTGGGTTTCCCAAAATAAATACCCCCTATTAATTCTCTTACAACAATAAGATCTACATTCTCAACGATTTCTTTTTTTAATGTACTTGCATCTAAGAGAGATTTTCTTATTTTGACAGGCCTTATATTTGCGAAAAGGTTTAGGGCAGATCTTAACTTTAGTAACCCACTTTCTGGCCTTAATTCTCTTGCAAGAGAGTCATATTTAATATCTCCAACACATGCTAAAAGTACAGCATCACTTTTTTTACATTGATCAAGTGTCTCATCAGGAGCAGGAGTCCCATATTTTTCATAAGCTATACCCCCAAATAATTTTTCAATAATCTCAATATCGAAATTATGAATTTTTGAAAGCTTTTTTAAAATTCTTTTTGAAACTTCTGAAATCTCTGGTCCAATTCCGTCTCCTGACAATAAAACAATCTTATATTTTTTCATTTAAATTTTTGTTTTATAGAACAATAAATTATTGCTTGTCTAATTGTCTAAGTTTTTTTGCCAATTCTGGTAATTTTTTAAAAATACTTGAACTCCTTAGCCATGATTTATTTTCCATTGCGGGGAAACCACTAATTACCTTGCCATCTTCTATGTCACAATGGATTCCACATTTTGAACTTGCTATGACATTATTACCAACTTTTACTCTATTATTTACTCCTACTTGCCCTGCCAAAATAACACCATCTCCAATATTTGCTCCTCCAGCAATACCAACTTGTGCTGCAAGTGCACAATTCTTGCCAATTTTAACTCCATGACCTATTTGTATTAAATTATCCAACTTTGTTCCCTCATCAATAAAAGTAAATCCAACTGCGGGTCTATCAATACAACAATTCGTTCCAATTTCTACAAAACTCATTATTTTTACACCACCTTTTTGAGGCATCTTTACCCATTTGCCATTTTTAGGAATAAAACCAAATCCCTCTGATCCTATAACAGAATTTGAATTAATTACACAATTATCTTTTAGAGTGGTATTTTCGTAAATAACACAATTGGGATGAATTATATTATTATTTCCTATTCGAACATTGCCTAAAATTGATGATCCAGGAAGAATATGATTATTGTCACCAATTACAGTATTTTCTCCAATATAGACATTAGGTCCAATATGGCAATCTGCTCCAATTATTGCTGTTTTATCTATAACCGCTGAAGCGTGAATTCCTGGTTTGAAATTGATAGTTTTATATAAACAATCCAATATTTCTGCAAATGCAATTCTTGGATTTTTAACGATTATGTTTGATATTTTGAGTTTCTTTAGGGCAATAACGATTTCATCGTTGTTAGTAGTTATTATTGCTGATGCTTTAGTTTGATCTAATTTTTCTTTAAGGATATTATTTTCTTCTAAAAAAGATATTTGATGTACAACTGCAGCATCTAATGAGGCAGCATCATCTATATTTAAATCTTCGAAAATATTGGCACTAATAAAATTTGAATTTCCTTTTTTTATTAGATCAACTAAATCACTTAAAAGCATTTTTCAGTTTTAATTTTTTTCTAAGAGAGAGCAAGAACATCTCTGTGTACGACAATTATCGAGGAGTTGTTATTTTCTTTATTATTTAAGATACTTCTTAATTTGTCGCTACTTATTGATACTAAACCTTTTGCAACTTCTTTATCATTTGTATTCACGATTTTAACGGCCTGATTAACCGTAAAATTTCCTTCTACATTCTTAACGCCAACCGCTAAAAGTGAGGCACCTTTTTTTTTAATTGCAAAAGAAGCACCATCATCTAAAGTAATTTTCCCTACTGTTTGAATTGCATGTGAAAGCCAACTTTTTTTGTTCCCTATGGGTTTTTCTACTGGATAGAATAATGTTCCAATTTTATTATCATGAAAAATTCCTATTAAGTTTTTTATATTAGTTCCATCAACTAGTTGGACTTCAACTCCTCCTTTCGTGGCTATTTCTGCAGAAATTAATTTTGTAGAAATTCCTCCTGTTCCCCATTTATTATTAGAGCTTTGAATATTTTTATCTTTAATTTCTTTTAATTCACTATTATGAACTTCTTTAATAGGTTGCGCATCTTTATTATTACGTGGATCTTTTGAGTATAGATTTTCAATATCGGTTAATATAATAAGTTTGTTAGCATTTATAGCTAGGGCAACTAAAGCAGAAAGGGTATCATTATCTCCATATTTAAGCTCTTCATTCGCTACGGTATCATTTTCATTAACTATTGGAATAACATTCAAATCGATTAATTTTTTTAAAGTTTTAGATGCGTTATTAAAGGATTCTCGTGAATTAAAATCAGCTTTAGTTATTAAAATTTGAGCAATATTATGACCTAATTTATTAAATACTTTATCGTATAAGGACATTAAATTAACTTGACCTACTGCAGCAGTAGCTTGAAGGGTACTTAAATCATTTGGTCTAGTTTTAATATTTAATTTTTGGCAACCTAATCCAACGGCTCCACTAGTTACTAAAATTAATTTGTTTCCTTTTGAAAGAAAACTTGTAAAGGATCTAGAAAGGGTTTCAATAACTTTTTCTGTAGATGCTTCCTCTGTTCCTCTTAAAATACTAGTACCAATTTTTATAACCCAAGTTTTCATTTTATAAAATGAGAAATTAATTTTTCTATTGTCAAAGTTAAATTTAATTTAATAGGCAAGCCATCTCTATTTAATCGCTTAACTAATATTGTTTTTATATCACATCTATTCCCAACAATAATATCTGTAAAAATTCTGTCGCCAATAATGGCTATGTGTTTTGGTTCTCCTCCAATTTCTTTGATAGCAGACAAAGTTACTTTTTTTCTTGGTTTTGATGCATTGTATTTATACCTTAAATTTAATTCTTTCGCTATTTTTGCGATTCTTTTTTTTGATGGATTGTTACTTATTAAGTATAAGGAGAAAAGTTTTTTAGATTCTATGATCCAATTTTTTACAGCTTTTGGGATCATATTTGATTTTCTATTTACTAGAGTCCCATCCACGTCTAGCAGTAAAGAATTAATTCCTTTTTTTTGCAACTCAGATTGAGAAATATTATATATTGGTATCTTTGAATCCCAATTGACTTTTAGGATAGATCTCATTTATTTTAAGAACTACTTTTTTCAAGCTCAGTTTCAATCAAAGGTTGAATTTTATCAAACTCATCATCTTCAACTAATAAGGCACCTTTGTCTTTTAATTTACCTACAATAAAAAAAGGATCTAGTGGAATATATAAGCCATATTCTTGGTCAAAAAGATTAAAGTTAACGAGCAATTCATAACTCTCACTATCATCGTCGACGTAATCTTCTTCTAATTCATCGTAAATTGGTTCTTCAAGTTCTCCTGATACTGTTAATGTAACTGCTGATCTGATAAGTCTTAAATCATGTTCTTGAAGAACTGCTTCAGCATTTTTTAGTATTTGTTCATTTTTATCTATTTTCTCAATTATTTCAGGTTCTTCTTTTTCATTTATCTTAAAAAGACTTACTGGGGTATCAACTGGCGTTAATAAAGCATATTCTTGGCCTTCAACACTTACTAATTGTTCAAGATAACAAAATAGCTCGTTTCCATTTGAGTCATTTAATAAAAGAGTCTGTGCATCATAATTATCATTTGAATTGGCTTCTTTCATTTAAAAATTATCTATTCTTTTTAATACTAATATTTTATCTGACGTTTACCAGATATTTCTTCTAATTCTGGACCCTCTTCGATCCATTGTTCAAGTATTATTTTTGCTGAAAAACTATCAATCAATCCGGATTTATCTTTTTTTATTCCAAATCTATCTGATGATTCCCAAGTTGAACTATGTTCGTTGACGTAAGAAAATGGAAGCTTTAATTCATTTGAAAGTAATTGACCGTAATTTTTACAGTCAATAGCTTGAGTGGTCATTTGACCTTCCTCATCTAGTGGAATACCTACAATAAACCCAGTCAAATTAAATTCATTTATATAATTTCTAATGATTTTAATCTCTTGATTATTTTCAAACCGTTTTACTGCTGGAATTATATTTGATGTTATGCAGAGGGGATCACAATAA
>QCQY01000008.1 GCA_003209475.1 Prochlorococcus sp. AG-459-B06
AAATTGTCTGACAAATTTCTCTCTCTGCATCCTCCTGTGAAAAGTTTATTGTTGAATTATAAATTTCTAAAGTAGAAATAGTTTTTTCTAAATCAATCCCTCCATCGCTAGTTGGCAAATGTATTTTTAATGAATCAGTGTCTGTATCAAGTCCAATTAACATTAAATCTACAGAAGCACCACAGCAAAAGCTATTCTCTACAGCCTCTTTGAAAGCATATAACTTACTTCTACCTTCTTCTGCAGCTAATTCGTCATTACTCCCATGAGCTGCGCATCCCTGATGCAATGGGTCTACAGAACTAAAATGATAAGTTACAACTTTTAAATACCTAGTATCTTTATGCGCTTCGTTAGGGATATTCTCTCTATATCTTTTATGTTCAGTTTTTACCCATCTGTTCACTGTATTTTCAATATCAAAAAGTGCACCAGCGTGAGATCTTCTTCTTACTGAACTAAAAGGTATTCTCATTACATATGCTACTGAATGAGCTAATCGCCCATCTGAACAAGGAGTTATATCAAGTAAATGTATTCCACAATCTAAAAGAAATTTTTCAAAATCTTCCGCACCTCTACTTCCTGAAGCACCTTCAAGAGGATCATTTTTAAAAAAATTATCACTAAGATTTTCATGTAGTTTAAAAGAACACCATGCATATAGAGCTCTCATATCGAGAGGTTTAACCCAAGATTTATCCAATACATGATGGGGCAGATCTATTCCCAAATTTTTTCTTGATATTATCTGAGCTTTACTAATAAAATCTTCATAATGTTGTATTCGAGCAATTTCCTTTAGAGTTGGAACAATTTCGTCAAAATCACTTTTTATTTTGCTCTCATACCTATATAAATTCTCATTTTGGATAAGATTAGTTAATTTATGAGATTTTCCAGAATTTCGGAAATTATTTGATTCTTTGGTTTGTATATGAATATTTTCCGTAAAAGTTTTCATTGGAGCTGTAGGCCCCAATGTGAAGTTCTTGGCTTTTGCCAGTCCTCTTAAAGGCATTAATTAACCTCGTGCACCACCTGAAAAGGTAACAAGTTGTCCATCACGAGTATTACCACTAGATCCAGTTATAAGAAAATCAGGCTCTCTCATTTCATCATTTCTTTTTATATCCATCACTGGCATTGCACTCGTCATGCCTGGTCTTGTAGGATTTCTTTTTCTTGCTGAGGCTCCTTCAGTACCTGTTACTCTTTCTCCTCTAGCCCAATCATCTCCAGTTATCCTTAACCCAGCAGATTGTCCCTCCCCAGTAATTCTAGATTGAGCTCTCTCTTGTGAAGAATCAAATTCCTTTGAATCTTTTTTTGGGTTAAGGAGAGAATTTTTGTTTTTATCAAACCTAAATTGCTCTGTCCCTGTAATTGTGTCCTTAGCCATATCAAATGGGCCGGTAATCTTTGAACCATTTTCATACTCATTTCCTGTTACTCCATCTCTTTTTTTATCAGAGTATTTATCTCTTGAAGGAGAATTTACAGAAAATTCTTCCCATGAGCTTGAATTTTTTCTTTCACTATTGGCATAATTTTTTTCAGTTGAATGATTGGAACAATTATTGCCTAGCTGATCTCCTCCGACATAAGGAGTACCTGTTGGATTTAGACATGCACCTTTGTCTGATCCAGTCATACTTCCTCCGATACCCGGTTGTATACCAGTAAGACGTGCATTTGAGCTACCTCCTAAATAAATCTTTCCTTTCCCTTTTAAGTCGTTTATTAAGTCAGAATTACAATTATCCTCAACTTGATCTAATCCAGCATATGGGGTTCCAGTCACATTTTTGCAAGTTCCTGGTTCATCGCCAGTTACATGATTAGATCTTCCAGTTAAGGTACCACTAATTTCATTAGCGTTATTTGAGAGACTAACTCCAACCTTCCTTGCTTCAGCTTTAGGTTTAGATTTACAAAATGACTCGTATTGTTGGGAACCAATATATTCATCACCAGTTACATTTTTACAGCTTCCTGGTTCATTACCAGTAACGAATTCAGACCTCCCTACGCCTGTACCAGTTAAGGCATTGCCATTTAATGTATTGTATTTTCCGACTTTTTCATGAGCTCTCCCCTTAGGATTAGGTTCTGAACCAAGATATTGATCTCCTGTTAATTGATGACCGGATCCTGACTCATCTCCAGTTACAAGAGAAGATCTCCCAGGTAAAGACCCAGATACTTTTAATCCGTCAAATGTACTGCTATGTTGAACCTTTGAAGGATTATTGGGCACTTCCCCACAATATTCTTTTGACTGATTTGCAGAAGAATATTCAGTTCCAGTTACATTTTTGCAAGTTCCAGGTTCATCTCCAGTAACTTTCTCAGATCTTCCGACCTCATTACCTGTGACTTTATTTCCAGCGGATGTTGAAGTTACTGAGGATCTAGTTGGTTGTTTATAATCAGGTTGATTTTGGCAAAATTGATTAAGTACTTCGGATCCCAAATATTGCGTACCTGTGACACTTCTACATGTACTAGCTTCATTACCTGTAGTTTTTAATGATCTATTAGCCTGTGTTCCTGTTACTGTTTGTCCAGAATTAGTTTCACTTGTACCAACTTTCCAACTTGCATCAGCAATATTCATTTTTGATCCATTTTTATTTGGACCACATGGTCTACATTTACCATTTCCTTTTTTAGAGGTTGCTCCAGTTTTACTTCTTAATTCTCTAACCCTTTGAGAAATTTCTCTGCTTGATAAATCTGGATCTCCTCTTCTTGCCAAAGAAGCTGCACTATTTTTTTTAGAAGCTGATTTGCCATGTTTAGATTGTGCTTCTCTTCTTGCTAAAACAATATCTCTACTTGTATTGGTAATAGGTTTTCTTTTTTGATTTACCCTTCTTTTAATTTTTGTATCTATAACTTTATTATCGGAATTACCAGAATTTGGTAAGTCAGGTTTTTTATCAGGAGTTACTTTAATTTCATTTACTTGGATCTTTTTATTAACTTCTGTGCGAGTTCTATCAGATGAACTTATAGCTGATTTGCCATGAGTTGACATTGCTTTCCTTCTTTCAATTACAAGTTCTTTGCTGGATAAATTTTTAGAAAAGGATTTTTCATACATTTTTGTTGTTGTGATATGTTTTTTCGCAGTGTCTGAAATATTTATATTAATTGAAGATTTTGTCCCAGAAATTTGCATATCATCAGATGTGCGAACTCTATCTTTGGTAGTAGAAGAATTGGCAACAGCTTTTTTTCCGCTATCACTCATAGCTTTTCTTCTCTCTAATGCAATTTCTCTACTAGTTTTCATTGACATAATCTTCAATTGTGAAACTTTTTAAAAAATACTTTCTCCAAAATTAAGTTCTTATGGAGAAAGTTATCCACTACGATTAGTAGCTTTAACGTCCTTGGAAAACAACAAAAGCTGTTCCTTGACTTTGAGTGTAAGCATCGTATCCGATGATTCTTACATGATGATCAGGGTATGCTCTATGGCATGCCTCTAATTCGCTCACGATCAAGTTAAGATCTTTTTCCCCAAAGAATGGGAGTTTCCAATAAGACCAATAAGTTTGCATACATCCACTTGGATGAACATGCTCAATAACTGGACTCCAACCTTGAGCAATTATGTACGCAATTTGGTCATATATTTCTTCCTGGGTCATCGGTGGTAAGAAACCGAATGTTTCCAGGGTTGCAACTGTTTGATAGTCGCTTACTGTGCTCTGGAAAGGCATAATTAATCAAAATGTAAATGAACTACTCGTAAAAAACGAGATTTTAAGAAGTTTGAGGAGAATAAATCCCCTCAATTTCGAAACTTGAGTTAACCTTGAACGTCAAGCTTGTCGACAGTGTCAAACTCGAACTTAATTTCCTTCCAAGTTTCTAGAGCAATAGCTAATTCAGGACTATGCTTAGCAGCTTCCATAAGAATGTCTCTACTCTCTTTTTCGATTTCGCGACCAGCATTACGGGCTTTTACACAAGCTTCTAAAGCAACTCTGTTAGCTGCAGCTCCAGCAGCTGAACCCCATGGATGACCATGTGTTCCTCCACCGAACTGAAGACAGGAATCATCCCCAAAGATCGCTAGAAGTGCAGGCATATGCCATACATGGATACCACCTGATGCGACTGCAAATACTCCAGGCATTGAACCCCAATCTTGATCAAAGAAGTTACCTCTTGATCTATCTTCAGGAACAAATGACTCTCTTAAGTTGTCAATATAACCAAGAGTTGTTTGACGATCACCTTCTAGTTTTCCAACAACGGTTCCAGTATGTAATTGGTCTCCTCCAGATAGTCTCAAACATTTTGCAAGAACTCTGAAGTGAATACCATGCTTTGGATGTCTATCAATAACAGCATGCATAGCTCTGTGAATATGCAGAAGCATGCCATTTTTACGACACCAATTAGCTAATCCAGTATTTGCTGTAAAACCACCAGTTATATAATCATGCATGATGATTGGCATATCTAGCTCTTTTGCAAATTCAGCTCGTTCATAGAGTTCTTCAGGAGTGTTAGCAGTACAATTTAGATAGTGACCTTTAACTTCTCCAGTTTCTCGCTGAGCAAGCTTAACTGCCTCTGCAACAAACTCAAATCTTTCTCTCCAACGTTGGAATGGTTGAGAATTAATATTCTCATCATCCTTCGTTAAATCAAGACCGCCTCTAAGACATTCATATACAACTCGACCATAGTTTTTACCAGATAATCCTAATTTAGGTTTGATGGTACAACCAAGTAGAGGTCTTCCGTATTTGTTAAGTCGATCTCTTTCAACTACGATTCCGTTTGGTGGACCACCGCAAGTTTTAATGAAAGCAATTGGGAATCTAATATCTTCTAGACGTAAATGTCTTAGAGCTTTAAATCCAAAAACGTTTCCTACTAGAGATGTTAATACGTTTGTAATTGAACCTTCTTCGAAAAGATCTAAAGGATATGCAATAAAAGCATAAAAAGCTTCAGGATCTCCAGGAACGTCTTCGATTCGGTAACAACGTCCTTTATAAAATTCTAAATCTGTAAGTAACTCGGACCAAACTGTTGACCAAGTACCTGTTGAAGATTCAGCCGCAACAGCTGCTGCTACTTCTTCTTTTGGAACACCTTCTTGACCTGTACATTTGAAACAGGCTAATAAATCGGTGTCGAGGGGTACGTATTCTGGAGTCCAGTAGGTATCTCTGTACTCCTTTACCCCTGCGTCATACTTCTTACTCATAAGGATAAATTTAGGTCTGTGTAGGGAAAATAATTATTTGGCAAAATTTAAAAATCTTGCTTTATTTAATTAGTCCTTTTGACCAAGAAATTCACCATTACCAAGAGCAGGTTCAACTTCTCTATGAGGACGAGCAATAATGTGAGCTGCAACTAAACCGTCACCAACTCTTTCACAAGCATCAGCACCAGCTCTTACAGCTGCATTAACTGCTCCTGTTTCGCCTCTAACTAAAACTGTGACATAACCGCCACCTACGAATTCACGACCAATAAGACGAACTTCTGCAGCCTTGGTCATTGCGTCTGCTGCTTCGATTGCAGGTACAAGTCCGCGTGTCTCGATCATGCCGAGAGCGATACCCATTGTTTCTGTAGCCATTGTCTACTAATTACTAAATGTGGAATGTTCAATTCGAAGAATGCTTCATTAGGTACTTATAAGTCAAGCGTTTTCATTAAAATCTCCATTAATGTTTTTTCTATTATTCATAAGAAAAACTTATCACCCTTGGTACTATTGATATGTCAATACTTATACAAATTAGTTAGTGCATCAAAACATACTGTTGTGTTAATAAAAAATTTACATTATGTTATTTTCGTACGAGACAGGCCCTGTCTACACAGGTGTGGAATGTTCAACCTTTCCTGTCTCTGTATCAATCTTTGAAGTAAGATAATATTTACTATAATTTTTTTGTTATTTTGAGCCTCCCAGTTCTTACAATTGCAAGTGGCAACCTAAATAAGGTATCTGAAATTTCACAGATGCTTAATGTTTTATCTTTAAAGGTAGAGAAGCAGCCAGAATATTTAAATGTCGAAGAAACTGGGGAAACATATTTTGAGAATGCACTACTTAAAGCCAAGGCGGCGGCTCTAGAGACAAAAACTTGGGCATTAGCTGATGACTCGGGTCTTGAAGTAGATGTTTTAGATGGTCGACCAGGAATTTATTCTGCCCGATATGCCAAAAATAACGCTGAGAAAATTAAAAAATTAATTAATGAACTTTCCGATAGTCCTTATAGAAGTGCAAGATTTATAAGTTGTATGGTTTTGTGCGATCCCTCAGGAAATTTAGTGAAGGATACAACAGGAATATGCTGGGGAGAAATTCTTAAGAACCCCAAATACCCAAATGGGGAATTCGAATCTATTTTTTGGGTTAAAGAAGCTAATTGTGTATACGGTGATCTCTCACAATCACAACTAAATAAATTAGGTAGTAGAGGTAAAGCTGCAAAAATTATGTCACCTTTTTTAAAAAAAGAGATAGGTTTAAGTTAAAAAATTCTCAATAATTTGAAATTTCTTCAATTGCTCTTATAGCAGCAGCTGCAGCCTCTTCTACATCTCCTTCCTTCCCAGCGAGAGTTAATCTACCAAAAGCTCCAACTGCCTTAACATCAACAACAGTTATATTTGATGCTTTTTCTGCTTCATTTGCTGCTTTTAAAACATAACCAGCTGGTTCAGTTTCTAATATAAACATGCTCATTCCAGATTGAATCATTGATCCACTTCTGTTTTGTCTATTTATTAAAACTGCATGATCTGGAGTAATTGCTCTAATAACTTCAGTCCAACTCGTTGCAGGTTTTGTTCTTTTTCTAACTTCACTCCCTATAGCATCTAAAACAACATCTCCAGAATGTAAAACAGTGCTTTGATCTTTATGGTAAAGAGCAAGAGATCCAAATGCTCTTTCAACAATCATCTGACCAAGTCTTACATTACTTGCTTTTAGGGCAATATCAGTGACTCTATGAACTGCCATCCCAGGTGAAACTTCCATCCAAAGACATGAATCACCAGGAATAGGTAAAAAACCTCTACTAACAGTTCCCATATATGCGGCTAATTGAGGTTGAAGAGAATCTAAAAAAACATATGTTCTCAACTCAATTTGCTCAACTTGACTTGCTTGTCTGGATACCAGAGACTTTTCTGAATCAGTAGTAATAAAACAGCTAGCACCACTGGCCTGAGATTGCACCTCAGATCCTGTTACTAGAGAACTCCCTTTTTTTCGTTTCCCTCTGTTTAAGCTAGAAGTTGGTTCCATTGTCGCGACTATAACGGATTATGGTTCATTTTTTCTATTAAATTTACTTGCATGCTTACCACAAAACGATAACTTCAAGTAAAAGATACGCATTTTTATGGGAACTTCTCAAAAAAAAGAACCAAATGTTTCTGGTACTGAAAAAGAATTAACTCCTGATCAAACTCTTGGATTAGTTAGCCTAAGCTTGATGCAAAAACTATCTCAAAAAGACCCATCTTTTAGTTGGTTAGAAGAAGATAAAATTGCGAAAGTAAATCTTAAGAACCTTAGAGATAGATTGGAGTTAACCCAATTAGCTATAAATACTGGAGCACCTTTAACTACTTCAGAAGTGACAGCTTTAATTGGCGCAAAGCCCGGGAAATCTAAGTTAGAAAGAGCAGGATTATTAGCAACGAAAATAGCTAGAAATGTGTGGAAGATATCAAAAACTAGTCAAGGAAATTCCTTCTACAGAAATTAAAATATATCCTAAAGATAAATTTCATAACTTTCATTTAAGTATCTAAACATTCATATAAGTTTTTTAAATGTGTTCATTTTGTAAGAGAACTTATTAATTACTTTCTTTAATTAAAAAGTTTATGCAAGCTTGAAATATAAACTCTTGAAAATTTTTAATGAGTAAAGTTGAATTTGATAAGGAAACTGGGCCCAGGGAAGTTTTTTGTGGATTAACTTCAATAGTTTGGCTCCACAGAAGAATGCCAGATGCGTTTTTTCTGGTAGTAGGCTCAAGAACATGTGCTCATTTAATTCAAAGCGCTGCTGGAGTCATGATTTTTGCTGAGCCAAGATTTGGGACAGCTATTCTTGAAGAAAAAGATCTTGCTGGTCTTGCTGACGCTCATGAAGAATTAGATCGAGTGGTTAATGATCTTATTGCGAGAAGACCAGAAATAAAAACTCTTTTTCTAGTTGGATCTTGTCCAAGTGAGGTAATCAAATTAGATCTTGCCACTGTCGCAGAGAAATTAAATAAAAGATTTTTAGGTCAAGTAAGATTCGTTAATTACTCTGGCAGTGGGATAGAAACAACTTTTACCCAAGGAGAGGATGGCGCCCTAAAAGCTTTAATTCCATTAATGGAGTCCTCGAATGAGGAGAAATTATTATTAGTTGGGACTCTTGCGAATAATGTAGAGGATAGGTTTAAAAAGATTTTTAGAAATTTAGGAATTTCAAATATTGAGAGCTTTCCACCAAGGCAATCTACAGCATTACCAAAGATTGGCAAAAATACCAAAGTATTATTAACTCAGCCTTATTTAAGTGACACGGTTCGAGACCTTAAACATCGCGGTTGTGAAATAATTTCGGCTCCATTTCCTCTAGGTATTGAAGGAAGTACCAAATGGTTTTTAGCTGCTGCCAAAGCTTTCAAAATTAGTGAACTCAAAGTTCATGAAATCATTTCGCCCTTAATCAATAGAGCAAAACTTGCTCTTGAATCCCACAAGGAAATACTTAAGGGGAAAAGATTATTTCTTCTTCCTGAATCGCAACTAGAGATATCTTTGGCAAGATTTTTACATAATGAATGCGAAATGGATCTTATAGAAGTAGGAACTCCTTACTTAAATAAGGATTTAATGAAAGAGGAGGTTAATTTATTACCTGATAATACAAAAATTGTCGAAGGGCAGCATGTAGAAAAGCAATTAGATCGAGTGAGGGAATCTAATCCAGACTTAGTAGTTTGTGGGATGGGTTTAGCTAACCCACTTGAAGCGGAAGGAATTAGTACTAAGTGGTCGATAGAAATGGTATTCAGTCCAATCCATGGAATTGATCAAGCCGCAGATTTAGCGGGTCTCTTCTCAAAACCTTTAAGGAGGAATCAAATACTAACTACAAAAACTTTAGTAACGCATTAAAAGACTATGGAATTAACTCTGTGGACATATGAAGGACCACCACATGTTGGTGCGATGAGAATTGCCTCGTCAATGAAAGATATACATTATGTGCTTCATGCCCCTCAAGGAGATACATATGCTGATCTTCTTTTTACAATGATTGAAAGGAGAGGGCAAAGGCCTCCAGTTACTTATACAACTTTTCAGGCTAGAGATCTAGGAGGAGATACAGCAGAATTAGTGAAGAAAAATATTAAGGAAGCCGTAGAACGATTCAAACCAAAAACTCTTCTAGTTGGAGAAAGTTGTACAGCAGAACTAATCCAAGACCAACCTGGAGCCCTCGCCAAAGGGATGGGGTTTGATATGCCAATTGTTAATCTTGAATTACCTGCTTATAGCAAGAAAGAAAATTGGGGAGCTTCAGAAACCTTTTATCAATTACTAAGAACTCTTTTAAAAGATAAAGCGAGTTCTTCAATAAAAATAAGTCCTCTAAGGTGGAAGGAATTAGGTAGGCGACCAAAAGTTAATATACTTGGCCCCTCATTGCTGGGATTTAGATGTAGGGATGATGTTATCGAAATCCAACGTATACTTTCAGAACAAGGAATAGATACAAACGTTGTTGCTCCATTAGGTGCTAGTCCTGATGATATTGAAAGGCTAATTGATGCTGAAATAAATATCTGTCTTTATCAAGAAATTGCTGAAACCTCATGTGAGTGGCTTAAACGGAACTTCGGAATGGAATATACAAATACAATTCCTATTGGAATAAAAAATACAATTAAATTTGTAAATGAAGTTCATAAAAAATTAGATCTTCCTTTGACGAATAAAAAAGAATTAGAAAATAAATCAAAACTTCCTTGGTACTCAAAATCAGTTGACTCAAATTATCTAACTGGCAAAAGAGTTTTTATTTTTGGTGATGGAACACATGCAATTGCAGCAGCCAAAATTGCTAAGGAAGAATTGGGCTTTGAAGTAGTTGGCCTTGGAACATACAGCAGGGAGATGGCTAGGCAAGTAAGGGCTACTGCAAAAGAATTAAATGTAGAAGCTTTAATTACTAATAATTATTTAGAAGTAGAAGTTGCTATGAAGAAAGCCTCTCCTGAACTAGTTTTAGGGACCCAAATGGAAAGGCATAGTGCAAAAAGACTCGGCATACCATGCTCAGTAATTAGTACTCCAATGCATGTTCAAGATGTTCCTGCAAGATACAGCCCTCAAATGGGATGGGAAGGAGCAAATGTGATTTTTGATGACTGGGTACATCCCCTAATGATGGGTCTAGAAGAGCATCTTATTGATATGTTCAAACATGACTTTGAGTTTGTTGATGGTCATCAAAGCCATTTAGGGCATACAGCGACAAACACAGAGGACTTTTTAAAGACTGACGAAAAAAAAGAAAAAAATAATAAAGAAGGAATTATCTGGACTGAATCTGGTAGAGCGGAATTAACAAAAGTTCCATTTTTTGTAAGAGGTAAAGTTAAAACAAATACCGAAAAATACGCAATCTCTAAGGGAATTCCAGAGATAAGTGATGAAACTCTTTATGATGCTAAAGCATATTTCAGTTAATTTTTACTAATAAACTATAATTAAGACATGAGTATTTTCACCCAAAATCCAATAAATATTATCCCAAAAATTCAGTTATAAGAACATATTTCCTACTTTTAATACAATTAAATACATATTTGTTTAGAAACATATTCCATGTGTATTTACGCTGCAAGAATATAAATAATGATGAGTTTTTAGCTTTAAATGACAAGTACTATAAATAGACCTCTTGATGGAGAAGGAAGTGTTCAAGTAAAGCAAGATCCAAAAATAAATATTGAAGAAGGGGCTTTAGTTATTGCCGTATACGGAAAGGGCGGCATCGGAAAATCAACTACATCATCAAACCTTTCTGCGGCATTCTCAAAATTAGGTAAAAAGGTTCTACAAATTGGATGTGATCCGAAACACGATAGCACTTTCACTTTGACTCACAAAATGGTTCCAACAGTTATCGATATTCTCGAAGAAGTAGATTTTCATAGCGAAGAATTGAGGCCAACCGATTTCATGTTTGAAGGTTTTAATGGCGTAATGTGCGTCGAGAGTGGAGGTCCTCCTGCTGGGACAGGGTGCGGGGGATATGTAACCGGTCAGACAGTTAAACTATTGAAAGAACATCACTTATTAGAAGATACTGACGTTGTTATTTTTGATGTCTTAGGAGACGTCGTTTGCGGAGGATTTGCAGCTCCATTGCAACATGCCAATTACTGTTTAATTGTTACTGCTAATGACTTCGATTCAATATTCGCTATGAATAGAATCGTCTCTGCAATCAAAGCAAAAGCAAAAAATTATAAAGTCAGATTAGGTGGGGTAGTCGCAAATAGATCAAAAGACACCGATCAAATTGACAAATTCAATGAGAGAACAGGTTTAAAAACTATGGCCCACTTTAAAGATGTCGACGCCATCAGAAGATCAAGACTAAAAAAATGCACCATTTTTGAAATGGAACCAACCGAAGATGTTATTGAAGTTCAAAATGAATATTTATCTCTTGCCAAAAATATGCTTGAAAACGTTGAACCTTTAGAAGGCAATCCCCTTAAAGATAGAGAAATTTTTGATTTATTAGGATTTGATTAGTCTTAGTTAATCTAATCCAACCAATTGGCTTGTTAGATCATAAGTTTGTTGAGAAGTCTTCGTATCAATTATTCTTTTTGACAACTTTTGAGAAAATGCTTTTCTACCAGTTTTTTGACGATTTCCCCAGCTCCAATGGACTGATGGTTTAGCAAATTCTTCGTAAGTTGCTACTTGAGCGACTCTCTCTCCTGCCAATCTTTGTGAAACATATCCTTTTGTTATGAATTTCTGAAATATAGGAAAGAGAAATCTAAATAACCAAGGCGTATCTCTAAAAAGTTTTGTATCAGCAACACATCCAGGATATAGAGAATTTACAATAATTTTCTCTTCAGGATATCTTTTTGATAATTCCTGAACGGTCACCATATTGCAAAGTTTACTATCCTTATAAGCCTTACCAGGTTTGAATTTCTTTCCATTCGCCATACTTATTGGAGATAAAAAACCATTTTTGAATCCAGACAAATCTCCCAAATCAGCTGGGGCAGGGATGGGGATCCTTCCTCCAAGTTCTGAATAATTAGCAGTAACAGTGCCTAATACTGTAATCCTTGGCTTGAATAAAGTAGATTTTCCATTTAAAACAATTTCTCTTTCTGAAGATAAAATATTTTCAAAAAGAAGGTTAATCATAAGAAAGTGGCCAAAGTGATTTACTGCCATAGAGTTTTCAAACCCCTGAGGAGACCTTTCAGGTCTCTTTAGTCTCGGTTTATAAACTGCTGCATTACAAATAAGAGAATTTATTGGCTTTTTAAATCTTTCTAATATTTCATCGCAACCTTTTCTCACATCATCCAAGTTAGAAAGATCTATTTCTATAAAGTGAACATTTTCAACTTCCTCTTTTGTCAAGGATTCCTCAGCAATTTTTATAGCTCTTTTATTTGATCGATTAACAGCTATAACCTCCCATCCAAATCTTAAAAGAGGTTTTAGAGTATTTAATCCAACTCCTGAAGTTGTTCCTGTTATAAGGACTAAACCCTTAATGTTCTTACTCACTAGATAATTTTGAATAGAAAAATGAGAAATAGAATGATTCAAGGTCATTCTTTTCAACGCCATATTACCCTGATAATGTCCCTAGAAATTATTTGATCCTGATCCTTCATAAATCTTTGCTCACCATCAGAAGAGAATAAATCATCAAACTTACTTGTTAAAACATTAAATCTATATTTTTCGTATAAAAATGAGTCTTCAATCTCCCTTAATCTGGTCGACCTTACTTTGGAACTATAGCCAAGTTTAAAGAGGCTTATTATTGCCAAAAGGGAAAAGCTAATTTTTATAATTAAAAAAATTAATAATACAAAATTATCCTGTTTCTGTTGTCTTTTAATAAATAAAAACCCTAAATATTTTTTTTGAAAAATACTATTTTTATAAAAAGATTTTGACAAATTAAGTACTAGATATTTTACTGAATAAATCAATTCAGTCTTACTATATTATTACCTTATAAAGGTTAAATTTTCTAATAAACTCTAGTTCCTTCCTAAACTAATTCCTAGTCTTAGTGCTAAAACTCCTGCATGTATAACAACTATGAGGCTTAATGCAATAAGGTTTATTGTTTGAGTTGGCTCCATGGTAAAAAATTATTTTCTATATTCTCCACCGAAAAGAGGAGATTTGAAACACTATTACAAAATGATGTTACGTAATTAACAAATTGAAAGAAAAAATTAATTGAAAATTATCATAAATAAAATTACAAAGTTAATTTTGGGAATAGAAAATCAGGCTTTAATTTTTTCGACAAATAATTTACCTGGATTTGATCAAATGGCTTTAGATTTAAATTCTTTAGATCAGACGATTTCGAATCCTGAAATAATTCTCACATTGAGGTTCTACTATTGGACTGGTGATTGGCTTTCAATTGGCTATCACCAAAAGGAAATTCCTCTTCACTGGAAAAATTTATTATCAAATGGAGAAATTAATATTGTTAGACGTCCCTCTGGAGGGGGAGCTGTTCTGCATTCAGGAGGCATAACATATGCATTAACATTTAAAAAAACCTTCTATAAAGTCTTAAGTTATGAAATGGTTAATAATTGGTTAATTAAAAGTTTTAGAGAATTAGGTCTAAACTTACAATATGGTAATTCACAAAAATCAAGCATTAAAACAAATTGTTTTGGGACTTCATTAATTTCTGATTTAGTTGATCAGGATGGGTTTAAGAGAATAGGTAGTGCCCAATTTCGTAAAAAAGGTGCATTCCTTCAACATGGAGAGATTCAAACAAATCCTCCAAGAGATTTGTGGTTCAAATTATTCAAAGAAGAAGCTCCACCAAAAGTAAATTTAAAACTAACAAATGATGAAATAGTTCAATATTTGAGAAATTCATTCCTGAAAAATAAATCAAATATAAATTTCAAAAATATTGCAATAGATAATAATAAATAGAAAATTTTAATGACAAGAATTATTAAAGATCTCCTTTCTGCTTCATTGAATTAATTATTCTTGGTAATTCAATTCCTAAGGGATAATGATTTTTAAAGTTTAATTTGTTAACAATCTCTGAAGGCAAATTTAAACCTAATTTATACAATACAAAGTTTCCAATTTTTGACCTATCAATTATTCCCAAAGGGATATCTGCAGCATTGAGAACCAATAAAAAACCTTCATTTGTTTCTTCAAGTCTTAATATAGTTCTCCATAATTTTTCATTATGAGATACACTTTCAAAACTATCGATTGGTTTCTTAAAGTTTCCAACAAAGTTCCGTTCCCATTTTTTCAAGGAAACAGTTTTTAAAATACTCTCATCTACAAAACCAGTCCATCTACCATTATTCGTGACAAAAAAATATTTATCCGATGCATCCTTTTTATTTTTTATTAATTTATTAAATTCTGAGAAAGTTGAATCGTATTCGATTTTCCTCAAAGGCTTTAATTTGATCTCAGAAACTTTACTAAATTTGAGTATGTTTTCAATTTTAAAGAATTGACTTTCAGATTTTGAAGAATTAACTCCAAACAAGCCCAAAAAAGAAAGAACAAAACCAAAGTAAAAGTTAAATCTAAACAAACAAACTATCCCAAAAAATAAAACAAAAAAAGATAATAATAAATTTACTTTATTGAGGAAATTTCTTCCTTTATTTTTACTCCCAGAGAAATGCCAAATAATACTTTTTAATAAATTTCCCCCATCTAAAGAACCAATTGGAATCAAATTTAAGAAACCGAAGAATAAATTAAATATGCCTACTCTAGAAATTACATTAACTGCTATTTGTTCTTGAGATGCACTGTAGTTACTAATTAAAAATAGGATAGATGCTGTACCGAAACATAAAAGAGGTCTAACAATTGCAATTTTTATATTACCTAAAGCAGTTTGACAATACTTTTCTATTTGTAAAATTGCTCCTAGAAAATAAAAAGTAATTTTTTTTATTTTTACACCCTGATTAAGTGAAACAAAAGTATGAAAAACCTCATGAAAAATAATTGAAGATAATAAGAAAAAAGAAGTTAAAAATCCTATAATCCAAGATTCTCTAATATTGTAAATATCGCCTGAAGTTAAATTAACCTGATTACTTATACTCCATGAGAATAAAAAGAGAATAGCAAACCAATAAGGATGCACTTTAAAGGGAATTCCCCATATTTTAAAAATTTGCCAACTTCTCAAAAATAATCTCCGCTATATTTAGCAATAATATTAATTTTACATAAAGGCTAATTATATGCCCAAGAGTAATACTTTAATTAAAATTTGTGGCCTAACGTCAGAGGAACAAGCTCTTCAAGTTGCAAAATTAGGAGCGCATGCTATTGGCATTATTTCAGTGGAAGAGTCACCAAGATATATATCAGCTGAAATTAAGAAAAATATTTTTACAGCCTTAGAAAGGTTGTACCCAAAAATCGAAAGAGTTTCGGTTGTACAAAATTGCCCAATAGACTTAATTATTAAAAATTTCTTAGGAAACCCAAGCGAAACTATCATTCAACTACATGGAGATGAAGATATTGATTATTGCAAAAAAATAAGGGAAAAAATTCCCAATATTGGCCTATGGAAGGCTTTCAGAATAAAAACGGAAAAGGACATAGATAAAATAAAACCTTTTGAGGATTTTGTAGATGCGATACTACTTGATTCTTGGAATAAAGAAACTTATGGAGGTTCAGGGAAAAAAATAAATTCTATTTATTTAAAGAATTTGCAATTTAGCAAACCATGGTGGTTGGCAGGTGGAATATCTATTGAAGGGATTGATGAAATCCTTACTGACTTGAAACCAGATGGATTAGATATCTCAAGTAGTATTGAAATATCTCCAGGATTAAAGGATATTAAAAAAACAGAGGATCTTTTTAAGTTTTTAAAAAGAAATTAGTAATTATTAGTAGCGGACTGCTGTTTTACAAGCTCAAAAAATTCTTGTTTTAAACTTAAATCGTGTCTAAAATCACCTCTAACCACAGAATTAATCATACTTGTGTTTGGTTCTTTGACTCCCCTCCACTTCATACAATAATGTTGAGCCTTTACAATAATGCCTAAACCTTTAGGTTCACAAAGTTTTTCAATTTCATCTGCAAGTATCATTACGGCTTCTTCCTGAATATGAGGCCTTGAAAAAACCCAATCAGCAACTCTCGCAAATTTTGAAAGTCCTATGACTTTATTTCCAGGTTTAATACCTATCCAACAGTCTCCTAGAATTGGTACTAAGTGATGTGAACATGCAGATCTGACCGAAATTGGACCAACTGTATAAATTTCATCAAGATTCTTGTCGTTAGGGAAACTTGTAACTTTAGGTTGTTCATGATATCTGCCTTTAAAAACTTCATTTAAATACATTTTTGAAACTCTTTCAGCAGTTTCTTGAGTATTATGATCATTTTCAACATCTATTACGAGGGACTTTAGTAAGTCTTTAACTCTTGAAGCTACTTCTTTTTCTAAAATTTCTAATTCACCAGGATTTATAAAATCGGAAATATTATCGTTAGCACTAAATCTTGTCCCAGAATTCTTAATTCTGTCTCTTATAATTTCAGATATTAGTTTATTAGTAATCTGGTCGTCAAAGTTTCTAATATTATCGTTGGGTAATGTAGAGGTCATAAAATTCTTAACAGAAAATTGTATGCAACTTAATTTACTGTATCTTCTAAAAGCTTAATTGCTAATATACTATATCACATTCTCTTGTTTAATCGGGTTCAAATAGCACTAAAAAAAATCACTGTTTTAAGATTAGTAAGATAAACAGAATGTTTAAAAGGCTCCACCAGAAGGCATTAAAGTCAAGTCTTCGATCAATTGTGATTCAGGTTTTTGAGCCATGTAGAGAATAGTTTCTGATACCTCGTTTGAGGAGAGCATAGAAGTTCTATCATAATTAGAATTGATTGATTCGGAGTCCCAAAGAGGAGTATTTACTGAACCAAGAGTTATTGTGCACGCTCTTATTGAATTTGATCTCTCCTCCTCCCTCAAGCATTTAGTGAACATAGCTAGTGCAGACTTTGAAACACAATAAGCTCCCCATTGAGGGAATGCATTATAAGAGGCATGACTACTAACATTAATAACTAAACCACCATTTTTTCTCATTTGAGGAATTATTGAACTGCAAATTTGAAAAACACTCGTTAGGTTTGTTCGAATAGTTTTTTCCCATTGATCTAATTCCATTTCAACTAAAGGACCATTAAATGCGCAACCGGCATTATTTATCAATACTGAAGGGCACCCATACTTCTCAATTGCTTCTTTAACACAATGCTCTATTTCTAAAGGGTTAAATAAATCACATTTTACTAGGTTAATTTTTGATTTAGTGGTCAACAGTTCGCTCTTTAGTTTCTCCATTAGATCCATATTCCTGGAGAGTAAAATTAAATCCCAGCCAGCATTGGCAAAAGTAATTGCGGTAGATCTACCAATACCTTTCGTAGCACCCGTTATAAAAGCTAGTTTCAATTTATTCGGTTTTTTGGGGGATTTCACTATAAATCTCTTCAATATTATTCGCTTCTATAAATTTACCCAAAACCCTAAACTTTTTGTATCTTTCCTCAATTAATTCGTCTTCAGGCATTTGCAGTAAAGCATTAAGGTGTTTCTCAATAGCCTCTTTTAGTGTGTTGCCAGCATCTAAAGGAGCCCAATTATTCCCACCAGAAGGTTCTGGCAATACCTCATCTATTATCCCTAATTTAAGTAAATCTTTACCTGTAATTTTAAGTGCTGATGCAGCTTCTGGTGCCTTCGCAGCATCTCTCCATAAAATTGATGCACATGCTTCCGGACTCGCAACTGTGTAAACACTGTGTTCAAACATTAGTAACCTATCGGCAACACCTATTCCAAGTGCACCTCCTGAACCTCCTTCTCCAATGACAGTAGCGACAATTGGAACTTTCAATCCAAACATCTCTCGAAGGTTTCTTGCAATCGCCTCCCCTTGACCTTGTTCTTCAGCTTTTAGACCAGCATAAGCTCCAGGAGTATCAATAAATGTAAGAATTGGCAAAGAGAATCTATTTGCATGCTGCATTAATCTAAGAGCTTTTCTGTAACCTCCTGGTTTTGCCATCCCAAAGTTTCTCACTACATTTTCTTTTGTGTCCCTACCTTTCTGGTGCCCTATCATCAAAACTGGTCTATTATTTATCGAACCTATCCCCCCAATTAGTGCCATATCATCGCCACCATTTCTGTCTCCATGTAATTCGATCCAGTCATCACAAAACATTTGAACAAAATCCAAAGTACTTGGTCTTTGAGGATGTCTAGCTACCTGAATCTTTTGAGCAGGGGTGAGGGATTTAAATATTTCTTCTCTTCTCCTAGCTGCTAAGGTTTCAAGCTGTAGAAGCTGTTGACTAACATCTACCTCTGAATCTCGAGCTAATTCTTTAATTTGCTCTATCTGCTTCTCAAGTTCAACAAGAGGCTTTTCAAAATCAAGAAGGTAACGTTTAGCCATAATTTAGACAGTTAATACTTTAGGCTGCTTATCAAGTCCAATGGCGGAAAAACCATGCTTTAAAGAAGCTGCTCCAATAAATTCCATCTTTTCAAGAGAAATGTTATTTCTTCCCCAACTAAAATTTGTATGACACTTTTCAAATTCTAAAATCATAGCTTCTGCAAAACAAGCAAACATTTCTCGCTGAGGGTTTTGCATTTCTGCAAGTTCCATCATATTCCAACCAATATCATTGAAAAACTCTACTATACCTCCTTTTAAAACATGAATATTTTCACCCTGAAATTTCTCATCAAGATTTTTGGGGTATCCACCATCAATCATTAAACATGGTTTTTTTAAGTTATCAGTATCAATTTCAATAGTTTTAGGCATACTTGCAACCCATACAACAATATCTGCCTGAGGCAATGCCTTATCTAAACTTGTTATGTTGCCACCATCTAATTCTTTTTGTAAAAGCGCTAGTGGTTCTTGTTGTCTTGCTACCATAAGAAGTTCTGAAATCCCAGTTTTATTGATAAGCCATCTACAAACAGCACTACCAATATCACCTGTAGCACCAATTACAGCAACAGTTGCTTTTTTAAGGTCTATCCCAATGCGAGGCGCATTTATTTCTAGTTGCTTACAAATAACCCAGGCGGTATGAGTATTGCCAGTAGTAAACCTTTCCCACTCTAATGAAGTATTTCTAATTTGTTTATGCTGAAGAAGATTAAAATTCTCAAAAATAATAGAAGTGAATCCTCCTAAAGCGGTAATCTTAATACCTTTTTTCTGAGCTAGTTCCATAGCATTTAGTACTTTTCTTCTAGCCGTTTTAAACCTAGAAAGCATTTCAGGAACAAAGCACGAATCTATATAAGAACCTTCAATAGATATTCCAGTAGCACTCTTAACTTCTACATTTTCAACAAGCTGAGGAGGAGCAGTACACCAAACATCCAAGTTGCCATCAGCAATATGATCAAAGCCTAGCATCGAAGCTTTTCTTTTTGCATCTTCAAAACTGGTTGAGTGGCCTATTAACCCAAACATTTAAAGTTTATAAATGGTTTCTATATGATGTTATGAACAATAGCACAGAGGTCACTACTTAATAAGGATTGCTTAATTATTAAAATCCTTAATTAATTGGAAATGTAATTAGACGATAGCTGCCATAGCCATTCTTGCAATTTCTCTATTATTTAGACCTATTTCCATCAATGTATCTTGATAAGCAATCATAAATTCTTCCATTAATTCTTCTCTGTCCATAGCTAAAACTGATGCATCATCTGCTACCTCATCTAACATCTTTTTAATTAACGGAAGATTAACTTTATTAGCTTCCATTAATTCCTCTTTACAAGAAGATAGATTCTCTTTAAGCCACTCTTGACCATAATTTAAATGAAGATATTCATCTTTAACCACTCCCTCTGTTATTTTTTTTGCAAAAGGATCCGCAACTCTTATGTAGACGTTATAAGCAGAGATTGCGAATGCTTCAATTAAGATAGCTTGTATTAAAAGACATGTTGTTAAATTTCCTTTTTCAAGAGCAACTTGAAAATTACCATGCAATTTAGAAAAGAATTTTTTAGCAAATTCCATATCAGCTACTACACCTAAATTTCTTCCACATGCGGTAAATCCTTTTTTATGCTTCATTTCCATTCTCGCCAATTTAGTTAACTCCTCTAACTCATTTGGAATTAAAGTTGCTATTGAAATGTAATTATCATGAGCTTCTTGCTCTCCCTCTATAAC
The DNA here is from genome assembly GCA_003209475.1 of Prochlorococcus sp. AG-459-B06. Taxonomy (GTDB): domain Bacteria; phylum Cyanobacteriota; class Cyanobacteriia; order PCC-6307; family Cyanobiaceae; genus Prochlorococcus_A. The sequence continues at coordinate 20,601 of QCQY01000008.1, forward strand.
AATTGCATTTATTCTGCTGTATGCATCCTTATAAGAATCTGTAGTGAAGTCGGGCAAATCTAAAGAAATCGGATTAGTCGATTCTTCAATAGTTTTTTTATTTGATTCTAGAGTTTGCATGTCAGTAATCTTTAGCTCATTATGCATAAATATTACACGATTATAGAGAGTTTATTTAAATATCATGAAAATAGTTTCAATTGTTAAGTCACATTTTTACTTAAACTTATTTAAGAATTGTTTGGCCAATCTGATTGCATCAGATTCAAAATTAATTTGAACCAATGATTAATCAATAATTCCTTTAAATTTTTTCCTAAAGACTCATCTGCTCCTCTACTATCTCCAATAACACCTGATTTACTTAAGTCGTCAGTAAGCCAAGCAGTAGGCGCATTGCCCTCTAGGCTCCAACCTTCAGGGATCTCTACTTTATTTCCTTCATTTGGGCGTTCATCTCCTACTAATTCTGGTTTTAAAGCCAGCATCAAACTTGTTTCAGCTAAAGAAGCATGAAGCCCATCTTCGATCTCAGTTTTTGTTAACAATTCACTTAATCCATTAACACCACTCCATAAGAAACAAGGAAAAACTGCCATCCCTGGTGAGAAACTTCTTAGCTCTCTTGCAGCTGTATTTAATAGTGAGATTTGACCTCCATGTCCATTAATCAATATCAATCTTTTAAAACCCATTTCAGATAATTGACTTCCGACTTCCTTAATCATTGAGGTTATTAAATTTGAAGAAAGTGAAATTGTCCCGGCAAAACCCTTATGCTCTGGAGAAAAGCCAATATATTGAGTTGGAAGTTTTTTTAATGGAATATCGGGAGGGAATAATTTAAAAACTTCGCTAATAATTTCATCAACAAAAATACTATCTGTCGCAAGAGGCAAATGCGGCCCATGTTGCTCAACAGCGCCGAATGGCCAAATCACTGTAGATCTTTTGTTTTTTGCAACACTTTCAATTTCTTGCCAATTTAAATGTTCAAATTTATTAGGTATTGGTTTAAAGTTCATTAATTTTAATTTTGAGTACTAACATTTAGAATATGTTAATAATTAATTATTCTTATTTTACCTACGATGGGAGTCAATAATAAAAATGCCCAAGATAATATCCAACTAAAGGGCAATAAAAAACCTCTTCAGGTACTACACATAAGCAAGAAAGATACTCAAAAAAAATCCCAATTCATAGATAATGAGCAAACCAAATCGCTAGAAGAAATTAAAAAAGAAAATATCCCAATCAAACCTCAGATCATTAAAAATGATTCAGTAAAAGAAATTGATGACAGTAATGAAAACACTCAAGATTTTGATATTTCTAAACAAGATTCTATTAAAAATGACTTAAATAGACCCCTTAATTTTTCCGAGCAAAACACAGATTTTCAATTAGAAAGAACAGTTGATGAATTCGATTTTGATGAAAGTGCTTTTTTGGAGGCTTTAAATGCAAATGAGCCAATTGGGGCTACAGGAGAAACAATTTCAGGTAAGGTTATAGCAATTGAAAGTGATGGACTATATGTTGACATTGGTGGAAAAGCACCTGGTTATATGCCCAAAAAAGAATGTGGTTTGGGTGTCATAACTAACTTTAAAGAAAAATTTTCTATAGGCCTTAAAATGGAAGTTTTGGTTATCAAAGAACAAAATGCTGATGGGATGGTAACAGTGAGCGCTCGGGCATTAATTCTCAGGCAAAGTTGGGAAAAAGTATCAAGTGCCGCAAAAAATGGGGAATTAATTAACGTTTTAATTAATGGATTTAACAGAGGCGGTCTTACGTGTGATGTAGATGGATTGAGAGGATTCATCCCCAGATCCCAACTTGAAGATGGTCAAGACTATCAATCTTTTGTAGGCAAAACTCTAAAAGTAGCGTTTCTAGAGGTGAATCCAGAAAGCAGAAAATTAGTTCTCTCTGAAAAGAAAGCATCATTAGTCTCTAAACTTACAAGTTTAGAATTAGGTCAATTAATTGAAGGAGAAGTTTTAGCAGTAAAACCATATGGCTTCTTTGTAGATTTAGGTGGAGCTAGTGGACTTCTTCATCAATCCTCACTAACAAATGGATCGATTCGTTCTTTAAGAGAAGTTTTTAGAGAGGGGGAAATGATAAAAGCTTTAATATCTGAAATTGACCTCGAAAAAGGACGCATTGGACTCAATACAGCACTCCTAGAAAACTCTGCGGGAGAATTAATTATTGATAAGCAAAAGGTAATGCAAGAAGCCGCAGAGAGAGCACTAAAAACTAAAGCACTCTTCGATAAAAAGAACAAGATAAATGAACATCAATAAAGAAATGGAGTCGAGTCTTAAATTAAAAATTTCAGATTGGGAATTAGACTTTTACTCAAGACCAATTATTGAGTTAAATGGAAAAAAAAGGTGGGAGTTAATTATATGCTCCACAAGAAATTATAAGACAGAAGATAATTTTTTTTGGAATAAAAAATGCCCTGCTAATGAAGTTAATTCAGTATGGCTTACAAAGGCACTAAATGAAGCAATAAGTGAAGCAAGAAAACAAGGTTGGTCGAAACCTTCAATAGTTCGATTCTGGAGGTCGTCAATGAAATCGATCATCAAGAAATCTTTAGAGGCCGTAAGCATTGAGGCTCTGGTAAGTAGGAGAACTTACAATTTATTAGATAAAATTGAATTTCTTGAAAAAGAGATTTATCCAAAGGAAAAAGGTTATGTAAGAGGTATATTAGCTCCTACTTTTACTTCTAAAATGGAAACCCCTCCTCAACCTCTACCAGAAGCAGTAAGGGGTGATGCTTTAACTATCTCTGAAATATCAATTGGTGAATTAAAATCAGCAGAAAATTGGCCAATGGAATTTGGAGATATTTTCCCAATCCAGCAAGATTTAAATGATAACTACCTAGTTCCAGGATTAAGACTTTTTAGCAAAGATAGATCTTTAGCACTTTCAGCATGGTTCAGTTGTTTAGAACCTATTAAATTAGTCATCAATAAGAACCAACTCATACTTGAAGCTTCAGAAGACGATAAGTGGCTGGTAACTGATTTACCAGAAAAAGATGCAAACATTTTGAGTACAAAATTTTTAGAGAATAAAAAAAATTCTTTTGGTTATCAATTTATTTCCATACAGTCAACGCCATACATCGAAAAATTTGCAGGATTCTGGATCTTGAGAGATATTGAATTAATTTCATAAATTCAGGTTAGGAGCAAGAACTATTCCATACAAAGAAATAGCTTTCTCAAAAGCTGAAATTTTTATTCAGAACAAAAAATTTGAGTATTATTCATCACCTATCCTTAGTCAGTATGATTTCAAACATGCATATTTTACCCAGTCTAGCTCTGAGAAATTTCTTCAATTATTGGGAAATCACTTTAATGAAGATTACATAAATTGTGTTTCCAATCAAATTCACAGTAATTTGATAGTCCTTGGATCACTTTCGCAAGAAGGTAGTAAGACTGATGCAGATGGTCTTATTGGCAATAAATGCAATCAAAACTTATGGATTTATACAGCTGATTGCATGCCAATATTTTTTGCAGATAAAAGGACAAGAAATGTAGCAGCCTTACATTGTGGAAGGAAAGGTTTAGAAAAAAAAATAATAAAAAATCTAGTTAAAATTTTCGATAATTTTGGGACATCTAGAGATGACTTACTTGTTGCCATAGGACCTGCTATTTCAAAGGAACATTATTTAGTTGATCAATTTACACTCAAGGAATTTTATAGAAAGGCCGAAAACAAAAACATCACGGTCAATTTGACTAAAGCTGTAAAAGATCTTTATTTTAGTGATTCAAATCACTTCAAAGAGCAAAACTTAAATCAACTTGATCTTAAAAGATCTGCCTATAGGCAACTTTTAAATGAGAACATCCCTAATACAAATATAGATATCTCAAATTTATGCACATACAAATTAAAAAATGAATTTAATTCCTGGAGAAGGAGCAAAGCATTTTCGAGACAATGGAATTTTATTTGTTCATAGAGATAGTTAACTTGGACAAATTTCCCCAGTTAAGTCTTTAGCGACCAATAATTCGGTCATCTCCTTAGTACCTTTAATATTAAAAACTTTTGCCAACAAAATATTCTCTTTGAAACCAAAAGGTTTTATTTTCACTTTGCTTCCCCTTGGGAATTCTCTCTTAAGTAAATTAGTTGCTTCAAGCTCATCATTTTCTTTTACATCTACACAAAATAATCCAATCGTTAAATTCCTATTTTGATCCCCCACCAAAATAGTATTTGAACTTTTAATTTGAAGAATTTCAGCCGAGTTAACTATTACAGGATTAAGAACAATCAAGCAAATTATAATTAAAAATTTTGATAATTTTTTCAATTAAGAAATATCTAAGTTTTAAATTATACTAAAGTTAATTTTTTAAAAATGAAGAATTTAAAAAATTAGTCTTCACAATTAACATATCCAACCATTTGAGCATTACTTTTACCAGGAGGAACCATTGGATAACAATTTTCACCTCTTCTGACAAGAATATTAATCAAGGCAGGGCCGTCATGATCAAGCGCATTTTTTAATTCATTCTGTAATTGTTTTCTATCAGAAATTAAGTATCCTTTAACTCCAAAAGATTCTGCAAGTTTTACAAAATCAGGTTCACCACAACTCATATCAGATGAGGAATATCTTTCATCGTAGAAACTTTCCTGCCACTGTCTGACCATCCCTTGCCAGCGATTATTTATAATAATCAATTTCACCTTTAGACCATATTGAGATAAAGTTCCTAATTCTTGAATATTCATTAAAACACTTGCATCTCCTGCAATACAAATTACATCTGAATTAGGTAAGGCTACTTTTACTCCAATTGCGGCTGGCAATCCAAAACCCATAGTTCCTAAGCCTGCACTACTAATCCATTTTCTTGGAGAATTCCTAAGATATTGAGCAGCCCACATCTGATGTTGTCCCACATCTGTAGTTACATAAGCTTCGGGTAAGAGTTCCCTCACCTTTAAAAGAACCTCCTGAGGATAAATTTCTCCTTCTTTAGGTGGTTCATATAAAGGGTGTTTATTTTTCCAAAAATTAATTTTTTCTAACCAGTTTTTTGTCTGACAAGTAAATTTGTTATTTAAAGATTGTTCATTAATTTTTAGAACAGCTTTTGAAACATCAGAAACAATTGCAACATCTACACGTCTATTTTTATTAACTTCTGCCGGGTCAATATCTATGTGAATTACCTTTGCATTAGGTGCAAAAGTATCTAATTTTCCTGTCACCCTATCATCGAATCTAGCTCCAATAGCAATTAAGAGATCGCATTCTGTAACAGCGAAATTTGCGTAAGCAGTTCCATGCATTCCTAACATCCCTACTGATAAATTGTCTTTTTCATCAAAAGCGCCCTTCCCCATTAAGGTTGTGGTAACTGGTATTTGATAATTATTAGCCAAAGTTTTTATTTCATCATGAGCACCTGAAGATATTGCCCCACCTCCTACGTATAGAAGAGGTCTTTCAGAATCTTCTATTAATTTAATTGCTTTATTGATATCGAAATCATTAATTTCTCCATTCCTTTTAAATCCTTTAGGAATAATCTCACCAGGCAAAACTCTTTGGTAATTAAAGAACTCCTGACCTACATCTTTGGGTATGTCAATTAAGACAGGGCCAGGTCTTCCAGATGAGGCTATAAAAAAAGCTTCAGAAACTACTTTCGCGATATCTGAAGGATCTCTTATTACCCATGAATGTTTTACTATTGGAAGAGTTATACCAAAAATATCAGTTTCTTGAAAAGCGTCTGTCCCTATAGCAGGTCTTGGGACTTGGCCTGTAATTACAACTAGGGGGACTGAATCCATTTGCGCAGTGGCAATTCCAGTTACCAAATTTGTTGCACCTGGGCCTGAGGTCCCAAAACATATTCCTACTTCACCAGTAGATCTTGCATATCCATCAGCTGCATGTGAACCCCCTTGTTCATGCCTAACCATATAATGCTTTAACCAACCTTCTTGCTCTGCCTTATGAACAGCATCATATATTGGTAGTATAGCTCCTCCAGGATATCCAAATATAACTTTTACTCCATGAATTTTTAAAGAATCCATTAGTGCATCAGCACCAGTTATCCAGACGGGATTTTCATGTTTTGAACTACCCTTTGAAAAGGATCTCGAAGTAAGGGTCACTAAAGAAATTCAATATTTACTATAAATATTAAACTTAATTAAATACTTTTGCCTCATTTAGAAATGTAATGTCAGAAATTTATTCAAAAAAATCTTCAAATAAATTTAATATTTTCAAATAAATTTCAATCCTTCTTCATAAAATGCCTAATTTATGTAGAGGTCCAGAGCCTGAAAGAAGTTCAATAAAAAGCACAAGAAAAATAATCATTGCAACCCTTCCGTTCCAAACTTCTGAACTATTATTCCAGCCCCATTGCCACTTCTCTTGGGGATAAAGTTTAACTTTTTCAGGCAACTGAGAAGCCTCCTCTATATTAACTAGAGGCCCTTCCAAGCAGGAAATCACGAGATCACTAAGACCTTCAATAAAAGTAGGATGAGTATTTAGAGCCTTAACTCTCCGAAAGTTTTTAATGCCAGCCTTTTCAGCAATTTCTTTATATTCAATATCAATTTCTTGCAATGTTTCGATATGCTCTCCAACGAAACTTATAGGAACCACAATCAGATCATTAACATTTGACCTTCCAAGATCAGATAACACTTCTTCTGTATAAGGCTTCAACCATTCAACAGGACCAACTCTACTTTGATAAGAAAGTGTATAAGGGTTACTGTGCCCTAAACATTTTTCCAGCTCATTTATTATTAATAAAGAACAATCTTCAATTTGTTGTTTGTAAGGGTCTCCAGCCTCCTCTACGTAACTCTTAGGAACTCCATGAGCAGTAAAAAATATGTGGGCTTTTGAAGTTGATTCACAAAGTGAAATTTGTTCAGAAATTAATTCAACCATAGACTTTAAATAACCTGATTGACTGAACCAACTCCTTACACATCTCATTGGAACCTTCTTAAATTCATTATCAGAATCTCGTAATTTTTTTAATTCCCTAAAGCTCGAACCACTAGTACTTATCGAAAAATGTGGATACAAGGGTATTACAACAACTTGATCTATGCCATCTGCTTTCATATCAGCAATAGCTGATTCTGTAAAAGGATGCCAATACCTCATAGCGATATAAGTAGTAGCATTAAAGCCCTTTTCTCTTAATTTAGACTGTAATTCTCTTGCTTGTTGTTCAGTTATCCTTCTGATAGGTGAACCTCCTCCTATAGAGAGGTAAGCCTGTTGTGAAGTAGTACTCCTGAGTGTACTAATTAACCATGCTAGTGGCTTTTGAAAAACAGGGAAAGGAGTCCTGATTATTTCAGGATCAGAAAAAAGATTGTATAAAAATGGGCCTACATCAGTAATGCGTTCAGGCCCTCCTAAATTCATTAGTAAGACGCCTATTTTATCCATTTAAAATCTATGGAGATTGAAATTCAACATTAAAAACGTCATTATATGGTCAATTATATAAGTAAATGAACGTAATTCAGGAAATTAATAATGTCAATGATAAATTTGCTACTCAAGGCAGCAAGCTTAAAATTGAGAAAAGAGGAGAGAAATTAAATATTCGAGGTTCACTACCCTCCAAAGAAGATAAAAATAATTTTAAAATTCAAAGAATATCTCTTGGTTTAAAGGCTGATATTTATGGATTAGAGGAGGCCAAAAAAAAATTACAATTAATCAATTTGCAATTGGAATTGAATCAATTTGAGTGGATTAATTGGATAAGCAACTCTTATAAAAAACAAATAAAAGATGGTTTTGAATTCCCAAATAGATTAAATCAATTTGAGGAGTTTTTTTTTAAAGAAAACAAAAGTGATTTTCTAACCAGCACTAGGAAAACTACTTGGAGAAGTTCTTACAAACCATATATGAAAAGAATCCTAACTATTTATAATGATTATGAGAATGAAACTTTAGAAAGAATATTTCAAAAAACACTTGAAAGTTATAAGGAAGGTAGTAGAAGTAGGAAACAATGCGCTACTTCTCTAAATGTTTTGGCTAAGTTTTTGGACATTAAACTACCAGAAGGCTGGAAATTAAATTCTAGAGGGTATGGTTTAAGCAAAGCAGGATTTAGGGATCTCCCTAAAGATGAGTTAATTGAGAAACTTTGGGAGACGATACCAAACAAATCTTGGAAATTTGTTTTTGGTTTGATGGCTACATATGGTTTAAGAAATCATGAAGTATTTTTTTGTGATTTAAGTTCTCTTACTAATTTTGGGGACAAAATTATTAGAGTTTTACCTACGACTAAAACTGGGGAACATCAAGTTTGGCCATTTCATCCTGAATGGGTGGAAAAGTTCGAATTATCAAAACTTGGTGATAATCCAGAACTACTTCCAAACATTAATAGAGACCTTAAAATTACAACCTTACAGAATATTGGGAAAAAAATTACAGACCAGTTTAAGCGTTACTCTTTACAAATAAAACCCTATGATCTAAGACATGCTTGGGCAGTAAGAACAATTTTTTATGATTTACCCGATACAGTAGCCGCCAAAATGATGGGACATTCGGTTAGTTTACATACTCAAACTTATCACCACTGGATTACTAAAAGAGATCAACAACAGGCAGTTAATAATGCAATTTTAAAAGTTAAAAGAGCTAAAAATATTTAAAGATTTATAATCATTAAATAAAAATTAAGGTCATATGCAAGAAAACCCTTCATCTTCCGAGAAAATATTTAACCTCGATAATCAAGCAAGTAAACTTGGAATGGGAGGAAAATTATCTCCAGATAGTGATGAGAGCTTATATAAAAAAAGAATGCAGCAAAGAAAAGATATTCAGGCTGAAAGACTACAAATTAGAAAAACAAAAAAAGGCTTATTGATTGTTTTTACAGGGAATGGTAAGGGCAAGACCACTGCATCTTTAGGAATGGCTTTAAGAACGATAGGACATGGTTATAAAGTGGCGATAATTCAATTTATCAAAGGAGGCTGGACCACTGGAGAAGAAAAAGCACTTCAAAATTTGTCTTCAAACATATCTTGGCATTCATTAGGAGAAGGATTTACTTGGGAGACACAAGACAGAATAAGAGATGAAAAATTAGTTCAAGAAGCATGGCAATTAGCCAAAAAATACATAAAGAACGAATCTTATAAACTTATCATTCTTGATGAAATTAATATTGCTACAAAACTTGGCTATCTTGATTCAGAAGAAATAATCACTTTTTTAAAAAGCTTAAATAATAGAAAAAATCATATTGTTTTAACAGGAAGAGGAGCATCTGATTCAATCATCAATTACGCTGACCTAGTCACAGAAATGAAACTAATAAGACATCCTTTTAAAGAGCAAGGAATAAAAGCACAAAAGTGCGTTGAGTACTAAGTAAACAAATGTTTATTTGATTTCTTCAGGTAGGTTTAGAAATGTTTAAAGACGCAAGCAATATCTGAACAAAAAATAAATTTGGTACGTTTACTTGCTAAGGTCTTAAAAGTATTATTATTGAATGACTTACAAAAGAGTTCTCTTAAAACTTAGTGGTGAAGCACTTATGGGTGATAAACCTTATGGAATTGATCCTGCCATAGTTCAGTCAATTGCAGAAGATGTTTCAAAAGTAGTTGAAAATAATGTGCAACTTGCAATAGTTGTTGGTGGTGGAAACATTTTTAGGGGGCTTAAGGGGTCTGCAGACGGGATGGATCGCGCGACTGCTGATTATGTAGGGATGCTAGCAACAGTAATGAATGCGATTTCACTTCAAGATGGCCTCGAGAGAGTAGGAGTTGCAACCAGAGTACAAACAGCAATAGAAATGCAGGAAATCGCAGAACCCTATATTAGAAGAAGAGCTATGAGACACCTAGAGAAAGGTAGAGTTGTTGTTTTTGGAGGAGGATGCGGAAATCCATTTTTTACAACTGATACTACGGCAGCTTTGAGGGCAGCAGAGATAAACGCTGAAGTAGTCATGAAGGCAACTAAAGTTGACGGAGTATACGATCGTGATCCTAATCAATTTAAAGATGCCAAAAAATATCCCTCTCTCACTTATCAACAAGTTCTTAGTGATGAAATTGCAGTAATGGACAGTACTGCAATTGCACTTTGCAAAGATAATAATATCCCAATTATGGTTTTTGATATATTCAAAAAAGAAAACATTTCTAAAGCTGTTGCTGGTGAGCAAATAGGCTCTTTAATTAGTTAAAGATCATTTAATTCATTTTAATTATGAAAGAAAAAGAAATTCAAGAAAATATGAATAAAAGTATTGAAGCCACTCAAAGAAACTTTAATACAATTAGAACAGGCAGAGCTAATGCTTCATTGTTAGACAGAGTGAGTGTTGAGTACTACGGAGCAGAAACACCAATCAAATCACTTGCCACAATAAGCACTGTTGATTCACAAACAATTTCAATACAACCTTTTGATATTTCATGTTTACCGGCGATAGAGAAATCTATTTCTATGAGTGATTTAGGTATTACTCCAAATAATGATGGGAAAGTAATAAGAATAAATGTACCTCCTTTAACAGAAGAGAGAAGAAAAGAATTTTGTAAATTAGCCTCTAAATATGCAGAGGAAGGAAAAGTAGCTTTGAGAAATATCAGAAGAGATGCTGTTGATAAAGAAAAAAAAGACGAAAAAGATGGTCTTATTTCTATTGACAAATCGCGAGATAATCAATCTGAAATTCAGAAAATTACTGATAAATATATTGCTTTAATAGAAACTAAATTGTTAGAAAAAGAGAAGGAAATTCTAAAAGTTTGACCGGATTTGACGTTGTAATAATTGGTGGAGGTCTATCAGGATCTTCCACCGCTCTTAACCTATCAAAAAAAGGATATTCGGTTTTAATTATTGATAAAGAAAAATTCCAAACTTACAAACCATGTGCAGGTGGAATGGCATCCTCAATGCAAAGATTTATTCCTTTAAATATAGAAGAGTCCATAGAATCAAAGATTAAGAATGTTGAATTCAGATGGAAGGCTGCGGATAAAGTGACTGCTGATCTGACTGGTGAATCCCCATTTTGGATAATTAAAAGAGAGAAACTTGATCAATTATTACTAGATGAGTCCTTGGGTAATGGAGTTCAGATAATGAGACCATTATTGATAGAAGAAATCACAAAAAAAAATGATAAATGGGAAATTACATGTAATAACAAAATAAAATATTCATCAGAATTTCTTGTTATTGCAGATGGTTCCCAATCAAAATGGGCAGGATATTTTGATTTAGGGCCAAGAAAACCGAAATTTGCGAACACAATATCATTAAGATTGGAAGGGTTAGGTGAAATACCTAGAGATGCAGTTAGATTTGAGTTTGGATTTATAAAATATGGTTTTGCATGGGCATTCCCACTTAGAGAAAGCTTAAATATTGGTTTAGGTACCTTTATAAATAATGGTCTCTTAGAAAATCAGGCTATAAATGAACAAGTGATCAGAAGCTTCGGTTTTGATGATTTTCCTAATAAAACGATCAGCAAGAAACTGAGAATATGGAATGGCTTCCACTCAATTAATGGTGACAAAGTTTTAGCGGTTGGAGATGCAGCATCTCTATGTGATCCATTTTTAGCTGAAGGAATTAGACCATCTTTAATTAGCAGTTTTTATGCTGCAGAATACATAGATCAGTTTCTTTCAGGGAAAATAGATAATTTAAATCTTTATACGAAAAAAATTAACAACATTTGGGGGAAATCAATGGCTTGGGGGAGGAGAATAGCCCAGGTATTTTATAGATTTCCCAGAACTGGATACCAATTAGGTGTCAAAAGAAAAACGGCACCCAAACGTATTGCTCAAATATTATCAGGAGAGATGAGTTATGAAGATATTGCAAAAAGAGTTATCAGAAGACTTTTAACAAAAAGTGGAACTTAATTCTTTCTCTATTCAAACTTAAATTTAATTAGCAGAAATTAATTTATGATTTTTAATTTCTGAATATCTCTTAAGTAGTAGTTCTTCCAATTCTTCTATGGCTTTACTGAATCCAGTTATACCCTCACTAAGCTTCTCACTCGCCATCTGATCTTCTAACATACTTAATCTGAAATCTTTTTCTTCAAATTCGTAGTCATTAGAATTATTTCTTTGGGTACTTACATCTAATTTTCTAATTAACTCTCCTTTTTCTTTTTTCAGTTCCTCAAGAAATTTTGGTGCAATTGTTAAAAGATCGCAACCTGCTAATTCTTTTATTTCATCAAGATTTCTAAAACTCGCTCCCATTACTTCTGTCTTGAATCCCTTTTCTTTAAAGTACTTGTAAATTTGTGTAACCGAAATAACACCAGGGTCTTCAGCACCAACAAAACTAGTTTTACCAGTTTTTGCTTTATGCCAATCTAATATACGGCCAACGAACGGGGAAATTAGAGTTATCTTTGCATTGGCACAAGTTACAGCTTGGCAGAAGTTAAAAAGTAAAGTCAAGTTGCACTTAATACCCTCTTTTTCTAAAATTTCAGCTGCCTTAATTCCCTCCCAAGTTGCGGCAATCTTAATCAAAATTCTTTCCTTTTCAATTCCAAAGTTTTTGTAAAGATTGATCAATTTTCTCGCCTTTTCAACTGTAGCTTCAGTGTCAAAGCTCAGTCTTGCATCAACTTCTGTAGATACGCGCCCTGAAATAATTTTCAATATCTCTTTTCCAAAAAATACTGAAACTTGGTCAACAGTTTCTTTAATTAATTCAATTTCAGAGAATCCTTGGGGCAATACATTTTCTGAACTTTCTAAAGCTTTATCAATTAATTTCACATAATCAGGGTTCTTAGCAGCAGCAAGTATTAGCGATGGATTGGTGGTAGCATCCCTTGGTTGAAATTTTTTTATCGAATCTAAATCTCCAGTATCAGCAACAACTATGGTCATTGAGGACAATTGTTCTAAAATTGATTTCATATCTATGTAATCATATATATATATACATAAACTAGCTTTTATTCCTAATGAAATCATCAGATAATGAACTAAATATTTATATAATTGAAAAATTTTAGGGTTTTTTAACAATCATTCCATCATTTTTAATCTTAGGAGGTATTTTTTCAATTACTATCAAACTCTCGATAATTTCTTTTGCAACTGGTACCGCAACAGTTGAACCATATGCATATGATTTAGATGGCTCATCAACGACCACTAGGACAGCATATTTCGGATCATTAACTGGTAAGGTCGCCACAAAACTGCAAACTTTTTTAGTTGAATACAAACCATTTAAGGCTTTTTGAGAAGTGCCCGTTTTCCCAGCTATCCTATAACCCTCGATTTTTACTCCAGATCCACTACCTTTATCAACTACGCTCTCCATCCATTCAAGAACAGTTTTAGAGACCTCGTGAGAAAAAAATTGTTTTTTTGGATTTTTATTAACTCTTTCTTTGAAAGTTGAGGTTACATGAGGAGTCACTTCAAAACCACCATTTGCTAGAGCCGCATGAAGTTGAACCAATTTAAGTGGCGAGATTGAGAACCCTTTACCAAAAGAAGTTACGGCAGGCTCAATTGATTGATTTACAAATAAATCTTTTGTCTTTAGTTGGCCAGCAGTTGATTCAAACAAGTCAGTTTCTAAATTTTTATTTATACCTAAATTTTCTAGCCAATCCCAATAAATTGTGGGGTCTAAATTTTGCATTATTTTTACCATCCCAACATTACTTGAAACCTGCAATACTTTTGGATAGTCAATGTATCCGTTACCTTTTTTATCCCAATTAGAAAGTGTCCATCCTCCAACATTAATCTTTCCAATATCTTCAACTAATCCATCTTTCTGGATTACTTTTTCTTCTAAAGCTAAGGCAAGATTAATAGGTTTAAAAGTTGAACCAGGCTCAAATAAATCTTGAGAATACCAACCTCTAAAGAGTTCAGAATCATACTGCCAAAATTTATTTGGGTCATATGACGGGAATGTAACCAAGGAAAGAATCCGACCATTATTAACATCCATAACTATCGCAAATCCCTTCTTTGCTTTCCATTTACTTACTTGCTTTGATAGTGCATTGAATGACGCTTTTTGCAATTTTGAATCTATAGTAAGGCCTAAACTTTTGTAATCAGAAATAAAATCACCTGGGGCTGAGTTATCCGGTAGAGGAGTTCCATCTCCTCCTCTTTTTATTAAATTACTTTTATCAAAAACTTTAATTTGATTATCTAAATGAAGCTCTAAACCTGCTGAAGCTTTATTCTCATCGTTAACAAAACCTACAAGATTAGAGTAAAGCTCCCCTTGTGGATAATATCTCTGCGAATATTTAAACAAATCAAGTCCGCTTACTTGAAGGTTCTTAATCTTTTCTGCCTTTTCTTCAGAAATTCTATCCAAAAGCTTAATGCCACTCATTTTTTTATTAAATTTCCCCAAGAGTATTTCATCATTAATATTCAAGATTGGTGATAATTTTTTTATAACTTCTTCAATACTGCGAACTCTATTTATTGAATCACCAGGAAAATTAAAATATTTTGGATGGGCCCATAATTTATAGAGCGGTTTATCGTAAGCAATTAGTCTATTATTTCTATCAACAATTGATCTCCTTTTTTTTAAGGAGTTAGTTTTAGAAGACTGTATTAATCTAGCTTTCCTTTGCAAATCAGAGGCGTTAAATACTTGCAATTTAACTAACCTGCCAAATAAACATAATATTAATAACAAACTAAAAATATAGAGAAATTTTAATCTTTTTTGATCAAGGGGTATAAGACGAACAATTTTTTTATATTTTTTCATCAATATCCCCTTTGATATTTGCTATCACTAATACCTTCAATGAAACTACTTAAATCTTTCCTAAAAAAACTTTCTTTTTTTTCTGTAAGTTTTTCTAGATAGATTAAATCTTCAGGTTTAGTTTTTCTATAAATATTGATAGACTCAAGTTCACTAATATAAAACTCCTCAATTTTAGAAATATAATCTATAAGATTATTATTAATAGCTCTTGTTTTAGATAAGGTTTTATATGTATTTGACCATTTCCTTTGATTATCAAAAGATAAGAATAATAAGGTAAATATTAATACCAATAGAGAAATATTAATGCTGTCAAAAATTTGATGTATTAATTTTAAATTAATTATGGATATTTTTTCGGAATTTTTTTTACTTTCATTTGAAACTTTTTTTTTTAAATTAAGTTGATTCCCATAAGGTTTCATCTATGAATTATTTTTTAAATAAAAGAGGTGTTATTAATTAAATAAACATCTTTTTGTTTGATTCGCAAGTGAAAATTTTAATTCTTTATGTCCTCAATAAGAACAAATTTAAGAAAGTTAATCCATTCCATAAAGAATGCATAATCACTGAAGAAAACAAACTCCCTGAAGCAACTCTTGTAATTCCTAATCCAACCCCTAGAACAAATAATGGCGCCATTTCTCCCAAACTTAGATGGGCTAATGCAAAGATAAAAGCTGAAACTATTATGCCCTGAATTACTCCAAAATCTCTTGAAAGAGTTGGTAATAAAATACCGCGAAATATAATCTCCTCAAATAAAGGAGCTAGTAGAGTTGTTGTTACAAATAATAGAAAAAATGATAAGTAATTATTATTATTAAGAACAATTTCCAGCAAAGGGTTACTACCATTCTGATTATCGATCAGAATATTCATAATTAGAGAAATCAATAAAACAAAAGGAACAATTGTTAACCAACCTTTAATTCCCTGAATAATTGCATATTTTATTGGCAAGAAATTGAACTGTAAATAATCCTTTTTAAAAGTAAATTCACCATTCAAAGATTTAATTTGATAATAAACTATCCCTAATGGCGGAAGAGCCATAAAAAGATATCCAAAGAATATTTTTAAAGATTGAGACAATTCATTAGAGATATTTTTAGAAAAAAATTCAACCAAACTGACAGAGAACAAAGGTGATACCACTTCTCCTAAAACAACAAATCCCCCTGCAATTAATAAAACCATATCTATTAATTCTAAATCTAAGGATTTAATTTCTTGCCAGCCAAACTTTTTCAAAGATATGGTGCTCCATAATACTTTTAAAGACAGAATAAAGCCAATAATTATTGTTAAAAGTGGTATTAGTCTGATGGCTAATATTTTTAAAAACATTTTGCTTGAAAATGATTTTGTTATTAATGAACTATCGTCAAAATCAAATTTCCTGCTTAAAAGGTGATATAAAAATCTATCACCTTTAAATAAATCAAATTTATCAGAATTTGGTTTATATGAATTATTATTGGATTTTTTTTCTATCTCATCAATCAGAAATTTAAAGTTTTTATTTTCAAAATCTTTGGATATATCTTTATAAAATATAGGATCATTTGATTCTGAAGAGATTATTCGAATTAATTTATTTCTTTCTGTTAGTTCTTCAAATGAGACCTCAGAGAGTGATTTATTTATTTGATCAACCGGATCATTTATGATAAAAAATTTTTTAAGATTTGCAGGTATTGATTGGACCGATAATTCAGCAATTTCTTGCTCTTTTTGACTAATATCAAATGAAACAGATGGTCTATTTAAACTATCTCTTAAGCCTTGCTTCCATACAAAAAAAGTTATGACTATAGAAATAAAAGCTAAAGTGAGTTTTGATTTAGAAATATTTTTAAAGATCATAACTTATTATATTGTTGAAAACTATACTTAGTTATCATTGAATTTCCTTATATTGATGTATCTATTTTAATCACGCCATGAGATGATTAAATTATCTTAATTTTCAAATTTATATAATGGCTATAAGATTAGTTTTAATTAGGCATGGACTAAGCAGTTTCAATTCAAAAGGATTAATTCAAGGAAGGACAGATGCTTCATTATTAACTGATGAAGGATATGAACAAGCCCGAAAAGCAGGAAAAGCATTATCAAAAATAAGCTTCGATAAAATTTATTCCTCCCCACTTGTGAGAGCGGCAGAAACTGCAAAAACAATTAAAAAAACCTTCAATGAAGAACACAATATTATATTCGATAATAATTTGCTAGAAGTAGATCTTAGTGAATGGTCTGGTCTAAAAATTAATGAAATAAAAAAGAAATTTCCAGAAATTTACCCTATATGGAAAAATAATCCAGAAAATCTAATCTTAAAAAGAAATGACAATAAAACTTATAAACCAATTCAAGAGTTATTTGTTCAAGCAAGAAATTTTATGGAGGATATTTTAAAAATTTATCTAAACAAAGATGATGTAAATATTTTAGTTGTAG
The DNA here is from genome assembly GCA_003209475.1 of Prochlorococcus sp. AG-459-B06. Classification (GTDB taxonomy): domain Bacteria; phylum Cyanobacteriota; class Cyanobacteriia; order PCC-6307; family Cyanobiaceae; genus Prochlorococcus_A. The sequence goes on from QCQY01000008.1 coordinate 37,951, forward strand.
GACATAATGCGATTCTCAGATGTTTAATCCTTTTGTTATTAGGAAAGCCGGTGCAAGGTTTTAGGAAAATAAGATTAGAAAATGCTTCTTTCTCGATACTAAATATTTCAAGAAAAGATAACTCTTTTAAGACCCAAATTGAATGCTTAAATCAAACTTCCCATCTGAATAAAAATATTCCAAATCAAATTGGAGATTCCAGAATATTTCTAATCAGGCATGGTGAAACTAACTGGAACAAAGAAGGTAGATTTCAAGGTCAAATTGATATCCCTTTAAATGAAAACGGAAAAGATCAAGCTATAAAGACTTTTGAATATTTGAGAAATATTTCTTTTAATAAGGCATTTTCAAGTTCAATGCATAGGCCTTATGAAACTGCACAAATAATCCTTCAAAATATCAAAGATTTAAAAATAGAAAGAATAGATTCACTTATAGAGATTAGTCATGGATTATGGGAGGGTAAACTGGAAGCAGAAATCAGAGAAGAGTGGCCTGTTTTACTAAAAAATTGGCATGATAAACCTGAAGAAGTAATAATGCCCGAAGGTGAATCTATAAAAGATGTATCAGAAAGAGCTGTAGAAGCTTTTGACAAAATTTGTCTATCTCAAAAGGTTAATGATCAAACCCTTCTGGTCGCTCATGATGCAGTCAACAAAACTGTAATTTGCAACTTACTTGGGATTAATTATTCAAATATTTGGATGATAAAACAAGGTAATGGCGGCATAACTATAATAGATCTTTTTAATGATCCCCAAAAGCCCCCTGTGATTAGCGCTCTAAACATTACAACACATCTAGGAGGAATAATTGATTCAACTGCTTCCGGAGCTCTTTAAATTAAAACCCTTTTTTTCAATTTTATTTTAATGAAGTCAGCGTCCTAAAAAAAAATTTATTTATTGAAAAAGCCAACTTGACTAAGAGGCCAAAACCTGAAATATGCTTTACCAATAATCTCACTTTTATGAAGAAATTTACTTCCAGGCCAATATCTTCCATCCCAGCTGTTTGACCTATTATCGCCTAAAACTAAAAAATGATCTTCTGGGACTACTACGTTATCAAATTTACCACATTGATTAAACAGGGATAATGAGCACTTATAAGAGACATAAGGTTCAGGAATTAATTTATTATTTATTATTAATTCACCCCTAGTGTTTACACTTACAATTTCTCCTGGTAGAGCCACCACTCTTTTAATATAAGCGTCGCAAGCTTGATCCCTCAAACCAGGAATAAACGACATTGGAGGAAAACTCATAAAAAAACAATATCTTTTTTTTGGTAAAGGCTTAGATCTTGAAGAAATTAATTTTTTGTCAAAGGAGTAAGGTGAGTTAAAAACAACAATATCTCCTCTTTTTGGTAGAGAGTTTTTTAGCGAAAATTTTTCAATAATTAACCTATCGTTTATTTGTAATTCTGGGAGCATTGAACCAGAAGGTATATAACGCGGTTCTGCGAAAAATGATCTACATGAAGAAACAAAAAAAGTTAATAGAATCAGTAGACCCCATTCTTTTAAAAAACTTTTAATAGAAACAGGCATAAACTTAATAAAGTCTTGATTTTTTAAACTTATATAAATTGTTTGGCATATTGAATTTCGTTAAAACCTAATATTACTTTTTTCCCTTCGTAAATCAAAAATGGTCTTTTTATTAATTTGCCATCACTTAAAAGAAGTTGAATAATTTCTGACCTTGATAAACCATTAATATCAAGATTGAGAGTTTTAAAAGCTTTACCCCTTGTATTAAAAATCCTTTTCTTATCATCAGAGTATTGTTCTAAAGCTAGATTTAAATAATTAACAATTGGTGGTTCTTTTACGATATCAATTAATTGGAATTCGAAATCTTTGCTTTTAAGCCACTTTGCAGCTTTTCTACAAGTAGAGCATTTTAAATAACTATAAAAAATTATTTTTTTCAATTTAATTTACTAGTTTTTGATTTCTTAAGTACTTTGAAGTTTTTATTTTTTAAGGGTATACAACTTTGCAATAAATTTTCAACCACATCGAAATCTCTCCAACCGTCAATTTGAACTGTTCTTCCATCAAGTCCTTTACTTGTTCTAAAAAATTCAGCAACATCCTCAAGCTGATTAGGAGCAATTTGATTAATACTCACTATATTAGCCTGCCTAGGATTAGCTATAGGCACACATAAAAGTTTTCCATCATATGCACCACAATCATGCATATCCAAAACTCCAATGGGTCTAGCTTTTATTAAACAACCAGCAAAAGTAGGCTCATCCATTATCACCATTGCATCGAGAGGAGCTCCATCATCAGCAAGGGTATTTGGGATAAAACCATAATCAAAAGGGTACCTCACTGAAGAATGCAATATTCTGTCTAATGCCATTATTCCTGCATCAGAGCAATATTCATATTTATTCCTACTCCCTGCAGGTATTTCAACAACAATATTTACTAATCCATTCATTGGAGATGGAGGTATTGAACTAAGGTCCATCTTTTTTAAAATCGTGATTATGAATTATCTCGTTCCCTTGAGATAAAGGTCTTCCAATTAAAATGCTTATTGAAGGTAAAAAAATTGTCAAAAAGGCAAAAATAATACCTAAAGACGTTATTGATAAACTCCTTATACTTAAGGGGTCATCATCATCTCTTTCAAAATCACTTCGAGCAGAATCATGAGAAGATTCTTCGCTTGATTTACTTTGAATAAACTGCTTTGATTTCGTGTAACTCAAGAACTCTTAATTGGTAAAGATTAAGGAGATAATTAAACATCATTATCCTACATTCAAAATGTCAATAAATCAAAACATTGATTAGTAACTTTTTAATTACTCTTTTTCTAGCAAAGACCTAATAGATTTTAGTTCCTCTAATATTTGCACCAGTATATTTTGAGCAGCGGAGGAAGGTGAATTAAAGACCTCTACAGTAACCTCCTTGATTCTTAAAATATCTTTTGCAAATCTTGCTACTTCATTAGGATGAAACTTTAAAGGATCTTTTTGATCAGTTCTAAATTCGGGATTTAATTTTCTTGGATTAAAGCTAGGGTTTAGATTTCTTAAATCTGTATTTGTATACCTATAGACAGAAGCTCTTGATCTGTTTAGGAATTTTTGAACTTCATCAATACCTACTAATTCCTCTTCGCTAGAAATATTGGAATCTATATTTTCCATAAACTTAAGAAAATGTTTTAGTAATGATGAACTTTTTAAAAAAGTTTGAACTTCATTACTGAAAAAGTTAGCAGAAACAATATTTTTAGACTAGCCGCGTTGAGGGACTCAAGACACTTTAAATTATTTTTTCATCTTAATTGATAAAATTAAATATTATTAAGGATTTTTTGTATGCGCGTGACAACCTCATTTCCTCTGGGGACACTTCGTGACACACCTTCTGAAGCTGAGATTGTTTCACATCAATTACTTTTAAAAGCTGGGTATATTCGCAGAGTTAACAGCGGTATTTATGCATACATGCCAATAATGCTTAGAGTTATTGAAAAAATATCCGCAATAATAGAGAGAGAACTTAATAGTATTGGTTGTACAAAATTACTATTGCCCCAACTTCATCCCGCAGATTTATGGAGAAAAAGTGAAAGGTGGGAAGGATATACTGCAGGGGAAGGAATAATGTTTAATCTCAAAGATAGACAAGGTAAAGAATTTGGTTTAGCACCAACTCACGAAGAGGTAATCACGAGTATTGCATCAGAGACCATCAACTCCTATAAGCAATTACCTCAATGTTTTTATCAAATTCAGACAAAATTTAGAGATGAAATAAGACCAAGGTTTGGATTGATGAGAAGTAGAGAATTTATAATGAAAGATGGTTATTCTTTTCATTCTTCAGAAAACGATTTGGCTTCTTTCTATGAAAAGGTAGGCAATGCTTATGAAAATATTTTTAAATCTTGTGGACTGCAGACAGTAGGGGTTGAAGCTGATAGTGGAGCAATTGGCGGTGCATCATCTAAAGAATTTATGGTCACTGCTGATGCTGGGGAGGATTCTATTTTGTTTACACAAAGTGGATCTTATGCTGCCAATATTGAAAAAGCTGTTTCTTTACCCTCTCAACCTATTCCACTAAAAGATAATATTGCAGAGTGGTTGGAAACACCTAATCAAAAAAAAATCCTAGAAGTTTGCGATAATAACAATTTAGACCCTAGTCAGATTATTAAAGTAGTAGTATTCCTTGCACAGTTCGAAGGTGATTTTGAAGTCCCAATTCTTGCATGCATAAGAGGTGATCAACACATTAATGAAGTAAAGCTTTTTAACTTAATCAATAAACTTCATAATTTCAATCTGCTTAATCTTAAAAAGATTGAAGACAAAAATATTATCGAAAAAAATTTAGTTGACTTTCCCTTAGGTTTTATAGGACCAGATTTAGATGATAAAACTATTAAAGCTAGTTCTAATTGGAATAAAAAATGGACAAGAATAATTGATCATTCTGCAAATGACCTTTCGAAGTTTATAAGTGGTGGGAATAAAGTGAATTTCCATAAAGTTTTTCAAGAATTTTCTTTTGCTACGAAAGAATATCTAATTGGGGATATCAGAAATGCCAAAAAAGGAGATAGAATAAATATCGACAATAATGAGGAATTGAAAGAAAAAAAAGGTATCGAAATTGGACATATTTTCCAGCTAGGTCAAAAATACAGTGAAAAATTAAATGCAAAGTTCACTGATAAGGATGGTCAGTTAAAAAATTTATGGATGGGTTGTTATGGAATTGGAGTGACAAGAATAGCTCAAGCTGCAATCGAACAGAATCATGATCAAAAGGGCATTTGTTGGCCTATCCAGATTTCTCCTTTTAAAGTTATTATTATTCCAACAAACCTAAAAGATCCTATTCAAAGTGACCTTACTGAGCAAATCTATAATAACTTTTTAATTAATAAAATTGATGTCCTTCTTGATGATAGAAACGATAGAGCTGGAGTTAAATTTAAAGACGCAGAATTAATTGGAATTCCTTTTCAGATAATTATTGGAAGAGATTCTATTAACAAAGAAGTAGAACTTTTATCAAGAACAAATAATACTAAGTTTAAAATTAGTACTGATAAATTGTTGGAAACATTTATTTCGGAATCAGAAATAATGTACAATAAAAAGTCTTAAGGCTTATTTTTTTTTGGGAGCTAAGTTATGTTATTGAAATGGACATCAAAATTATTTTTAAAAAATCTCACCGAAGCTATATCTTTTTCAATATCCTTAATTATTGTTTTTACACTATTTAGTTCCCCTTCTATAGCTGCAAAAACTTCTATGACAGGTGACTATACTAAAGATACCATTTCAGTTGTTAAAACACTACAAACAGCTGTTGATACTCCAAAAGATTCTCCAAATAAAGATGAAGTAAGAAGTGAGGCTCTTACCCTTATAACTGACTATATTTCCAGATACAGAAATAGAGGGATGGTGAATAAAACACAATCATTTACCACCATGCAAACAGCATTAAATGCTATGGCAGGGCATTACAAAAACTTTGCAAGTAGGCCTTTACCAGATAAACTTAAGGAGCGTTTAACCAAAGAATTTTCTCTTGCTGAAAAAATGGTTTTAAGAGAAAGTTGATACAATTCATTTACTTTTTAAAAGTTAACCAAGATTTTTGAATATATTAAATATTCGCACAAAAATAATGCTCTTCTAAAATTGGCCAATGTTGTTGTAATCGGAGCCCAATGGGGTGACGAAGGAAAAGGTAAAATAACTGACTTACTTAGTCGTTCGGCTGATGTTGTCGTTCGCTACCAAGGTGGAGTAAATGCAGGTCATACTATAGTTGTTGACGATAAAGTCTTAAAATTACATTTAATTCCCTCAGGGATACTTTATAAAAATACTTCATGTCTAATCGGGTCGGGAACTGTTGTAGATCCCAAAATCTTGCTTAAAGAAATTGACATGTTAATTGATAATGGAATAGATATCTCAGGATTAAAAATTTCATCAACATCACATGTAACAATGCCTTACCACCGAATTTTAGATGAAGCGATGGAGGCTGATAGAGGTTCAAACAAAATAGGGACAACAGGTCGTGGGATTGGCCCAACTTATGCGGACAAGTCACAAAGAAATGGCATTAGAATAAGAGACTTGCTCAATAAGGAACGGCTAAAGGATGTGATCGAAATTCCATTAAGAGAAAAAAACGGTCTCCTAGAAAAAATCTATGGCATTAAACCACTTAAATTAGAAGATATTGTTGAAGAATATCTTGATTATGGGGAAAGATTATCCAAGCATGTAGTTGACTGTACGAGGACTATCCATGCAGCCTCAAAAAACAAGAAGAATATCCTTTTCGAAGGTGCTCAAGGTACTCTACTTGACTTAGATCATGGGACTTATCCTTTTGTTACCTCATCAAACCCTATATCAGGAGGGGCATGTATTGGAGCTGGAGTGGGTCCCACTTTAATTGATAGAGTTATAGGTGTCGCAAAAGCTTATACCACAAGAGTAGGTGAGGGGCCATTTCCAACGGAATTGCAAGGGAGTATTAATGATCAACTCTGTGATAGAGGCAGTGAATTTGGAACCACTACTGGGAGAAGGAGGAGATGTGGGTGGTTTGATGGAGTTATTGGTAAATATGCTGTATCTGTAAATGGTCTTGATTGTTTAGCTGTTACGAAACTAGATGTATTAGATGAATTAGATGAGATTCAAGTTTGCATTGCATATTATCTGGATGGAGAGGAAATAGACTACTTTCCTACAAATTCAGATGACTTAAAAAAATGTAAGCCAATCTTCAAAAAATTAAAAGGTTGGCAATGCTCAACTGCAGATTGCAGAAAATTATCCGATCTCCCAAAAAATGCTATGGATTATCTCAGATTTTTAGCTGAATTAATGGAGGTTCCAATTGCTATTGTCTCACTCGGGGCGAATAGAGATCAAACTATAGTAATTGAAGACCCAATTCATGGTCCTAAAAGAGCACTTCTTAGGTGATTTAGTTTCAAATCAATGAGGGGATCCTTTAGACATTTTGAACATAATAAAAAGGTTGATCTCATTGGTCTAGGCAACGCAATAGTAGATATTATTGTAAATATTGAAGATCACTTTCTTAAGATAAATAATCTGGACAAAGGATCAATGAACCTTATTAATTCTGATGAATCTCAGAGATTGTTAGAAAATTGCAAAGTCATCAAACAAATATCAGGTGGGTCCTCAGCAAATACCGTTGTTTGTTTAGCAGAATTAGGTAATTATGTGCAGTTTATTGGTAGGGTGAAAAATGATCAATTTGGGAATTTCTTTTCTAACGATATAAAAAAAAGTAAAACCATATTTAATACTCCACCAACTATTGAGGGTGCTTCAACAGCTCATTCAATCATTTTAATTACACCTGATGCACAAAGAACTATGTGCACTTATCTAGGAGCCTCTGTAGAGTTTGAACCAAAAGACATAGATTTTAGTGTACTTAAGGAAAGTAAATACTTGTATTTAGAAGGGTATTTATGGGACAGCGAATTAGCTAAAAATGCTTTTCTTAAAGCCGCTCAAATTGCGAAACAATCCAATACAAAAATAATTCTTTCATTGTCTGATTCATTTTGTGTAGATAGACATCGAGAGAGTTTCTTAGAATTAATTGATAATTATGTAGACATAGTTTTTTGTAATGAATCCGAGGTGTTGAGTCTATTTAAAAAGGATAAATTAGCAAACTGCCAAGGTGACCTCTCTTCACTTTGCGAATTAGTCGTAGTAACTTTAGGTAGCAATGGTTCTCTCATAATTAATAACAATGATATTGAAGTAATAAAGTCAATGACTAAGGGAAAAGTTATTGATACTACAGGAGCAGGAGATATTTATGCAGGAGGATTTATTCATGGATTAATAAAAAATTATTCCCTCAAAAAATGCGGAGAGATAGGTTCAATTTGTGCTGGGCAAATAATTACACAATTAGGATCTAGATCCAATATAGATTTTAGAGAGTTAATTAAGAGAAATTTAATCAAATAGTCTTGTTGATCCAATCATAATATTTCATCTCACAATAGTATTTTTTGTAAATAATTTGTGGGACATCATATGTAGAAATTTTATTTAAGAACTCAATTAGATCATCTTTAAATTCTGGTTTACTTTTTATTGTAATTTCAAACTCTTTAGTTTCTTCAATATCATCGTCCCACTTATAGATTGAAAAAATTTGCTTTATCGAAACACAAGCTGCAAGTTTATTTCGTATAAGTAATTTAGCCATTCGCAAAGCATTTGCTTTACTTGATTCAGTTGTGATCATAACTAATATTTCCATAATGAATTAAACATCAATATTTTTTAATTATGTGATTTATCAAATTGTGGTATTGATTAAAAGAGCAAGAATAATCATTTTTAACTTTCGGCCTTTTTACCAAAAATAACTTCATTTTACTTACAGAAACTATACTCTCCCAGTTTTTCTGGGAATAACTTCCAGATTCTCTGCATAGAATATAATCTATCTCCCAAAAATCACAAAGTGTTTTTTCTAAAATACTTTTATTATTTTTACTCGGTTCAAGTATCGCTATGTTTGAATTTTTAATACATGATCCAAAAGCTTTAGTTATGCTTTCATAAGTCGGAAGCACCCTTGTAAATACATTTGCTTTACGATTGATATAAAAATTAGCTGTATCGTTAAGAAATCTTGATCCTATTGCCAGAAGAATATTCTTATTTTTTAGATCAACGTTATTTATATCCTTTAAATCATCAATATAAAAAAAATTATTAGTGTTATTAATTAGAGATTTCCTCTCAAATAGTAAGAGAGGTATATTAATCTCTTTACATCCATCATTAAGATTTTTAGAAATTATCACGGCAAACGGGTGAGTAGCATCGACAACGCATGTGATTTTATTTTTTTTTATGAAATTAATTATTTGATCTTTATTTTTTAATCTACCCGTAATGATATGTAACTTTGGATTTCCATTATAAGCTTGCCCTGCTTTATAAGTTAAAACACTTGCAAAAACTGAATAATTAAGTTCAAGAAGCCTATTAGCTATTACAGGTCCATCAGAAGTTCCTGATAGGATCCAAACATTTTTATAGCAATTTTCTGGATTCTGCATCAGTATGTCTTTAATTAAATAGTAAGTAATGAATCATTGTTTAATTCAGGCGGTCATTAATAGCGCTCCCCAAATGAGGTATACCAAAGAAAACCAAACTCCAATTGCAGAAATGATTGTTAATTTTAAAGGATTACGTAGTGAAGATCCAACCAGAGATCTCAAGATCATAGGATGGGGAAATATTGCCCAAGGAATGGTAGATGAACTAAAGGAGGGGCAAAATATAGTTGTGGAGGGACGTCTAAAGATGAATTCTGTCACTAGAAAAGACGGAACGAAAGAAAAACAACCAGAACTAACAGCTTCAAAGATTCATCAAATATCCCCAGTTGACGTTATAAGGTCTGATCAAAAGGAAAATAATGAGTCATTTGAAAATAAAGAAAGCACCAAAAAATCTAGTTGGGATAGTTCACCCTTAGTACCCGAAGTTGACGAAATACCTTTTTAAATCAAATATCAACATTATTTTCTTGAACACTTATAATTAATTTGCTTATTTTTCTTTCAAGTGCAGCAAGTTCGCTTCTGATTTCTGGCCATTTACCTTTATCAAGATTTTCTAATAGCCATGCTCTATCCTCATCAAGTTTAAAAATTAAATCTGCTTGATTTGCAGTATTAGGATCTTGCATAATACTTGTTAGTTCATTTAAAACTCATTCTACTAAATCAAAATGAAGAAATACTTTTCACCTGGAAACTTAATAGTAACCGCAGGGGGTATATTAGCTTTTGTTGGAATGACTGCTTATTTTACAGACTCAGTAAATTTAAGTGTACCTACTTTTTTTTATGGAGTACCTATTTTTCTAATTGGATTAGGTTTAAAGACTTCCGAAATACCTCCTGTAGAGTTATTTGACAAGACAAATTTTGCGACAAATAAATTTAATAGACCAAAAGAATTAACAGAACTAGTTAAAGATGTTACAAGATGGAGGTATGGAATAAAAGCTCATCTTGAATCTTCATTAGAATCTTTAAATTTGTGGGACGAGGATAATCCCCCTCAACTTAAAGAAATAGAAGAAATTACAAAGGAAGAAAAAAATGGTATCAGAATGCGTTTCGAATTAAACGCTGTCCCTCTAGAAAAATGGATTGAAAAACAAGAAAGATTAAACAGGTTTTTCGTCAAAGGTCTTGAATCAGAATTTATTATCGACGATAATAAAAAAGAATTTGATTTTATTCTCTTTTATTGAATATAGGGATATATTTGTAAAAACCTAATTTCTTAATTCAATCAAGTTTTAATGATTTTCAATAATGAATGATTCTCAAAGAGTATCAATATTAAGCGAAGCACTTCCATACATACAAAGTTTTTCAGGTAGAAAAATTGTTATCAAGTATGGTGGTTCTGTTATGGAAGATGATGATTTAAAAAATGCTTTTTTTAGAGACATAGCACTTTTATCAACAGTGGGGGTTTGTCCGATAGTAATTCATGGAGGTGGACCTGAAATTAATTATTGGTTAAAGAAACTAGAAATATCTCCTAAATTCGAAAATGGATTAAGAATTACTGATCAAAAAACAATGGAAATTGTCGAGATGGTTCTAATGGGTAGAGTTAACAAACAAATTGTAAAAGGCATTAATAAAACTGGATCCTTGGCTGTAGGAATATCAGGTCTTGATGGAAACTTAATTCAATCCAGAGAATTAGGAGATGGGAGCCATGGGTTGGTGGGAGAAGTTACAAAAATCAATCCTGAAATATTAGATCCCCTTATATCTAAGGGATATATCCCTATTATTTCTAGTATTGGATCAACCTTGGAGGGTATTTCCCATAACATTAATGCAGATTTTGTTGCTGGAGAAATTGCTGCTGCAATAAATGCAGAAAAACTTATTCTTCTAACTGATACTCAAGGGATTTTAAAAGAAAAAGATAACAAAAATAGTCTTGTTGAGAAAACTAATCTCAAAGAGGCAAGAGATTTTATTGATAAAAAAATTGTGACTGAAGGTATGATTCCAAAGACAGAATGCTGTATAAGAGCTTTAGCACAAGGAGTCAAAGCAGCTCACATAATTGATGGAAGAATAGAGCATTCACTACTTCTTGAGATTTTTACAAATTCCGGAATAGGTACAATGATAATCGCCTAACCTATGAAAACCTATTTGCAAGTTTTAGAAACAGTAGAACTTGCTTTAGCTAAAGGTGAGTATCATTATTGTATTGAATTTCTTTTACCCTTAATCGAATCATTTCCTTTGTCAAGTAAAGAGGGAGTGAATTTAAGAACATTCTTAATTACTGCTCTTTGTGGTGTCAACAAAAAGGAAGAGGCTAAAAGGTTTTGTAAAGAACTTCTAAAATCTTACGATAATAAGACGAGAGAAAATGCAAAATATTTGATGGAAGTTATAGACTCTCCTGACATTAAAAAGCCAGAAAATTGGAACGTACAGTTTGAAAGCGACCCATCACTAAATAAAAAATCTCTTAATTCGCTGCGCAAAAAAAAAGAAGTATTGAAGAAAAAGAAATTTATTAATGTAACTCAGACTCCAACTGGCGAAACGAAGCCCTTTCAGAAAGGTTTTTCACTGATCATTTTTTTAATACTATTATTATTAATTCCACTTTTAAGTGGCTGCGTTAAAGTTGAGGATACCCTTGATCTTAGTGAATTTGATTCAATAGCCAATAATCTTGTGATAGAAAGTAAATACATAAAGAAATTTCCTTGGCAATTAAAATTTGAAGAGAAGATGAAAGATATTTTCCCTGACGCAGAAATTGAACAAGACGAATCAACCTTTTCTTTGAAGCATAAAAATCTCAATCTAGAAGATACAAAGCAAGTTCTTAAAATCACCCAAAATATAGCTGGAGAGTTAGCGGGAGAATCAACAAATATAGAAATACATAACACTCAAAAAAACTTTATTTTTTTTAAAAAATACTTTTACAGGTTAGATTTAGATCTAAATTCTATTCAAGGTATTGATAATTTAGAACTCAATTTCAAAATTATTCACCCTAATAAAGCTACCTTTACTAATAAAAATAATTCAAATTTAGAAATCACAAAAAACCTTATAATTTGGAATTTAAATCAAGGGCAGATAAATAGTCTTGAATTTTCTTTCTGGAGCCTCAATAAACTTTTAATTGGGATTTCTACTATTTTAATAATTATAATAGTGGCCTATTTATTAAGATTTTATAGATTTAAATTAGGTACAGATTTACCTCAACTTCCATCAAAGTAATTACAACTCTGCTGGATTAACATCTATTGTTAAAAAAACATTTTTTGGAATAAGTTTCCATAATATTGATCTATCAGGTAAAGGTATCTTTGTTCCTTCAGGACCATGTATTAATATCTGCCATCTAAATTTTTTACCGACTTTAGAAATTAAACTAGGAGCAGGACCAATTAATTTCCAGTTCTTTTTCTCACAAAAATTGTGTAGATATTTTGCTAACTTTATTGCAATTGACTCAGTTAATTCATAATTTTCACCTGATAATTTAAGAAGGCAAATCGTACAAAATGGAAATAAATTAGCATCTTTTCTCAATCTCGAGTTTTCACTTAAGAATCGTTCATAATCTCTTTTCTTAAGATACGAAATTACCGGGTGGCTAGGTTTATATGTTTGAAAAATTACTTTTCCTTTTTTTTGAGCCCTGCCTGCCCTGCCAGCTAATTGCAAAAACAATTGTAATGATTTTTCTTCTGCCGAAATATCTGGGCGATGAAGCAACCCATCTGCTGCAATAACTACTGAAAGAGTAATATTGGGGATGTCAATCCCTTTTGCCAACATTTGAGTTCCCACAAGAATATCAGCATCACCTTTAGAAAACTTTGAGAGAATATCTCTATGTCCATTTTTCCCTGAGGTTGTATCTCTATCAAAACGAAGTACTTTTAAGTCAGGAAATTCTTCATTTAAAAACTCTATTACCCTTTGTGTACCTATTCCAAAAGGTTTAAAGGCAGTTGAATGACAATCTGGGCAACGATTGATCAATCTCGATTTATGATCACACCAATGACAGCTTAACCATTTTTTTCCTTGTGAACCCAGATGCACTGATAAAGGAACGTCACAGTTAGGGCAGTTTATTAAATATCCGCAATTTCTACAACTTAAAAAACCACTGTGCCCCCTCCTAGGGATCAAAATTATTGCCTGCTCTTTTTTTAAGCGTAGTTGAGGAAGCAATTCTAATAATTCATTGGAAAAAATTTTCATATTTCCTTTCTTGAACTCATCCCGCATATCAATAATTCTTATTTCAGGAATCTCATTACTGGATATCCTTTCAATCATTCTTGTCAATTTAAAATTCTTTTCAAAAATACACTTCTTCCAATTCTTCATTGATGGGGTTGCACTCCCAAAAATTAACTTTGCAGAATTCCTTTTTACTATTTCAATAGCAATCTCTCTTGCGTCATAACAAGGCATAGGATTATCTTGTTTATAAGAAACATCATGTTCTTCATCCATGATTATTAATCCAAGATTTTTCATTGGAAGAAAAACTGCGGACCTTGTTCCTATTACGATTAAAGGTTCATTAGCATCAATAATTTTCTTCCAAACTAGAGATCTATGATTGGGAGAACAGTTACTATGATATTCGTAAACAACATTATTAAATCGCCGACTAAACCTATCAAAAAGTTGCGGAATTAGTCCAATTTCTGGGGCTAGTATCAAACAACTTTTTTTCTTAAAAAATTGATCTTCAGCAATTCTCATATAAACTTCTGTTTTACCTGAACCTGTTTCGCCCCATAGAAGTAAAACATCTCCTGGTTTCATTGTTTGAAATTCTTGAAGCACAATTTTTTGCTCATTTGTAAGATTTGGTTTTTTCGTCGCAATACGATCATTTAGAAAGGAATTTAATTTAGTACTTATATTTTTTTTTCTTTTAGATTTAACAAGGTAATTTTTACTGACCATTGAGTTAATTAGTTTGTAATTAAAACCAGACTTTATTAATTCACTTTGCCAATTACCTTTTTCAGGCAAAGTATTCATTAAAAAAAATTCTTTTTTGGTTAATCCATTATTCTTAATATCAAGTTCTTTTTTAGTTTCAATCCATATTTGATCTTTAAAACCTTTAGAAAAATTCTTATATTTACCAATCCAGCCAGGAGGAAATGCAGTCTTAAACATTTTTAAATTACTAACCATATAAAAAGAGGCTAGGGATTCTATAAATTCTCTCCAAGAGTCATCAATTATTTTTTTCTGCAAAATACTTTCAACAAACAAATATCTTATGCTTTTTTCTCCGGTAATATTTGTTTCATCATTATTGATTGTCGAATTTTTTTTTTTGGAGATCACTAACCCATTCAATAATCTCCCTCTTAGTCTCACACTTACAATATCTCCAACTTCTGCCCCAAGATTATTTCCATCTAAATAGTAAAAGCTTTCATTACTACTACCTATATCAAGCAAAATTTCCAATTTGTAGGAGATATTTAATAACTGATTACTTGCCGGCTTCAAAACTTTTTCTTAGTATTGGATTGTTGAACATTCCACAAAGTGTTTTTTGCACATTGTAAGTATCCTGCTCTTAAGGGAGACATGAAGCTTTGATCATTGACTGAAAATTCAAGAAATGATCTGCCTGTCTGAGAAATCCCAAGACTTTTTACTTTAGGTAATCTATAGCACTATTTAAATTTTTCAACAATTTAGAAAACTTTTCTTATTCTCATTATGTGAAAAAGTTTTTTAAACATGAAGGGGGACTTTACTACTAAATGTTCAAATTAGCCCTAAATAAAATTTTATCTAGTTAAATTCACCCTAGAAAGGAGTAAATTATGTGTCCAGTCGCAACAGAATCAAAGAATTCAAAACCTAGTTCAAAAAAAAAGATCAATAAAAAAATTAATACAAATTTAGAAACAGTAGTTGAAGGAGATAGTAATAAAAGTAGTCAAAATTTACAGACATCTTCTGAATTAAACGAAAGCAGTATTGAAAATAATAATGAATTTAGTGATTCTGAAGAAGAAGATAAAGGGCTCGGAAATATAAAGCTTGGGCCAAAAGGTATCTACACTGAAGATTCAATAAGAGTTTATCTACAAGAAATTGGGAGAATTAGACTTTTAAGACCAGATGAAGAAATTGAACTTGCAAGAAAAATTGCTGACTTACTCCAATTAGAAGAGCTGGCAACTCAATATGAGTCAGAAAAAGGACATTTCCCATCTGTTAGAGAATGGGCCGAGTTAATAGATATGCCTCTTTCCAAATTTAGAAGAAGACTTCTCTTAGGTAGGAGAGCTAAAGAAAAAATGGTTCAATCAAATTTAAGATTAGTTGTTTCCATTGCTAAAAAATACATGAATAGAGGTTTATCATTTCAAGATCTAATCCAAGAAGGAAGTTTGGGTTTAATTAGAGCAGCGGAAAAATTTGACCATGAAAAAGGTTATAAGTTCTCTACATATGCAACTTGGTGGATTCGCCAAGCCATTACAAGAGCAATTGCAGATCAAAGTAGAACTATTAGATTGCCAGTTCACTTATACGAGACAATATCCAGAATTAAAAAAACCACAAAAGTTCTTAGTCAAGAATTTGGAAGGAAACCTAGTGAAGAAGAAATTGCTGAGAGTATGGAAATGACAATTGAGAAATTAAGATTTATAGCTAAAAGTGCGCAACTTCCTATTTCTTTAGAAACTCCAATAGGGAAAGAGGAAGACTCAAGACTCGGAGACTTTATAGAGGCTGATATAGAAAATCCAGAGCAAGATGTTTCTAAAACTTTATTAAGAGAAGATTTGGAAGGAGTTTTAGCCACTCTTAGTCCAAGAGAAAGAGATGTTCTCAGATTGAGATATGGGATTGATGATGGAAGAATGAAAACTCTTGAAGAAATTGGCCAAATTTTTGATGTGACGAGAGAAAGAATTAGACAAATAGAGGCAAAAGCCTTAAGAAAACTTAGACATCCAAATCGCAATGGAGTTTTAAAAGAATATATAAAATAAAAAAAGTTAAGTATAATAATTTGCTTTAAAAACTTGCAAAAGAATAACTTAAAATAAATTCGACTTTATTTTTAATTCAAACTCAAAATAATATTTAATGACTAATTTTAAGCTGAAAATAGCTAGTAGAAGAAGCAAACTAGCAATGGTTCAAACTTTATGGGTTAAAGATCAACTAGAAAAAAATATTCCAAATTTAGAGGTATCTATAGAAGCTATGGCAACTCAAGGAGATAAAATTCTTGATGTAGCTTTAGCAAAAATAGGAGATAAAGGCTTATTTACAAAAGAACTTGAGGCACAAATGCTTGTTGGCCAGGCAGACATAGCAGTACATTCTCTAAAAGATTTACCAACGAATTTACCTAGCGGCCTTAAATTAGGGTGTATAACAAAAAGAGAAGACCCTGCTGATGCTTTAGTAGTAAACAAAAAAAATGATTGTTATAGATTAGAAACTTTACCCGCAGGTTCAATTGTTGGGACAAGCTCCCTAAGAAGACTTGCACAATTAAGAAATAAGTATCCACATCTTGAATTTAAAGATATTAGGGGAAATGTTATTACGAGAATAGAAAAATTAGATGCTGGTGCATTTGATTGCATAATACTGGCTGCTGCTGGGTTAAAGAGATTGGGTTTTGAATCAAGAATTCATCAGATTATTTCAAATGAGATTTCCCTTCATGCCGTTGGTCAAGGCGCACTAGGTATTGAATGTAAATCTAATGATAAAAAGGTTTTAGAAATTATAAATGTCTTGGAAGATCAACCTACTAGTCAAAGATGTATAGCGGAGAGAGCTTTTTTAAGAGAGCTTGAAGGGGGATGCCAAGTCCCAATAGGTGTGAATAGTAAAATTCAAAATGAACAACTTTGCCTTACTGGCATGGTTGCATCTCTCGATGGAGAAAGGCTTATTAAAGATCAATATATTGGCAATATTAATGATCCCGAAGAAGTAGGCAAAGAACTAGCTAAAAGACTAAAGCTCCAAGGTGCCGAAGAAATACTAAGCGAAATATTTGAAAAATTTAGAGAAAAATAATATTAGTTAATTTATTAATTTTGGATCAATTTCTTTTTTATATCTATCTTCACAATCTTTAATTACTTCAACAGCTTCTTCTGTCCCAAAAAAACCATTAACAGTACATGTTCCTGGTTTTTTTAGATCTTTGTAGTGTTCCCAATAATAGGTCGTTTCTTTTAGCCAATGCTCTCCAAGGTCTTTAAAACTTGAAATATGATCCATTCTTTTATCATCTGCCAGAACTGCTATTACCTTATCATCCACCTCTCCCCCATCATCAAATTTCATCACCCCAACAATTCTAGCCTCGACAATAGATCCAGGTATCAATGGCTCAGTTACTCCAACAATCTCCACATCAAGTGGATCACCATCTTCATCCCAAGTCCTTGGTATACATCCATAGGCAAAGGGATAAGCAAGTGAAGAATAACCCACCCTATCAAGTTTAAGGTGACCCGTTTCTGTAATTAATTCATATTTATTTATAGTATTAGAATTCAATTCAACAATAGCGTTAACTATTGAATTTGAGCTATCAGTGAAAGCATTTAATATATGTAATAAATTTGGTGTAACCCTACTTGGGGGTTGATTTAGATTTGCCATCAAAAAATTATTTTTGTTTATCTTACATCCTCACACCTAACCAAATTCTTTAAAAGTAATTTTTCAGCAAAAATCATTAATTTTAGACCTTAAATGATTAATAAAATAGTTTGGCGATAGTTCTTCATTAGTTACAGCTCTTACCAACTCCATACAATTAACTGATCTGCCATATTTATGTACATTATTTTTTAACCAAAAGATGATCTTTTGATATTCACCATTTTCAATTAAGTTTTCAATCAAACCTATATCTCTTTCCATTTGATTTGAAATTTGTGCACTTATAACATGTCCTAACAAATATGAGGGGAAATATCCAAACGCACCTTCACTCCAATGGACATCTTGAAGACAACCTTCTGAATCATTAGATGGTTTAATTCCTAGGAGTTCGTCATATCTTTTATTCCATTCTGTTGGAATATCTTCAGCAGGTAACCCCCTTTCAATTAAATCTATTTCAAGTTCAGTTCTTATTAATATGTGTAAGCCATAAGTCAATTCATCCGCCTCAACCCTATTTAATCCTGCTTCCAAATGATTAATAGATTTCCAGAGTTCTAAATAATTATTAAGAGAACATCCAGCCGAAACAAATTTTTTAAAAAATCTTTTTGAAAAGGATTTGGATTTAACTATTCTATTTTCCCAAAATAAAGATTGACTTTCATGAATACCCATAGAAGTTGCTTGTCCTAAAGGCCAAGCAAACCATTGATGACTTTGAGATGGCAAACCCTGCTCATAAATAGAATGACCCCACTCATGCGCAGTTGCTAAAAAACTTGATAATGGTTCACCTTCAACAATTCTTGTAGTGATCCTAAAATCATTAGGTCCTAAAGTAATCGAAAAAGGATGGGGAGATTGTCCAACAACAACTAGATCTATATCTCTTCCAAACTCGTCAAGTAATTTAGAACATAAATTTTTTTGAGATTCTGGACTTAAATTCCAATGATTTTTTTGGGACTTGTTAATTGTTCTAATCAAGCCTGGGATGGTTTCTTTCAGTGGTTGAAAAATTTTATATAACCATTTCAAATTTAATTCAGGCTCAAAGGGTTGGGCTAATGTCTCCCAAGGTGAACATTGAATAGATATTTGTTTTGCCTCTTCAATCCGCAATTTGACTAAATCTTCAAAGAAAGGAAGAAAAATTTTAAAATCTGACTTCTCCTTAGCTTCTTGCCAGCTTTCATAACCTTTAGATTTTGCCTTTGCTAGAGACTCAACCAATTGGGGATCTAAATTTCTTTCTTTATTAAATTCCTTCAATAAAAGACTAATATTTCTTTCTTTATCTTTTATGAAAAGTTGATTATCGGAATTTCGTTCAATATCTGATAGTTCATTTTTAGCAGATTGTATTAAATTAGAAAATTCCTCGGAAGAATTTCTTTCATGCAATACTTTTGCAATATAAGTAAGTTGTTCAGACCTCCAAGAAGCACCTTTCTTTGGCATTCCAGTATTCTGATCCCAATAAAGTGTATTTTGGATTGAACCTAATATTTGTGTTTCTTTAAGGTAAGCACCCAGTTTATTCCAATGAGTTACAGCCAAAGATTTAAATGGAAATTAAATTTATTTTAAGATAAAAATTTTAATGTCTGCATTAAAATATAAATCTTTATCCATAATAGGATATTGATTAATTAAGTTTTACCTTGAATGGAACAAATATTTTCAAAATTAAAATTCATAACCCATGGCGAGGGTTTTATTGATATAACATATGATTTAAATTTATGTATTAAAAAAAATAACTTTCATTCTGGAATTTTAAATTTAACTTCACTTCATACAAGTTGCAGTTTAACCATTAATGAGAACGCGGATCCAAATGTGTTAAGGGACCTAAAAAAGTATATGCAATCGATAGTTCCCTATGATTCCTACTTAACCTTATCAAAAGATAGAGAAGAAATATCCTATAAACATTATCAAGAGGGGGCTGACGATATGCCAGCACATATTAAAACATCCCTAACAAACACTTGTTTATCTTTGAGTTTTCAAGACGGGAAAATTATGCTGGGCACATGGCAAGCTGTTTATTTATGGGAACATCGATTTGATCAAAAGGAAAGAATCATAAATGTACATATAATTGGTGATAAAAAGTAAGTTATTTATAATGTAATAAGCCAGATTTCTTATTTAATGGAACCCTACATTTTGCAAGATGAAGAATTGAATGAATTAGTTTTCAAAATACCTGGCTGGGAAATTAAATCTAAACAAATCCAAAGAGAATTTAACTTCGCTAATTTTATTCAAGCCTTTGCTTTCATGACTAAGGTTGCTTTAATCTGTGAAAAATATAACCATCATCCTAACTGGGAGAATGTTTATGCAAAAGTAATAATTAAATTAAATACACATGATCTAGGAGGTATTACAAATCTGGATCAAACATTAGCTTCGGAAATCAACAAAATTTTCGATCAATAAAAATATAACCTTTTTTCAACTAGTCAAAATGTCCAAAAATTTATTGCCAGTTACTATTATTAGTGGATTTTTAGGTTCTGGCAAAACTACACTTCTGAATCATATTTTAAAAAATCAAGTTGGTATTAAAACAGCTGTTTTAGTTAACGAATTTGGAGAGATCGGAATAGATAATGAATTAATAATAGAAGGCTCAGAAGATATGATCGAATTAAATAATGGATGTATATGTTGCTCTATTAATGGCGAATTATTAAATACCGTATCCAAAGTTTTAGAAAGAGCTGAAAAATTAGACTATTTGATTGTTGAAACAACTGGATTAGCAGATCCATTACCAGTAGCCATGACTTTCGCTGCTGGTGATCTGAGAGAAAAAGTAAGATTAGATTCGATAATCACAGTTATTGATGGAGAAAATTTTGATTTTGAAATAAATAATACAAGTGTCGCCTATTCTCAAATTTTATATGGAGATATCCTTCTTCTAAATAAATCTGATTTAGCAAATGAAAAAAAATTAAAGAAAATAGAGGCGTTTATAAATAAAATAAAAAAAGAACCAAGGATTTTGAGATCTACTAATAGTGAAGTTGCATTACATACAATAATGAGCGTGGGTTTATTTGAAACAGATACTTTTGAATTCGAGAAAAACAAAAAAAATGCAGAACAAAATTCCCACGATCACTCTTCTCATTCCCACGATCACTCTTCTCATCCCCACGATCACTCTTCTCATTCCCACGATCACTCTTCTCATCCCCACGATTTGATCAATAATATTGAGGGTTTTACCTCAGTTTCTTATGAGACATTTGAACCATTTTCCTTAAGGAAGTTTCAATATTTCTTAGATAATCAAATCTCACAAAATGTATTTAGAGCAAAAGGAATATTATGGTTCATGGAAAGTGAAAGAAAACATATTTTTCACTTGTCTGGAAAGCGGTTTTCTCTAGATGATGAGGAATGGACAAAAGAAAAATCTAATAAGATAGTCTTAATTGGGAAAAACTTAGATCACCAAACTATTAAAAATCAACTGTCATCATGTAGATTTAATTCAGATTAAAGA